>NZ_JAAFZA010000011.1 GCF_015356865.1 Catenulispora pinisilvae
GCCCCACTGTCCGCCCCACCGTCCGCCTCAAGCCCGGCGACGTCCTCGGGCTCGGCCTGCTCGGCCCCCGCACCCGCAAGCTGCGCGCCGTCCTGTCCTCGCTCGGCATCTCGATCGGGATCGCGACCGTCATCATGGTCGTCGGTATCCCGGCGTCCTCCCAGCGCGCCCTGACCGAGCAGCTCTCCGCCCTGGGCACGAACCTGCTCACCGCCCAGGCCACGGTCGACCAGCAGACCCAGACCCTGCCGCCGGTTCCGGCGTCGGCCCCGGCCATGGTCGCCAGGATCCCGCCGGTCCAGCGGGTCAGCGCGGTCGGCAACACGCAGGCCGAGGTGCGCCGTTCGCAGGCCATTCCGGCGCAGGAGAGCTCCGGCGTCATCGCCCTGGCCGCCCAGGGCTACGATCTGCCCGCGGTGATCGGGGCCGACCTGGCCGCCGGCCGCTACCTCACGCCGTCGGACGAGGCGTTCCCGACCGTCGTCCTCGGCTCCGTGGCCGCCACCTGGCTGGGGATCACCACGCTCCCGCCCGGCCAGCCCGCCCCGCAGATCTGGATCGGCTCCCAGGCCTTCACCGTGGTCGGCGTCTTCGCGGCCAGCCCGCTCGCCCCGGAGGTGCAGCAGGCCGTCGTCGTCGGCTGGGACGCCGCCCGCCACTACCTGGCCTTCGACGGGCACCCGACGCAGATCTACGCCCGGGTCCAGGAGTCCCAGATCGACGCGGTCCAGTCCGTCCTCGCCGCGACGGTGTTCCCGCAGAACCCCGGCCAGATCGTGGTCAGCCAGCCCTCCGCCGCCCTGGCCGCCAAGCGCCTGACCGAGACCGCGCTGTCCGGGCTGTTCCTCGGCCTGGCCGGGGTGGCCCTGCTGGTGGGCGCGGTCGGGGTGGCCAACACCATGATCGTGTCAGTGCTCGAACGGCGCCGGGAGATCGGCCTGCGCCGGGCCCTGGGCGCCACCCGGCGCCAGATCCGAGGCCAGTTCCTGACCGAATCCGTCCTGCTGTGCCTTCTCGGCGGCCTCGCCGGCGCCGCGGTGGGCACCCTGGGCACCGCCGGCTATGCCATGTCCCGCGACTGGCCGGCCGTCATCCCCGTCGCCTCCGTGGTCGGCGGCGTCGGCGCGGCGCTCGTGGTCGGCGTGCTCGCCGGGGTGCATCCGGCGGTGCGGGCCTCCCGGCTGCCGCCGACCGAGGCGTTGGCCACCGTGTGACGGCGCGTCAAGCCTCCGGCAGCGTCGCGGCGATTCCGGCGATGAGCCGGCCGAGCGCGCGGTCGAACAGCACTCCCGAATCGGACTCGTGCGGCGAACTGGCGTCGAGCACGACCCGCCGCACGTAGGGGTACTCACCGGACTCGATCACCGACATGACATACGGGATCCAGTCCGGGGCCATGTTCGCGTGGTCGGCACTGCCGGTCGCCGCCATGGCCCGGGCCGCGTGGTGTTCCTGCTGGGCGTGCCCGATCGCGAACGTCCGGATGATCTCGGCGACGTCCATCATCTCGTCGATGTCCAGGCCGAGTCCGTCCAGGCCGGCCAGGGTCACGTCGACCATGCGCATGATGGTCGGCCCGAAGACCGGCCCGCGCGTCATCACCTCTGCCCACCAGGGGTGGGCCAGCACCAGGGCACGCAGGTTGTGCGCCATGCGCCGCAGCGTCTGCTCCCAGTCCGGCTCCGGCATGGTCGCCCAGCGCGGCCAGTCCTGGCGCAGCACTTCGTCGGTCATCAGCAGGTGCAGCTCGTCCTTGTTCCGGACGTAGCGGTACAGCGACATCGGGCCGGCGCCGATCTCGGTGGCCACCCGGCGCATCGAGGCCGCCTCCAGGCCCTCGGCGTCGGCCACCGCGATCGCGGCCTTGGCGATCTGGGCGCGGCTGTAGCCGGGCACCCGGCCGCGGCCGGTCACCTCGGGCCGCAGCCAGATGACGGCGTCGTCCTGGTCGGGCATGCCCTCATCGTAGTCATTGCGTACGGTGAACGCATAAGGTAGCCTCCGATGCGTACGACGTACCCATAGGAGGGGCGATGCCGGAGACACTGCTGGAAGCCGAAGGGCTCCGCAAACGGTTCGGGACCACCCAGGCCCTGGACGGCGTGGACCTGACCGTGCCGAACGGATCGATCATCGGCCTGCTCGGCCCCAACGGCGCCGGGAAGACCACGATGCTGCGCATCCTGTCCACGCTCACCCGGCCGGACGCCGGCCGCGCGACCATCGCCGGATTCGACGTGGTCCGCGACGCGGCCCGGGTCCGCTCGGTGATCGGGCTGGCGGGCCAATCCGCCGCCCTGGACGAGAAGCTCACCGGCTACGAGAACCTGCTGATGTTCGGCCGGCTCTCCCGGCTGACCGAACGCGACGCCAAGGCCCGCGCCACAGAGCTGCTGGCGCACTACGACCTCGCGGCGGCCGCCGACAAGCTGGTCTCGACCTACTCCGGCGGCATGCGGCGCCGGCTGGACCTGATCAGCAGCCTGATCGTCTCGCCGCGGCTGCTGTTCCTGGACGAGCCGACGACCGGTCTGGATCCCCGCAGCCGCAACGAGATCTGGGCCACCGTGCGCCAACTCGTCGCCGAGGGCACGACCGTGCTGCTGACGACCCAGTACCTCGACGAAGCCGACCAGCTGGCCGACCGCATCACCATCGTCGACCACGGCCGCGTGGTCGCCGACGGCACCCCGGGCATGCTGAAGTCGGCGATCGGCACCCGGGTGCGCGTCCAACTCGCCGCCGACGCCGACCCGGCCCACGCCGCGCGGCTGCTGGCCGAACTGACCGGATCCCCGGCCGGACCCGGGAGCCTCCCGCACACGATCGAAGGGGCCTGCGACCCCGCGCTCAAGGTCCCGGCCATAGTCCGCGGACTCGACGCCGCCGGGATCGCGGCCGAGGACGTCCTCCTGCACACGCCGAGCCTGGACGAGGTGTTCCTCACGCTGACCGGCAGCCAGGCCGGCGTTTCGGCCGATGCCCCGAACGCGGCGTCGGCCGACCCCGACGCGAACCCGGCCGACGCCTCGGACCGCACCCCGGCCGACGCCCTCGAAGGAAGCGTGAACCGATGACCGCCCAGACCGGGACCGCCCAGACCGGCACCCCGTTGACCGTCGGCCCGGCGCGCACCGCCGACACCCCGTTCGGCCGCGCCGTCCTGGCGCTGCGCGACGGCCGGGCCATCGTCCTGCGCAACCTGTCCCAGATGCGCCACGCCCCCGGCGAGATCGTCGGCGCGGTGCTCTTCCCGATCATCATGGTCGTGATCTTCGGCTACATCTTCGGCAGCGCGATCTCCGTCCCCGGCGGCGGCGACTACCGCGACTTCCTGATGCCCGGCATGTTCGCGATGACCGCCACCTTCTCGGTCATCGTGACGATGAACAAGGTGGCGGCCGACAACGGCAAAGGCGTGATGGATCGCTTCCGCTCCATGCCGATGGCCCGCTCCGCGGTCCCCTTCGGCCAGACCGGCGCCGACCTGATCATGTCAGTCCTCGGATTCGCCATCATGTCGGTCGTCGGCCTGGTCGTGGGCTGGCGCATGCACGACGGGGCCGGCTCGGCGCTCGCCGCCTTCGGGCTCATCCTGCTGTTCGCGTACGCGCTGCACTGGGTCGGCGTCCTACTCGGGCTGATGTTCAAGAACGAGTCGACCGCGGACCGGATGACGCCCCTGGTCTTCCCGGTGACCATGCTCTCGAACTCCTTCGTCCCGACCACCGGCATGCCGGCCTGGCTCCGCGTCATCGCGGACTGGAACCCGGTCTCCTCCCTGACCCAGGCGGCCCGCCACCTGTTCGGCAGCCCGGGCGCGGTCACCAGCCACGCCTGGCCGATGCAGCACCCGGTTCCGGCGGCGCTGATGTGGGCCGTGGTGATCCTCGGGGTGTGCGTTCCGCTCGCGGTGCGGCGGTATCAGCGCGCGGGACGGTGAGGCGCCGGGCGCGGGTGTGCGTATGGGTGTGGGTTCTGGTTCCTACGATGGCAGCTTCGCAAGATTCCGTGTGATCTGAAAGAGGCGGCCCGGGGCGATGACGTACACCACGATCGGAAGGCTGCACCGGAACTCCGAGGACGACTTCACACTGCCGTCGGTCTACGACGGCCGCACGGTCGTCGACCGCTTCCGGTTCGCCATCGGCAAGCGGCCCGAGATCGATCGCGGCGGGGCTGAGCGGGTGCTGGCCCGGCGTCAGGAACGGGATCCCGGTCTCCAGCACCTGATCGACCAGGCGCGGACTTCGCCGCACAGCGATCCGGAGTTGGTCGCGGAGCTCGCCGACGTCGACGTCTTCGACCTCGCGGCCCAGACCCCGCGGCAGGCGGCGTTGGTGGCGGCGGTGATCCGCGCGGGTGGGTACTCGGATGCGGCGGACGCGGCCCACGCGGCGGTCGCCACGGTTGCGGAGGGCGCGGGCGGCGCCGTCGCCGAGGTCGAGATCTGGGAGTGCGCAAGGGATCTGGCCTTCGCGCTGGAGGCATTCGCACACTTCTGCCACCTGGCCAGCGAGCCCGGCGCGGTCCGGTTGCGACGGGCCGAGCAGGCGCCGATGCTGCTCGACGTCTGGCCGCACCTGAGGCGCCTGCTGGAGCTCCGGCGCCGGGTTCCGGGCCCGGACCACGTCGACGCCAAACAGGCTGCGGCCCGGCTACGGGAAGACGATCCCACCGGCTTTCATCGAACCCTGACCGGCTTCCTGTTCCCCGAAGAGGGGCTCTGGGGCCGGGACGACCGGTACGCCGCGCTCCAGGGGCTTCTTCCGGCCGTCGCCTTTCTTCCTGGGATCCGTAGTGCGGAGCACGCTGTGGAGCTCGGCCCGGCCTTTCGCGAGCAATCCTGGGAGTGGTGCGGCGACCTCGACATCGAGTTCACGTTCCTGACCTACGTCGGCGCCGGCGCCCTGCCGTTCCTGCTCGCCTGGCTCGACGGCGGCCATCGCTGTGAGCCCGGCGGCCCCTGCGCCGTCCACGATCGGGTGCTGGAGCTGGTCGCGCGGATCCCGAGCGCCGAGGCGATATCGGCGTTGCTGGAGCGGGCCGGGGACGCCAGGGTACTGACCCGATTGCACGAAGCCGTGGCGCGATTCCCGAGGCGGGCCTTGCAAGTTCTGGCTGAAGTCGACCCGGCTGAAGTCGATCCGGCCAGGGGCGAAACGGGGGAGATCGCCACCGCGGTCCTGACCGAGGTCGTCCGCGCCGATCCGGAGTTCGCGCGCGCGGAGCAGGCGTACTTGAGCCCGGTCGGCGACAAGCGTGTCAGCGCACTGCTTCCCGATGATCCTGACAACGCCGCGCTCATGTCTCAACTCCCTGCGATTCTCGCCGTGCCGCCGTGGCGCGATCGGAAACGCAAGCCCGCCAGGCTGATCACGGTCGAGGCCCTGGTGCCGCCGTCCGACACCGAAGTCGGCTGGGAGCCCGGCGAGCGCGAGCGCTGGCTGGGCCCGCAGGACGCCGGCTGGGCGCCGCAGGAGGGTTGGTCGGGCCTGCTGCAAGAGATAGCCGAGCGCACGGCCGACGAGCTGACCGCGCTCTACTTCGCCGCGCACGGACCGGACGACCTGGTCCGTCCGCTGCTGACCGAGGGCTGGCGGCCGGTGATCAAGTCGGACGACGACCGGGTCCTGGCCTTCGTCGCGCGGTACGAAACCCTCGCACTGCCTGCGATTCTCGGCATCGAACGGCGGCCTGCGCTGCGCGCGCGGCTGCTGCTGCCGTTCGCGAACCCGGAGATCGCCGCGTTGATGGTGGACGGCGCGAGTCGGCTGCGCAGCGTGCAGGGCGCGGCGACGGACTGGCTGCGCCGGCATCCCGAGGCGGCGGCGCGGTGCGTGCTGCCGACGGCGTTGGGCAAGCGGGGCAAGTTCCGCCGCGGCGCCGAGGCGATGCTGCGGAGCGTCGAGGCGGCCGGTGCCGACGTGCCGGCGATCGCGACCCGCACCTACGGCGCCGAGGTCGGCCAGGCGGTCAAGGAACTGCTGGCCGACGACGGGCTGGGCGCCTTCCCGCGCACCATGCCCACACCGCCGCCGGCCGCCCGGGCCGCGCTGTTGGCCCCGATCCGGCTGCGGGACGGCCGGACCGCGCTGCCGCAGAGCGCCGTGCAGGCCGTCGTCGACATGCTGATGATCTCGACGCCGGACGAGCCGTACGCCGGGTTGGAGACCGTCAAAGCGGTCTGCGACGCCGACTCGCTGGCCGAGTTCGCGTGGTCGCTGTATACGGCCGCGCGCGAGACCGGCCTGCCCGCGCTGCGCGCGTTCGGAGACGCGAGCATCGTCGAGCGGCTGCTTCCCGTGCTGCGGGAGCAGAACGAGATCGGCGAGAACACTGTCGGGGACGAGTTCCAGGTACTGGCCGCGATCGGCGGAGACCGGGCCTTGACGACGCTGCACACCTACGCGGTGAAGGGCCGGCATGCGCTGACCAGGAAGACCGCGCAGGAGCAGTTCGACGCCATCGCCGAGGCGATGGACCTGTCGGCGCCCGCGTTGGCCGATCGGGTGGTTCCGGACCTCGGCCTGGGGCCGGACGGCACGCTGGTGCTGGACTACGGGCCGCGCCGGTTCGTCATCGGGTTCGACGAGCTGTTGCGCCCGGTGGTCCGCGACGAGGCCGGCGATCCGGTGAAGGCACTGCCGAAGCCCGGGAAGAACGACGACCCGGAGCTGGCGGACGCGGCGTACAAGAAGTTCACGGAGCTGAAGAAGAGCGCCCGAACCGTTGCCCTGGACCAGATCAAGCGGCTGGAGTCGGCGATGCGCGGACGGCGGCGATGGGATCCGGAGGACTTCGCCAATTACCTGGTGGCGCATCCGGTCATGCGCCATCTGGTGCGGCGACTGGTCTGGGGCGTTTATGACGAGCAGAAGAACGTGCTCGGCTCGTTCCGGGTGGCCGAGGACCTGAGCTATGCGGACGCACACGACACCGACTACGTGATCCCGTCCGAGGCCGGGGTTCGCATCGGCGTCGCGCACCCCGCAGATCTGGGTCCGACGCTGGGGGACTGGTCCGAGCTCTTCGCCGACTACGAGATCCTGCAACCGTTCGAGCAACTGGGATGGCCGATCCCGGCCCTGACCGACCGGGATCGCACCGCCAAGCTGCTCGAACGGCCTTATGTCACACCGGATCCGACCCACATCAGTTACCTGGGTTCGCAGACCTCGATCTCCGCTTCGGCGATCGTCTGGCTCCAGTCCCGCGGCTGGCAGCGCGGTCCCCTCCCCACCGGCTCGCTCGCCGACGGCGCACGCTGGCGCCGTACGCTACGGCCGGTGGGCGGCGATCGGCACGTGGTGCTGGAGCTGGAGCCGGGGATCCTGGCCGGGGCGCCGGGCCAGTCCGAGCCTCAGTACATCACCGCGGTCTGGCTGAGCGGGACCGGCGAGGACTCCGAGTTCGACCGCGACGCGTTGCCCTGGTCCGAGCTTGACGACGCGACGGCGGCGCAGGTGTTGCGGGAACTGGAGGAGATGGACTGACGGTCGGTGCCTTTGCCTTTGCCGGCGAGCTGCTGTGGCCGACCGACGGTCGTCTGCTAGCGATCGGCCGCTGCCCGCCGGCGCCGATATTCCGCCGCCCTGGCCTGGTAGTTCTCGTGCTCCTGTTGGTGATCCGGCGGAAGGTGCGGCGCGTCCGCGGAAGTCGTGGCGAAGAACCGCGTGAGTGCGGTGTTCGAGCCCGCGGCGAGTTCCCCGGAGCGCGGGAACATCTCCGCCTCGTAGCGCGCGACCGCGTCTTCGAGGCTGCTCTCCTTCTGGATGGCGTGCTTGATGGCGTGCGCGAGTTCCGCACCGTCGAGCAGCGCTAGGTTCGTGCCGTGGCCGCCGAAGGGCGCCATCAGGTGGGCCGCGTCGCCGAGCAGCGTCACGCCGGGGACGCGGTTCCAGGTCAGCGGAGCCGGCAGCGCCCAGAAGCTGCGCGCGACGTAGTCGCCGTCGTTGTCGGTGATCAGCGGGCGCATGACCTCGGCCCAGCCGCTGAACTCCCGCACTAGGTGAGCGCGGACGGCCTCGTGGTCGGTGACGTCGACGCCCGCCGCGACGTCCCAGTCGAGCGCGGCGCGGAAGGCCACGTAGCCGCGGACCACGCCGTTGCTGTTGCGCTGGACGATCACCGCGCGGCCGGCGCTGTCGGTGGAGAACATGTGGCCGTCGCCGACGATCGCGGCGACCTCGGGGTGCCTGGTGTCGACGGCGTCGAAGCGGGCGTCGAGGAACTGGACGCCGAGGTACTGCGGCGCCGCGTCGGTGAGCAGCGGGCGGACCCGCGACCAGGCGCCGTCGGCACCGATGACGAGGTCTGCTTCCGTCTGCTGGCCGTCGGCGAACTCCAGCCGGTGCGCTCCGCCCCCGAGCGGGGCCACGTGGACGAGCTTGTGCCCCCAGCGAACCGTGCCGGGATTCAGGTGCTCGTAGAGCATGGTCCGCAGTTGGCCCCGGTCGATCTCGGGAGCCGCCTGGTCGTCCCCGGCCGGAGTGAACGCGGCCAGCATGGTGCCGTGCTGGTCCCGGCGGGCCTTGGCCTGGCCTTCGAGGCGGGCCAGGGCCAGGAAGGCGTCCATCAGACCGGCGTCCTCCAGCGCGATCTGGCCGGAGTCGGCGTGCAGGTCGAGGGTCCCTCCCGGGTCGCGGGAGTCCACGGCGGTGTCCGCGTCGTATACCGCCGGTTCGATGCCGTGCCGCTGGAGGACGCGGGCACACATGAGGCCGGCGGGGCCGCCGCCGACGATGGCTATGCGAGGTGTGGTCGTCATGCCTCCCACGGTAAGTGAATCGGATCAAAAAGTCGAACGGTTCTAAGTTTTGATCCGATCGACGGAGATGCCCTAGGCTGAGCCCGTGACCGAGCCCGGACGCCGCGAACGCAAGAAGGCCGCCATCCGCCAAACCCTGGCGGACACGGCCCGCGACCTGTTCCTGGAACGCGGCTACGACGCGGTCGGCGTACGGGAGATCGCCGAAGCCGCCGACGTCTCCGTGGCCACCCTCTTCAACCACTTCCCCGACGGCAAAGAGGCACTGGTCTTCGACCAGGACGCCGACCGCGAGGCAGCTCTCGTGGCCGCAGTCCACAACCGCCCCGCCGGCCGAACCATCCCCCAGGCCCTACGCCAGTCGCTCCGCGACGAGCACTCCCTCCGGATCCGCACCGACCCGCGCTTCACCGCCTTCCTCCACCTGATCGACACCACCCCGCCGCTGCGCGAATACGCCCGCCGCATGTGGCTCCGCCACGAGGACGCCCTGGCCGCGGCCATCGCCACCGACACGGGCCTGCCCACCGACGACCCCGCCTGCCAGGCCCTGGCCCACTTCGCCCTCGAAGCCGTGGCGCTGGTCCGAGGCCGCGACGACGCCGAGGCCGCGCTGGACCGCGTCTTCGCCCTACTCGACGCGGGATGGACGGGCCTGACGCAGGGTCTGTAGGTCGCACTTGAGACCATTCATGCGGCACGAGGAGTGAGTCGGCCATGAACGACCAGGTACCCGTCACCACCCGGATCGCTGATCCGGCCCGCCTCCCGTTCGCGTACGCGGACGCGCTCAATGCCGGGGACGCCGACGCCGTCCTCGCGCTGTTCCACCAGGACGCGACGATGCGCACCTTCAGTGGCGAAGTCCTCACCGACCGGGAGGCGCTGCGCGCTGAGACGCTCCAGTCGATCGCGGCCCGGGCGCGTCTGACCAACAAGCCCAGGTCCACCCTGATCGGCGGCGACACGGCCCTGAGCATCGTCGATTGGGACCTTGAGGCGACGTTGCCGGACGGCACCCGGATCTCGCCGACCGGAACGACGACGGCCGTCGCCCGCCGGTCCGCCGACGGGTCGTGGCGGTTCGCCGTCCTCCACTGTCAAGGAACAGTCGGATCTCCCCAGTGGCGGACGACAGAGCCCTCCGCTGGTGGACGGTAGAAGTTGGACGGTAGAAGCCCTTACGCGGCCCGGGCGGATAGCTGAGCATAGGGCGCATGCGTATCAGCCTTGGTGATGTATCCCTATGGTTCGACGTATCCGGGCCGTCAGTCATCCCGCAGGGGGACACGACGGTGGAGCGCCCGGTCCTGGTGGCTGTGCACGGCGGCCCCGGCCTGGATCACAGCACGGTGAAATCTGCCCTGGAGCCACTGGCCGAAGACTTTCAGATCCTGTACTTCGACCTGCGCGGCCATGGTCGTAGCGATCAGAGCAGCGCAGAGTTCTGGAACCTGCGGACCTGGGCTGATGACCTGCGGCAGCTGTGTGACGCGCTCGGGCTGCGCAAGCCGGTCGTCCTCGGCAGCAGCTTCGGCGGGGACGTCGCGCTCACCTACGCGGCGCTGTTCCCTGATCACCCCGGCGGCGTCATCCTGGCCAACACCACCGGCGGCCGTAGGGACCGGCAGCGCGTCATCGAGGCGTTCGGCCGCCTCGGCGGCGACGAGGCAGCTGCCGTCATCCAGCGCATCTTCGCCGGGGACGCCGGGGACGCCGGGGACACCGAGAACGGCCAGGCTGAGTTCAACGGCCAGGCCGAGTTCAACCGAGTCTGCTACCCGCTCTACAGCGGCACACCGGGCTGGGCCGAGGAATCCCGCCAGTGGATGGCCCGGACCGTCCGAAGCACGGACGTCGCAACGTCCTACGACTACGAGCGCGAGAACCGCATCTTCGATCCGTGGGGAGTGCTCAACGCCATCAGCTGCCCCATGCTGGTCCTCGCCGGCGAGGACGACCCCATCTGCCCGCTGCCCGTGGTCGAGGAACTGGCCAGTCGGCTGCCCGCGGAGAACACCCGCCTCGTGCGTCTTCCCGGCGCGCGCCACACCATCTTCCGCGACCGCCCGGACCTCGCGTTCCCAGCCGTAAGGAACTTCGTCTCCCAGATCTGGGAAAGCCAGTCCGGCCACTGAGCCCGCGTCACACCGGGAGCGACACCGGGGTGCCGAGTGCGGCGAGATTCGGAACTTGGTCGCTGAGGCCTGAGTCCGTGGCGGTGAAGCTGGAGGCGTCGAGCACCATCGTGATGACCGTGCCCTGCGGCGCTTTCGCACCCGGCGCAACGCTGCATGAGTCGCACACGAAAGGCGCCTTGCCCACCACCTCGATCGCCCAGACCGCTTCGCCGGGATCGGTGGCCACGACGTCTCCGCCCATGGCCAGGTTCGCGGCGCGCCGGGTACTACGCACCGCCTCGGCGGACCGCGCCACGCCGCCTTCCGCACTCGCCGCCGCGTCGGCCAGCCGCGCGAGCCGGGCAAGGGTCGCCGACGACACCGTTCCGTCGATCAACGCGGAGTCCGGGCCAGGGCTCGTGCTTGCCTTTGCGCCCGACGTGGTCGTGGCGGAGCCCGCTCCAGCCGATGCGCACCCTGCGGCCAGCGCCAACGCGGCCAGCGTCACAGCCGCCGAGGCAGCCGTCCTGGCCCGGTTCTCGCCCGATGTCATGTCTCCCCCTACGCCATTTGATTCGCCGCGGTCGACCGGCGAAGGTTGGACGTCGCGTACCGCCCGGGGGTTCCAGCGGGCCGCGGCACCGACGCCGCCGCGCATGTAGGGACCCGAGATAGATGAGCAGCGCGCCCTACGTCTCCTCAATAGTTGAGCAGAGTTCAGACGGGGCTGGTCATGGTAGTCGAGCAATGGCCCCAACCCACACCCCGCTGAAATCCGTAGCGCACGCGTGGCACCACAGTGCGTCGGCCGGGGCAAGGCAGGAGTAGATAGCACTACTATTCTCAGGCCTCTCAGTTGCCTTGGTGGGGGCCGGACGGAGCGGGGCGGGATGATGGAGAACAGCCGGTTCGAAACGCTGGACGCCAGTGATCTTCCCGGGGTGGCCGGGTACACGTTCCGGGCACGGATCGGTGTCGGTGGGATGGGGCGCGTGTACTTGTCCTTCACACCGGGCGGGCGTGCCGTCGCCGTGAAGGTCGTGCGGCCCGACTATGCGGCCGACGGGGAGTTCCGGCGGCGGTTCAAGCTCGAAGTCTCCGCCGCGCGCAGCGTCGAGGGGTTCTACACCGCCCCTGTCGTCGACGCCGATCCCGAGGGGCCGGTGCCGTGGCTCGCCACCGCCTACATCCCCGGTCCGTCCCTGGCCGACGCCGTGCGGCGGCACGGTCCGCTCCCCGAGCAGGCCGTCTTCCGGCTGCTGGCCGGGGTTGCCGAAGGGCTGAAGGCGGTGCACGCCCGCGGGCTCGTCCACCGTGATCTGAAGCCCGCCAACGTCCTACTCGCCGCCGACGGGCCGCGCGTCATCGACTTCGGGATCGCACACGCCGTCGACGCCACCACCGCCAGCCTCACCGTGAAGCGGATGGGTACGCCCGCCTACATGGCTCCCGAACAGGTGCTCGGCAGGGAGGTGGGGACCCCCGCCGACGTCTTCGCACTCGGCGGGCTCATGTACTTCGCCGCCACCGGCCGGACCGCGTTCGGCGAAGGGCTGGCCGTGTTCCACCGGATCACCGATCTCGCACCCGATCTCCAGGACTGCCCCACCGATCTCGGGCCGATCATTGAGCGCTGCCTCGCCAAGGAAGCCGGCGCACGTCCCACGCTCGACGAGGTCATCACGCTGGTACGCGACCAGTTCGCCGAGAAGACGCTCGCGCACACCTCGTCGTGGCTGCCGCAGACTGTCGTGGCTGAGTTCGCCTTGTACGACGTCGCAGCGGCTCCGGCGATCGGCGGAACGGATCCGGGACCTACGGCGCAACCCGGTCCGGCCGTCAGGTCCCCGGGCGTGTCCAGGCCGCCCGCTGCCGACCGGCCGCCACTTCCCCCGACACAGATCGCCTCAGATGCCACGCAGGACGGATCGCCGTTCGCAAGACCGGCGCCGTACCCACAAACGGGACAGCCAGGACAGCAGAACGAGCCGTACTACCAGTACGGACCACCCGCCCCTCCACCGACGGGAACCAACCCGGCCATGGCGGTGATGGCCACGGTCGGCGTTCTGGCCCTGGTCATCGCGGTCGTACTCGGCGTGACGCAGCCCTGGAAGCACACGTCCTCCGACAACACCGGCCAGACATCGAATGAATCGACTACCAGCACCACCACCACGACTCCCTACGTGCCCCCGACGACGTCCGAGTACGTGCCCCCGACGACGTCCGAGTACGTCCCGCCGACGACCGACTACCTCACAACGACCACCCCCGCGTTCAGCTGGAGCAACCTGAACGAGGCGGCGTCGGACACGACACCGCAAACCGCCGAAGCCGTGCTCCCTGAGACCTTCACGGATTCCGACGGCCGCGTCTACAAGCAGCAGGGCGCCGGCGCAGACCCCTGCGTAGAGAACTCGCAGACCTCGTCAGTGCAGAATCTGCTCAGCTCGAACCACTGCTCCGCCATGGTCGACGGCAGCTACACCAACGATGCCGGCACCATCTTGATCAGCATCGAGGTCATCGTCTTCCCCGACGCGACGACCGCCTCGAGCGTCGAGTCCCAACTCGCCAACACCAAAAGCGGCGATCTGGGATTCTGGTGCCCGAAGACCGGCACCGGCGCGTCGGTATGCGACAACGGCACCAACGGCGCGATGAGCCGCGGAAACGTCCGGGCGGACTATCGCTATGTCGTCAACTCCGATGCGGTTTACATCGACTTGGCCGCCAGCGGCAACGATACTGCGTTGCAGAACGGGGCGCAGATGGCGGCGAAGTCCGCCGGTCCCGAGGTCTACTGGAGCGGGCGAAGCAGTTGAGACTTCAGCTCACCTGTCAGTGCCGAATACTGCACCCTACCTGGTGAAGCGACGCTTTGGACCCGTGCTGTCCGCCGCCGAGACGACATGTTGCCGATGGCCTTGCTCACGACGTCGCAGATACCCAGCCGGCAAGCGACCCTCAGCCCCGACCGCGCTCAGCACACCAGTAGAAACCCGAGTGATGCTTCTGGCCAGCCCGATTCCGCACCGTGCGCCACGGTGCCGACCGCACCACGTAGGTGGAATCAGTCACGCACACGTTTGAAAGTGCTGAGATACCGCGCACTGCTGACTCACTGCTGAGATACACGCTCGATTGCCAACCTAAAGCCGATCCCTACAGCGCACCGTCAGCTCTGCGCCATATCCACGAACCGCGAGTAGTGCCCCTGGAAAGCGACCGTGATGTTCGCGGTCGGACCGTTACGGTGCTTGGCCACGATCAGGTCCGCCTCGCCCGCGCGCGGTGACTCCCGCTCGTAGGCGTCCTCGCGGTGCAGCAGGATGATGACGTCCGCGTCCTGCTCCAGTGAGCCGGACTCGCGCAGGTCGCTCATCATCGGGCGCTTGTCGGTGCGCTGCTCGGGGCCGCGGTTCAGCTGGCTGATGGCGATGACCGGGACTTCGAGTTCCTTGGCCAGCAGCTTCAGTGACCGTGAGATCTCCGACACCTCCTGCTGGCGGTTGTCGGGGCGCTTGGAGTTCGCGGCGCTGTGCTGCATCAGCTGCATGTAGTCGATGATCACCAGCTGGAGGCCGTGCCGCTGCTTCAGCCGCCGGGCCTTGGCCCGGATCTCCATCATCGACATGTTCGGCGAGTCGTCGATGAACAGCGGCGCCTCCGACACCGGGCCCATCCGTCGTGCCAGCCGGGCCCAGTCCTCGTCGGTCATGGTGCCGCTGCGCATGTGGTGCAGCGCCACCCGGGCCTCGGCCGAGAGCAGGCGCATGATGATCTCGTTGCGGCCCATCTCGAGGGAGAAGATGACGCTGGTCAGGCCGTTCTTGATGGAGCAGCTGCGAGCGAGGTCCAGGCCGAGGGTGGAGTTGTGGGTCGGGATCCACGAGTGGCCGGCCAGGTAGAGGTGGTCGTCGTTGTCGACCTCGACGCACCGCACCGGCACCGAGTCGATCCGCCGAACGGCGGTGATGTACCGCTGCCGGGTCGTCGGGTGGTCCCGCGTGGTCTGCCGCACCAGTTTGCGGGTGAGGCGGAACACCGGGTCGGCCGGGGTGAACGTGACGGTGTGGGCCGTCGTAGTCGTTCCGGAAAGGACGGCCTGGTAGCCGAGGCTGAGGATCAGCTCGTGGGTGTCGAGGGCCAGCCGCCGGTTCGTGACCGAGAACCGCACGGTCCCGGTGCGGTCGACGGACCCGTTGCTGTCCAGCAGCCCGGCGAGCAGCGCACGCCGCTGCCGTACAGAGGCCCGCAAGTACGCCGCCGGGATGTGCTTGCCGTCGAGTCCGTCGAGTCCGTCGAGTCCATGCGCGGCGTCCGAGTGTCCGGCGTCCGAGTGTCCGCCACCCAGCAACACGCCGAGGGCGTACGGCGACAACGGCAGGTCCGCCTCCGGCAGCTCCACCGCCGAGGCCACCGGCACCGAGTGGTTCAGTCGCCGGTCGGCCGTCTCGCAGCGCAGGGTCCCGGCGATCTCCTCGGTGGTCTTCACCGAACCGGTCGCGCGAGGCGGAGGTGGGCCGCCGGCGCCGACCAGCGCCCCCTGGGCGGCCCGCTGTGACGCCCGGGTCTCGGTGAACCACTGGTGCTGCCCGTCGGCGGCGATGACCGAGCCGTCGGAGAACTCGACCTCGTAGCAGGGCCGGTCGGTCATGACCTCGGTGGCGGCGATAACGCGGGTGGGCCGACCGTCGGCACCGAGCAGCAGGTCGCCGACGTGTACCTCGCCCATCGTGGTCCAGCCGCTCGGGGTCGGCAGCGGGGTGTCCAGCGCCAGCGCCTTTCCGATGGCCGGACGCGCCGCGATGATCACCATCTGCCCCGGGTGCAGCCCGTTGGTCAGCGCGTCCAAGTCATGGAACCCGGTCGGGACGCCGGTCATCTGGCCCGAGCGGTTGGAGATCGACTCGATCTCGTCGAGCGCGCCCTCCATGGCGTCGGCCAGCGGGATGTAGTCCTCGCTGGTGCGGGCCTCGGTGACGTTGTACATCTCCTGCTGCGCGGCGTCGACGATCTGCTCGACGTCGCTGCCGTCGGTGCTGTACCCCATCTGGACGATGCGGGTGCCCGCCTCGACCAGCCGGCGCAGGACCGCGCGCTCCTTGACGATCTCGGCGTAGTAGCCGGCGTTGGCCGCGGTGGGGACCGAGTTGATCAGGGTGTGCAGATAGGGCGCCCCGCCGACGCGGTTGATGTCACCCTTCTTGGTGAGCAGGGCCGCGACGGTCACCGGGTCGGCCGGCTCGCCGCGGCCGTAGAGCTCCAGGATCGAGGCGAAGACCAGCTCGTGGGCCGGCTTGTAGAAGTCGATGGCCTTGATGACCTCGATGACCTCGGCGATCGCGTCCTTGGACAGCAGCATGCCGCCCAGCACCGACTGCTCCGCCGGGATGTCCTGCGGCGGGGTCCGCTCGAAGCCGCCCTGGTAGGCCTCGTCCGCGGTGTACGGCAGGTCGTCGATGCTCATGTCCCGCCTCCCTTGCCCGCATCACCACACCCGCGAAACCATCGCCTTCTTTTGTACGCGACGGGTCCGACAGGGCCGAAGCCTCCACGGTACGGAACCGCGCCCCGCGGGTCGAGGCGGCCGTCCACACCCCCTGTGGATAACCTGTGGAAAACCCGGGGATCGCTGTGGAGACACGCCGGTGAGCCTGGGGACAGAGTGTGGAAGGCCGCTGTGAATAATCCGACCATCGACCGATCGTGAAGCCCTGACGTGCACGGGAGCGTCGCCGGTTCGTCCACCGGCTGTGGACGAAAATTTTCCTGGAAGAATCTTGCTCAGAGCCCAGGCCTTTGCTAGACAGCGGGCCGTTATGCCGTGGTCTTCCCCGTCATCCGGTCCAGCAGGTTCCGGGTCGCGGTCTGGATCCGCTTGTCCACGAACCCTGGTGTGGACAGCCCGTGGTTCCAGTGGAACGTCCCGGCGTCGAAGACCCACGCCCCCGACGGGTACTGACACAGCACCGTCTGCTGGGTGTCGGTGATCGGCTTGTCCTTCGGCCCCTCGGCGGTGAACGGCGAGGCGGCCAGGATCGTGGCCTTGGGCCCGCCCTTCACCCGCGGGAACACCTTGTCGGCCTCGCCGGCCACCAGGTGCGGGATCTGCTCCCCGTCCTTGAGCCCGGTCCCGCGCCAGAACCAGTGCGAGGTCGTGGACACCACCAGCGGCAGCGGCTTGGGGTCGGTGATGATCGCCGTGTACATCGACCCGAGGATCTGCTGCTCGGGCTGGTTCAGGTCGCGCCACAACACGGTGGGCGGCACGCCGCCGGTCGCCGCCGGGTCCGGATGCCGTTTGTAGCAGGTCACCTGCCGGTGCTCGGTCCCGGTCGCGGAGGGGTCCATGCGGATGTTCCAGTAGACGTTGTTCGCGGCCATGAACGCAGCACTGACACCCCTAGTAAGCGCACCCTGAAGAACGGAGCGCATCTGCGGCGACCAGTACTCGTCGTGGCCGGAGAAGACCATCGCCTTGTACAGCGTCGGGTCGATCCGTCCGGCGTGCAGGTCGATCCCGGAGGCGTAGGAGATCGTGTACGGCTGCGCCTCGACCCACTGCGCGAAGGCCTGGTCGAGCTCGAACAGCCGGGGCAGCCCGTCCTGGTGGTAGGGCCGGTCGAAGGAGACCCGGGTCGAGCAGATGTCGGCGCCGCCCTGCTTCCCGCTGGGCAGGTAGGCGTTGTACAGGCTGGCCCCGATCGACTTGTCCACCGGGTACTGGTTGTACGCCTGGTAGGTCGTGAACGGCAGCACCACCAGCAGGTCCGCGGCCTTGCCGTCCTCGCGCACCACGAACGGCACGCAGCTGCGGTACTTCTGCGCGGTCTCGAAGGTGGCCACGTACAGCCCGCCGCGCCAGGTGGCCGGCACCTTCAGCGTGTACGAGGACTGCCACGGCGCCAGCACGGTCCGGGTCGGCTCGAGGACCTTCAGCCCGGCCTGGGTCCGGCCGCTGATCTTCGGGCTGGTGAAGACCAGCTCGGAGCCCTTGCCGGTGCCGCTGCGGCCCAAGCGGTAGAACTTGATCGTGAAGCTCTGCGAAGGGCGCACGCTGACGTGGAAGTCGATCGACTCCCCGAGGTTGATGCTGGTCGCCGAGGCGTAGCCCTTGATCTGCTGGCCCTCGTCCTCGACGGCCTGGTAGCCCTCGGCGTCCGGACGCCAGGCGCCGTCGTCGGACAGGGCCAGTGACAGGGCCGGGACGGTCTCGCCGGTGTTGGTGTCCGGGACGCCCTCGACGCCCTCGGACTCGCCGTCTCCGTGGGCGTGGGGGTCGCCGTGGCCGTGTCCGCGGCCGTATCCGAGCGGCTTGGCGGCGTCCTCGGCGGCACCGCCGTGATTTTCCAGCATGTAGGCGCCGCCGGCCACGGCGGCTAGGCCCAGGCTGCCGAGTATCAGCAGTGATTGGCGGCGGGAAGGGGCGTGCATGAACGAAGTCAACCAGCTGCGCGCCAGCGGCGGCAAACAGAACCGGAACAAAACCGCTCCACCGCGTTTGAGCTGCGGTGGAGCGGTTCTGTGAACAACCTGTTTTGAGTCTTCCGCCAGACCTGCGGAAATGAATTTCCGAAAGCCCGGCGAAAAGATCTCAAAAGGTCTTTGTCAGGCGCCGACGACGGTGATCTCCACCTTCGCCTGCACGTCCGGGTGCAGCCGCACGGACACGGTGTGCGCGCCGACGGTCTTGATCGGGTTGCCGATCTCGATCCGACGCTTGTCCACGTCCGGGCCGCCCGCCTTCTTGACCGCGTCGGCCACGTCGGCCACGGTCACGCCGCCGAACAGCCGGCCGGAGTCCCCGGCCCGGGTCGCCAGCCGGACCCGCAGGCCCTCCAGCTCGCCCTTGAGCTCGGTGGCGTGCGCCAGGTCGCGGACCGTACGGACCTTGCGGGCCTTGCGGATCAGGTCGATCTGCTTCTCGCCGCCGCGGGTCCACGCGATCGCGTAGCCGCGCGGGATGAGGAAGTTGCGGGCGTAGCCGCCCTTGACCTCGACGACGTCGCCGGGCTCGCCGAGCCCGCCGACCTCGTGGGTGAGGATGAGCTTGGTGTTCATGTTCTCTCCTCCCCCTTCCTAGCGGGTGGTGCTGGTGTAGGGCAGCAGCGCCATCTCACGGCTGTTCTTGACCGCCACGGCGACGTCACGCTGGTGCTGGGTGCAGTTGCCGGTCACGCGACGAGCACGGATCTTCCCGCGGTCCGAGATGAACTTCCGGAGCAGCGTGGTGTCCTTGTAGTCGACGTACGCGACCTTGTCCTTGCAGAAACCGCAAACCTTCTTCTTCGGCTTGCGGAGAGGGGCCTTGGCCATTGGATCTCTCCTGGTTACTTCTTCACTACGAGTTCAAGGGTCCGTTTGAGGGACCGGGCCGGCAGGCCCTTGGCGGGTGAGCGCCTTTAGAACGGGGGCTCGTCGTTGCCCCAGCCGCCGTCGCCGCCGGATGCCCAGGGGTCGTTGCCGCCGCCCTGGTTCCCGCCGCCACCGCCACCGGAGTTACCGCCGCCGCCGCCGGAGTTGCCACCCCAGCCGCCGCCACCACCTCCTGCGCCGCCCTGGCCGCCGGGCCGGTTCGCCTTGGTGACCTTCGCCGTCGCGTACTTCAGCGACGGGCCGATCTCCTCGACGTCCAGCTCCACGACCGTGCGCTTCTCGCCCTCCTTCGTCTCGTACGACCGCTGGCGCAGCCGTCCGGAGACGATCACCCGCATACCGCGGGTCAGGGACTCGGCGACGTTCTCCGCCGCCTGCCGCCAGATCGAGCAGCGCAGGAACAGCGCGTCGCCGTCCTTCCACTCGTTGGTCTGGCGGTCCAGGGTGCGGGGCGTGGACGCGACGGTGAAGTTCGCGACCGCCGCACCCGACGGGGTGAAGCGCAGCTCGGGGTCGTCGGTCAGGTTGCCGACGACGGTGATGACGGTCTCGCCTGCCATGTCAGGTCCTCAAACGTGAGTGCGGGGTGTCTTACCGCTGGTCGGGACGGATGACCTTGGTGCGGACGACGGTCTCGGACAGGTTCGCCTGACGGTCGAACTCCTTGACGGCGTCCGGCGTGGCCTGCACGTCGACGACGGCGTAGATGCCCTCGCTGACCTTCTTGCCGCTCTTGGTCTTGATCTCGTAGGCGAGCCGACGGCGGCCCCAGATGTCGTTCTTCTCGATGCTGCCGCCCAGATCGCGGATGACCTTGAGGAATCCCTCGAGGGCCGGGGCGATCGAACGCTCATCGAGGTCCGGGTCCAGGATGACCATGACTTCGTACTGACGCATATGCGTAACCCACCTCCTTTGGACTATGCGGCCACGGTCTCTCCGTGGCAGGAGGGTTTAGCGCGTCTCCCCTGGTCGGCACGGTGCAACTCGCCTTCGTCGGCGACGCTACTCCGGGCCACTGACACTCGGGGAACGGTCAAGGCTACCCCGGCGAGCCGCCCGGATTGAAATCCGTGTCGGTTGACCCGATCCTGGGTATTGGTCCGATTACGTTTGTGATCCGCTGTGCGCACGTGAGTGAGGTGACAGGGCATGACGCAGACGACCCCCGGCACGGGTGACTACGGCCCCGAGGTGGCCGGCCGGCCCGGCTCGACCGCCGCGGACTACGCGGAGGATCCCCGTGAGCGCCCGGGCTTCCACATCGGCAGCCACACGCACGAACTCGCCCTGACCGTCGCCGCCCTGGTCCTGGCCGTGGTCGGCGCGGCGCTGATCGGCTGGACCGGCGGACACATCCTGGGCGGCTGGATCGCGCTGGCCGGCATCGTGGTCGGGCTGTACGCGCAGCTGACCTCGGACACCACCTATGAGCGGATGGTGAACGTCTGCTCGATCGGGATCGCCGCGGTGGCCTTCGCCTTCCACTTGCACCACGGTGGTCTCTGGTAGTCCCACCGGCACCACGGGTTCGCCGGTCAGTGGCCTCCGGGCCCGCTGACCCGGCAACCACCGGCGCGGGTGGTCCTGTCGGCGCGAGCGGTTAGCGTGTTGGCCATGGCTATGCGCATCGGCTCCCACGTCGGCAACGAAGACCCGATCGCGGAGGCGGCGGCCCGCGAGGCGAACGCCGTCCAGATCTTCCTGGGCGATCCGCAGAGCTGGAAGGCGCCGACCGTGGCCTACCCGGGCGGCGCCGCCGCGCTGCGGGCCGCCGCCGAACAGGCCGACCTGGCCGTCTACGTGCACGCCGCGTACATCATCAACGTCGCGCACACCAACAGCCGGATCCGGATCCCCAGCCGCAAGCTGCTCCAGCAGACCGTCGCGCTGGCGGCCGAGGCCGGTGCCCGCGGCGTGGTGGTGCACGGCGGCCACATCACCGCCGCCGACGACCCGGACGCCGGCTTCGACAACTGGCGCAAGGCCGTGGACCAGTTGGAGCAGCACTGCCCGGTGTTCATCGAGAACACCGCGGGCGGCGAGCACGCCATGGCCCGGCGCCTGGAGTCGATCGCCAAACTGTGGGACGCCGTCGGGCACAGCGGCATCGGCCTGTGCCTGGACACCTGCCACGCCTTCGCCGGCGGCCTCCCGCTGGAAAGCGCGCTCGCCGGCCTCAAGGCCGTCACCGGCCGGATCGACCTGGTCCACGCCAACGACTCGCAGGGCGGCTTCGACTCCGGCATCGACCGGCACGCCAACTTCGGGGCCGGCGAGATCGCCCCGGCGGAGGCGATCGCCCAGGTGATCGCCGAGGCCGGGGCCCCGGCGATCTGTGAGACCCCCGGCGGTGCCGAGGCACAGGCGGCGGACATCAAGTGGCTGCGGGAGCGCGTCGCATAAGGTTGGCGCATGGTCTTGAGGGTGCGGACGCTGAGCCGCGAGGAACATCTGGCGTTCATCGAGGAGCGCGCGGCGGAGAAGAACGCCACGACCTCTGTCAGCTTCCTGCAGTGTCCCGCCAATGGCGACGTGAAGACGGACTGGCGCCCGGAGTCGGTCGGCTGGGTCGACGACGCCACCGGCCAGGTCGTCGGCGCGGCCCTGGTGCTCTACCGGGACGTGCCGATCCCCAAGCGCGACAAGCTCCCCTTCCTGCGCCGGTCCCTGGCCTACCTCCCCGAGGGCCCGATCCTGGACCTCACCACAGCCGAGGCCGGCCCGGCGCTGAAGCAGCTGCTGGCGCACCTGCGCAAGCAGCGCGCCTTCACGGTGAAGATGGGCCCGCAGCTGGTCTCCCGGCGCTGGACCGCCGAGTCGCTGAAGAAGGCCATCGCCGACGCCGACGGCGGCGTACGCCTGAAGGACATAAAGGCGGACTTCGAGGACCCGACTGCCCTGCACGTCATCGAGAACCTGCGGGCCACCGGCTGGACCCGCAAGGAGTCCGACGGCGCCGGCTTCGGCGACTTCCAGCCCCGCTACGTGTTCCAGCTGCCGCTGGTCGACGACTCCGGCAAACCGCGCGAGCTGGAGGACATCCAGAAGGGCTTCAACCAGCTCTGGCGCCGCAACATCAAGAAGGCGGCGAAGAACGGCGTCGAGGTCACCATCGGCGGCTACGACGACCTCCCGGAGTTCCACAAGCTCTACGAGGTCACCGCCCGCCGCGACCAGTTCACCCCGCGCCCGCTGCCGTACTTCCAGCGGATGTGGAAGGCGATGGAGGCGGAGAACCCGAACCGTCTGCGCCTGTACCTGGCCCGCCACGAGGGCGAACTCCTGGCCGCCACCACCCTGGTGACCGTCGGCGACCACGCCTGGTACTCCTACGGCGCCTCCGGCGACCACAAGCGCGAACTGCGTCCGTCCAACGCCATCCAGTGGCGCATGCTGAGCGATTCGCACGCCGCCGGCTGCAAGGTCTACGACCTGCGCGGCATCAGTGACACTCTGGACCCCGAGGACCACCTGTTCGGCCTGATCCAGTTCAAGCTGGGCACCGGCGGCCAGGCGGTGGAGTACCTGGGGGAATGGGACTACCCGTTGAACCGGCTCCTGCACCGGGCCTTCGAGCTCTACCTGTCCCGCCGCTAACTCGACAGCTACCCTGTCCCGTCGCTATAGAGCGCGGACAATACGCGTACGTATAAGGAGTCGGAACCTTGTCGCTGACGCTGCACGTCGACGCCGAGCGCTGGCGCGCCCACCAGGACGAGGTCCTGGCCCGGCACCCCGATCTGGTGCCGGTGGCCAAGGGCGTCAACGGCTACGGCCTCGGCATCGCGACCCTCATGGAGGCGGCCTCCAAGCTCGCCGCGAGCGGCGTGGAGATCACGGCGGTCGGCACGGCCGCCGAAGCCGAACAGGCCAAGGACCACTACTCGGGCCGCCTGCTGGTCCTGACCCCCTACCTGGTCGGCGAGGACGTCCGCGACCTCCCGGACCGCGTCATCCGCACCGTGGCCTCCGTCGAGGCCCTGGAGGCCCTGACAGGCCGCCGCGCAGTCGTCGACCTGAAGACCTCGATGCGCCGCTTCGGCCTGGAGAAGAGCGAGATCCCCAACCTGGCCGCCGCCCTGGAATCGGACCAGACCCGCGTCGAAGGCTTCTCCGTCCACATGCCCCTGGACCGCATCACCGGCGGCCACGACTACGTCCGCGAAGCCAGCGACTGGGTCGAAGCCCTCACCGCCGCCGGCATCCCAGTCCCCACCCTGTTCGTCAGCCACCTGTCCCCAGCCGAAATCAGCACTCTGGCCAAACGCCACCCCGGCACCACAGTCCGACCCCGCATCGGCACCGAACTCTGGCTCGGCGACCGCGGCGCCCTCCAGGCCCGAGGCACCATCCACAGCGTGCAAAAGGTGAGCAAGGGCGACCGCTTCGGCTACCGACAGCACAAGGCACGCAAAGACGGCTACCTCCTCACCGTCTCCGGCGGCACAGCCCACGGCGTCGGCATGGAGAACCCCAAGAACTTCGGCCGCGGCCCATCCGGCCTGGTGAACCGGGCGAAATTCATCCGCCGCGCCGCCCTGGCACTACTGAACCGGACAATGTCCCCCTTCTCCTGGCAGGGCCGGACACTGTGGTTCGCAGAGCCCCCGCACATGCAGGTATCGGTGCTGTTCGTGCCCGACGGCGTGACCCCACCGAAGCTGGGCGAGGAACTGCCGGCCGAGGTGAGCCCGGTGATGACGCACGTGGACCGGGTGGTCTTCGACTGACGTGGCCGGGCGCCGGACGTGCGGCCCGCCGCCGCTGCAACCGGTTACCGCACACCGCACCCGGGCACGTTCTCGACCAGCTGACCACCGACCCGCCCACGCCCTTACCGGCGGCCGCATCACCAGCGCGCGTCTACGGGCCCTTCGATTGTTTTTCTTCCGGTCGGTTTTCGGTTCGTTCCCCTCGGTCGCGTCGGCAGGGCTTTGCCTACAGTGCCGGTTCTCGGGAGTCAAGTTCGCGCTGTACGCAGCCGCCACCTTCACGCCTGACCGCAGCGCGCGGACTTTACTCCCGGGGTTCGGCGCTGTACCCCTTGGGGCTGACGACGCGACCGTGGGGAACGAACCGCACCACCTCACAAACCGCCGCCGCAGGGCCCTGACCGGACCACCCTATGGAATTGCGCCAGTTCCCCGAGGGAGCCAAGAGCCCCCGCCGGAGGCGCCTGCCGTTGACTTCAGGCACCCACCACGCACGACCGCCGCCCGCCAACGCAACGTATGCGCAGTGACTCGGACTGCCGCGCACCACCCGCACAACCGGCGGCCGCCTACGCACATCGAGCGGCACAACGAACTGCGTCTCGATCCGTGATTAGTCAATACCAGGTAGTTCCGTAAAAAATGCCTTTAACCAACACACCAACCGCAAGCCACAAGCCACAACCCTGCCACCCGCACCCGTCACTTCACCCGTCACTTCACCCGCCACTTCACCCATCACTGGCACCCGTAACTGGCACCCGTCACTGACACCATCACAGGCACCCGGACCCGCTCGCCCATCTGCCAAATCTGATACGGCCGCGCAGTTCCCTGCGCGGCCGCCCCCCTTACGTTCCCTCAACAGGCCTCAACTACCGAGCATCAACGAAGCTGCCACGCCGGCGCCGGATGGCGTATCCGATGCCGAACAGCCCGGCGAGACCGGCGGCGCCGAAGGCCATCTCAGTGTTCTCACTGTGCGTGCCGCTCGCGGGCTTCGCCGGACCGGTGTTGAATCCGCCGAGCATGTGCTGGTTCGCGTACGCGGTGCCGGGGACCTTGTCGGCGTAGCGGCCGTTGACGAGGCGCTGGTAGCCCACGAGCGAGATACCGGCGGAGCCCACCGAGTGGATCGCGTCGTTGTTGAGCGGGGTCACGTGGTCCTTGAACAGCCCGTACCAGGCGTGGATCTGCGGCTCGTAGAACGCGATCGCGCCGTTGCCCAGCTTGGCGGCGGCTGCCGTCATGTCGGTCTCGGTGCTGCCCGAGGCGATGTTGAATTCGGTCCAGGCGTTCTGGTGGGCCGTGCTGCGGGCGGTCCAGACCGAGGCGCGTTGGCCGGAGGCTGAGACCGCCGCGGTGGCCATGAACTCCTGCTTGGCGACCGCGGTGGTGCCGTATGGGGCCGTCACGAAACCGGGGTTGAGGTAGTACACGGGCACCGTGGCGCCGACCAGGTGTGGTGCCTGGGCTGCGACGGCGGCGGGGGCCGGTGCGGCGGCGTGCACCGACAGCGGTGTGCCGGCCGGGCCCAGTTGGGCGAAGAAGCCGCCGAGGCGCTGGAGTACCACCGGGGATGCCGCTGCGTGGCTCGCGGCGGCGACGTCGGTGCTGGACGCGCCGGGGACGGCCGGGACGGCGGTGGCCGCCGAGCTCAGCGGCGCGACGGCGATCACGAGCGCGCCGGCCACGGCCGAGGCGCCGATCAGGGTGCGCAGGGCGGACACTTTGTCGGTACGCATCGTCGTCTCACGCTCCGATCTGAGAGAGGGTGTCGTCCCAGGTGAACTGGTCGTTGCTGACGTAGCTGTTGTAGTCCATCTGGTTCATGCGCTGGTCGTCCGGCCACGGGTCGCCGAAGCTGATGGTCTGGCTGCCCGAGTCGTAGCCGTAGATCACCTCGGAGTGGCCGCCGCCGGCGGTCCAGGAGATACCGGTCTGCAACGGGTGGCCGGCGTTGATGTCGGAGACGATCTGATCGAAGCTGACCGCGCCGCTCTCCACCCCGGGCGATATTCCCAGGGCCTGGTAGGCGGTCTGGTCCCAGGCGAGCTCTCCGGCCTGGTTCGGGCACTGCTGCGAGGTGTCCTGGCCGATGGCCAGGTCGCAGAACGAGTTCTGGTCGGTGCCGTGGCCCAGGAAGGTGGCGATGGTGTCGCCCGAGGCGGCCCAGCACCACTCGTCCTGCTGCTGGACCTGCATGTCGATGCCCAACTCGGCGGCCGACGCCGTCGTGGCGAACACGAAGGCCAGTACCGCGGTACAGGCCGCGACGAAGGCGCCACGCCGGGCAGGCGCGCGCAGCGGAGTTCTTGCTCCCATTCCAGTCTCCTTGCGGTGGCGGTGGGTGTGCTGATGGGGAAGCGGACCGGGGCGAAAGCGCCGCCGGCTGAAAGCGCTGACCGGTCCGGGCTTCGGCCGACGTGAGCCGAACATGAACCGAACGTGACCCGACGTGAGCCGAGGTGGCGATGCTCCGGACCGGCAGCGCTTTCGACGGAAAGATAAGGACTGGCGAGCGCCCCGAACAGCACCCTGCGACGCCGTCGTCCACGTACCGGGAACGCCTGTGAACGCGCGGCTCGCCGCCGCGGCCGCCGGCTTCGGCCCCGACATGCCACAACGCACGATTAATCAAGGCGCGTGCATGGAAGGACCATGGATAGCCGGTAAATTCACACCGGCCTGGAGGCATCCACTCGACCGTGCCAGCCGCCGAACGGCCGCGAATCGGAGTTCTGATGGCACACCTCGACAAGATGGGTCCCGCGGACGCCGCGGTGGCGGCGGCGATCCACACGGGGCCGTTCGACGTCGCGTTGCGCACGGCGATAGCCGCCCGCGGCCTCAGCCTGGAACGGCTCCGGAACCGGCTGGCCGACCACGGCCTGAACGTCGGCGTGACCACGCTGAGCTACTGGCAGCGCGGCGTCCGGCGGCCCGAGCGTCCCGAATCGCTGCGCGTGGTGGCCGCGCTGGAGGGGATCCTGGGCCTGCCGCCGCACTCGCTGACCGTTCTGCTCGGGCCGCCGAAGCCGCGCGGCTTCGCCCTGCGCACCGGCCAGTGGCCCAATCCGTTCGCCGACATCGTCCGGGTCCCCGGCGACCTCGGCCGCCAACTCGCCGACCTGGACAGCCCGGCCGCCGGCAAGCTGGACATCGTCGCGGAGTACAACACGGTCACGGTGGGGGCCCGGCGCGAACTGGTCGAGGTGGAGGTCATCTGGGTGCTCCGCGCGCACTACGACGGCGTGGACCGAGCCCTGATGATCTACAGCGGCGACCCGGGAACCGACGCCGACGCCATCGAGATCGTGGTCGGTGACGGCTGCCGGATCGGCCGCGTCCGGCGCCACGCCCAGACCCGCTCCGTCATCTCCGAGTTGCTGTTCGACCGGTCCCTGAGGGCCGGGGAGACCCAGGTCCTCACCTACGCGATCCGTCCCCACGCCGATATCGAATGCTGCCAGCACTTCAACGGCTACCGCTTCGCCGGAGGGATGTTCGTGCTCTACGTCCGCTTCCACCCGGACGCCCTCCCGGTGCGCTGCCAGCGATTCACCGCCCGCCACACCCAGGGACCGACGGACGAGAGCGCCGAACTCACCGTGGACAGCCATCGCGCCATCCACATGGTGGTGCCCGACATCCGGCCGGGGATCATCGGGGCGCGCTGGGAGTGGATCTGAGCCTCGCCGCTCCACACCCTCATTGGGGCGGCAGTGAGAATTGCACCTGTTCCAACCGCTGCGGGTCGCCGATCACCGAGTACTCCGTGATCCTGCCGTCCTTGATGGCGAACGTGAGCGCCAGCAGCAGACGGCCGCGCGGTGCGACGACCAGTCCCATCGTTCCGTTGACGAGTACGACGTCTGCGAACCTGGCGTTGCGGGTGAGCAGCAGCGTCTCCTCCACGACCGCGTTCGCTCCCGTGACCTCCAACGGCACCCCGGGCGGCAGCCCGACGGCGTCGGCGTGCCGGACGACGCCGGGGTCCAGGACGGCGAGCAGTCCGGCGATGTCGCGGCCGCGTGCGGCGGCCAGGAACGATTCGACGACCTGGCGGTGCCAGGCGAGGTCGACGTGTCCGGCTGAGCCCGCCGAGCCCGCCGAGCCCGCCGAGCCCGTCGAGCCCGCCGAGGTGTCGGTGACGCGCAGTCGTGCGCGGCTGGCGAGCTTCTTGGCCGCGACCGGCGTCCGGTTCACGATGACGGCGATCTCGTCGAACGGCACCGCGAACATGTCGTGCAGGACGAACGCCACTCGCTCGGCGGGGCTGAGGCGGTCCAGGACGACGAGCATCGCCCGGCCGACCGACTCCACCAACAGCGCCTCCTGCTCCGGTTCCGCCGTGCGCTCGTCGGGGATCGCGGCGACGGTGTCGTCGTGACCGGCGATCTCCCGGCGTGCCTTGCGTGAGCGGAGCATGTCCAGGCAGATGCGCCCGACGACGGTCGTGAGCCAACCCGGAAGGTTCTCCAACTGGTCCGCACCGGTGCGGTCGAGCCGGACCCAGGACTCCTGGACGGCGTCCTCGGCGTCGCTGAGCGAGCCGAGCATGCGGAAGGCGACGCCGCGCAGGTGGCCCCGGTGGGCTTCGAACCGCTCGGCCAACTGGTCGCGGTCGTCGCCCCGGTCGTCGTCCCGGTCGTCCATGGGTCACCTTTCCGAGGGCCGATCCGTCATACCCGTGCCCGGCCCGAAAGTCCTCGGAACCGGGTGCGGAAACCTACATGAAAGAGCATGACATGCCCGAAACAACGCCGCCGATCGCCTTCCCGAACGAGCCGGTACGCATAGCGGTGGCCTTCCACAGCGGCTACGGCCACACCGCCCGACAGGCGCAGGCCCTGGCCGACGGCGCCGGATCCGCCGCCGGGACGGAGGTGGACCTGGTGACCGTCGACGACCCTGACGACCCGGTGCTGTGGTCCACCCTGGACGCCGCCGACGCGATCGCCTTCGGCACACCCACCTACATGGGCGGCTCGTCGGCGGTCTTCAAAGCCTTCGCCGAGCGCACCAGCAAGGTCCTCGCCGACGACCTGCGCTGGCGCGACAAGATCGCGGCCGGGTTCACCACCAGCGGCGGGAAGAGCGGGGACAAGTTCAACACCCTGGTCGACCTGGCGGTACTGGCCGCCCAGCACGGCATGATCTGGGTCGGCCTGGACCTGCCCGCCGGCTGGACCACCAGCACCGGCTCCGAGCACGACCTGAACCGGCTGGGCAGCTGGCTCGGCGCGATGGCCCAGGCCAACGCCGACCAGGGCCCGGACGTCGCGCCCCCGGCCGCCGATCTGCGGACCGCGTTCCGGCTCGGGGAACGCGTCGCCGAGGTGACCCGGATCTATCGGCTGGGCGTCGGGGCGCTGGGCGTCGGGGTGCAGGGCATCGGGGTACAGGACATCGGTGTCCAACACGCCACCGGATTGTCGGCGGTGCGCTGAAACGATCGCGGCGTGTGGCTGTAGCTGAGGCCGACCGACCATTTATCGGTTCCGGAATGCGCGTGGTTCCACGGATACGAGAGCCCTTAGACGCCTCCTAACCTGATCCGGTAATCGGGTATTCGGGCTTTTAAGGGAGTGACATCGTGGGAGCTTTCACGCGTATCACGCTGGCCGGCTGCGCGGCCGGGATCGCGCTGAGCGTCGGCGGTACGGCGGCCGTCGCCGCGGCGAGCAGCACCTCCAGCACGCCACATCCGACCGGGGTGGTGCATGCCGCGGCGGCCATGTCCTGCGCGGACCTGGACCAGGTGTTCCAGTCCCCTCAGACGAACGGCACCTATCCGGTGACCGTCGTGTCCAACCAGCCGGACGGGATCGTCGGCTACGGCGGCGAGCAGTATGCCTACAGCTACCCCTCCGGCGGGGTCTCGGGCCAGTTCGCGAACGGTCAGCTCACCGGCAGCACCAGCAACTACCTGTTCAGCGACCGGGCCACCTTCATCCCGCCCACGGGCGGCGGGTTCGGCGGAGCGTCCCAGCCATTCTCGATCAACGCTCCGGTGCCGCTCAGCTACACGCTGGCCCGGACCGGCGCCGGCCAGTACACGGTCGGGCTGAACTTCGGCTCGGGAATCAACCGCCAGTTCACGTTCGCGGCGCAGTGCATGGGCGAGTCGCTGGTCGGCTACACCCGGGCGATCGGCAACAACGAGTACACGGACGACGCCACCTACACCATCACCATCGGCACCTTCGTTCCCACCACCATCATCCACTAGACGCTCAAGTCTTGGACTCTCAAGTCTTGGACGCTCTAGTCCTGGACTCTCAAGTCTTGGACGAGCGAGCCCCAGCCCGCTGCCCGCGATCTGATCGCGGGCAGCGCGCTGTCTCAGGCCACTGATACTTCGCGGGAGTCGGGTCTAGTCCGGTCCGCAGAAGCAGCCGACGCAGGCGTTGACGAAGACGCGCACGGCATCGCGCCGATCCGGGCTGCGCCACGCGACCCCGAGTTCGCCGGGCGACAGGCCGTGCACCGGTCGGTAGACCACGTCGTCTCGCTGGTAGATCTCGACATTGCCGGCGGGTAGCAGTGCCATGCCGAGTCCGGCGGCGACCGCCTCCAGGGTCTCCTCCGCAGTCTCGGCCTCCGCGGCGACTGTGGCGGGGCGCGGCCGGTCCGCGGCGGCCAGCCAGAACTCGCGGAGCGGACCGGCGCTTGTCGGGAGGGCGATGAAGGGCTCGTCGATGAGCTCGGCGAACGGGACCGCGTTCCCGCGAGCCAGGCGATGTCCGGGCGGCAGGGCCACCCACCGCTGTTCGGTGGCGATCACCCGCCAGGAAAGCCCGGTGTCGCGGGGGAGCGGCAGCCAGGTGATGGCCACGTCCACCGCGCCCTTGGCGAGTCCGATCGACGGATCACTCCAGGGCACCTGACGAAACAGCAGCCGCCAGTTCGGCAGGGCGTCGGCCAGCCGGTCGGTGACGGTGGGAATGAGCCCACGGCCGATCCGGGTTTGGAAGCCGACCGTCAGGATGGCTCGCTGTGTGGCGGATGCCTCGGCCGTCTCCTGACGTGCCTGTTCCCAGAGCTCGATGATCCGCCGGGCGCGTGGCAGCAACGCCGCACCGGCCGCGGTCAAGGTGACCGTGCGGCGATCCCGGTCGAACAGGGTCACCCGCAGGCAGGCCTCCAGCTGCCGGATCTGTTTGCTCAGCGCCGGTTGCGAGATGAACAGCCGGTCGGACGCGGCCCGGGTGAAGCTCAGCTCCTCGGCGACCGCGATGAAGTAGCGCAGGTCCTGAAGGCGGGCATCCATAGCCGTAGGCTATTACAGCTTGTCTTGGACGCGCGGTCCGATCGGCCGCGAAGATCGCAGCATGGGACTGACGGGAAAGACGGCTCTGGTGACCGGCGCGTCTCGGGGAATCGGCCGGGCGATCGCCACCAGGCTGGCCGGCGCCGGCGCACTCGTCGCCGTGCACTACGGCCGCGACGACAACGCGGCCCGGGAAACGGTGACCGCGATCGAGCGCGCCGGCGGGAAGGCGTTCGCCCTCCGCGCCGAACTCGGTGTGGACGGCGATGTGGACACCCTGTTCGAGGGACTGGAGCGGCGGTTGGCCGGTCAGGCGCTGGACATCCTGGTGAACAACGCCGCTGTGTTCTCCGGCACCCTCGACCAGGTGACACCGGACGAGTTCGACCGCCTGTTCGCCGTCAACGTGAAGGCCCCGTACTTCATCATCAAGCGGGCACTGCCGCTGCTCCCCGACGGCGGCCGGATCGTCAACATCTCCTCCGCCGCCACCCGCATCGCCATGCCGGAGACCGCCTATGCGATGACCAAGGGCGCGTTGGACGCACTCGGCCGGAACCTGGCCCACCACCTCGGCCGGCGGGGCATCACCGTGAACACCATCGCGCCCGGGATCACCGAGACCGCCATGAACTCCTGGATCCAGGACTCACCGCACCTGGTGGAACAGGCCACCGGCCTCGTCGCGCTGCGCCGCGTCGGCCAACCAGCGGACATCGCCGATGCCGTGGCCTTCCTGGTCTCCCGCGACGCCCGCTGGATCACCGGCAACTGGATCGACGCGACCGGCGGCATGCTTCTGGGACCCGGCACGCTCGGCGATTAGAGCGTGCGGGTCCGGTCGATCAGTTGACCAGTAGCCGCAGTAGCCGCAATACAAACAGGATCCTGACCCGCGCCGGTCTCTGTAGGCGGCCAGGACGGTAGAGGCCTGATCCACAAGTGCTCTTGATCACAGAGCTGTTCCAGCTCGACGTCTCCCGCCACAATGATCACCATGGCGATCCGTGGAGTGCTGTTCGACGTCGATGGGACCCTGTATGCCTTTGAGGGTGCCGAGGAGGCGGGACTCCACGAACACCTGGTAGCCGAAGGGCTCACTGAGCGGTTCGCATCGCCGGCGGAGGCGCTGCGTGTGTGGCGGGAACTCAAGGAGGAGGAGTACGACCGGTTCCTGCGCGGCGAGTCGACCTTCACCGGCCAGAAGAACGAGCGGACCCGACGCTTTCTCGCAGCGGCCGGGGTGGTCGGCGCATCCGAATTGGCGGATGACGCGGCGGCGGCGTGGTTCGCGGACTACGCGGCGCGCAAGAACACGACCCGGCGGGCGTTCGACGACGCGAAGCCGGCGCTGGACGACTTGGCGGGCCGGTACCGCCTCGGCGTCGTGTCGAACTCGGCGACCGTGCACCAGCGCTCGAAGCTGGAGGCGATCGGCCTGCTCGGCTACTTCGCCGAACCGCTGGTCTGCTCCCAGGAACACGGCGCCGCCAAGCCCGCCGCGAGCATCTTCCTCGCCGGTTGCGAGGCGCTGGGCGTGGCCCCCGCCGAGGTGGCCTACGTGGGCGACAACTACGAGACGGACGCGGTCGGGGCACGGGACGCGGGGTTGCAGGCCATCTGGCTGGACCGCTCGGCTGGCGGCGCTACTGGCGACGGTGCGGGTGTTGGCGCCGGTGCTGATACCGCCCCGGACACCGGTATCCGGGTGATCGCCTCGTTGACGGAGCTGGGGAGTTTGTGATCCCGATACTGGTGCCGAGTCGGTCCTAACGTCCTATTAGCCGTCAGGGCTGCACGAAGTGGTACCCGGCCTCCAGCAACTGCGGTATGAACCGCCTCAGCGCGGCGACCGTTTGTGACCGGTCCCCGCCGCCGTCGTGTTCGAGGATGATCGAGCCGGTGTGGGTGTGGCCCATGACGGTCTGCACGATGTGGTCGGTGCCTGGGCGCGACCAGTCGCGCGGGTCCACGGACCAGTCCAGCGGCCGCAATCCCATCTTGGCGCAGACCGAGAACACGGTGGGCGACCAGTTGCCGCCAGGCGCGCGGAACAACACCGGCTGCCTGGCGCCGCCCTTGGTGATGGCGTCATTGGCGCGCTCAATCTCGGCGGTCACCCGCGCCTCACTCATCCGCGACAGGTCAGCATGATCCCAAGTGTGGTTGGCGACCAGGTGCCCGGCAGCGCTGACCTCGGCGACCAAAGAGGCATGCTGTGCCGCGTTCTGACCGATCATGCAGAACGTCGCGGCGATCTTGTACTGGGCCAGCAACGCCAGCACCTGCGGGGTGTATTTGGAGCTGGGGCCGTCGTCGATGGTCAGCGCTATCGCCTTGTCGCCCTCATGGACGTAGAACTGCGGATGCCCCGGCGCCGGCGGCGCGTCATTACGGTTCGCGGCGGGCGCCGTGGTGGGCGACCCAGCGGCGCCGCCGTTGCTGGAACCAGAGCTAGAGCCGACAGGGCTAGAGCTGACAGAGCCGGCGCTGCCAGTGCTGGAGCCGGAACCCGCAGTGCCGTGGCCGGGGAACGGAGCCCCACCGGTGGTCGGACGCGAGCTGGGCTCCGAGCCGGTCGGAACGGTCGCGCCGGCTGGCGTCGTCGCCCGAACCGGCCCCGCACCGGCGGATCCGCCGCCGTTGGAAGCGCATCCGCTCAGCAACGTCACACCACCGACGCCCAACAACAACCGGCGTGACAGCCCCCGGCCGGGCCGGAGCCCGGCGTCGCGGCGAACTTCTCGAGGATCAAGGCCCGGTACGTTCATGCCAATGGGACGCGCCAACCCCACGCGGGGTTGAGCCCATCTTCGGGTCTTTAGAAAATAGAGAAGGGTGCCCCGCCGCCGCGACGGTGCTCTCCCTCACCACCAACTCATACGGCGCCCAAAATTCAGCAGGCGCCGTCTCATCCTCCTTATCCAGTCGGGCAATCAGCCGGTCGACGGCAAGCTGCGCGATGGCCGTCTTGTCCGGCGAGATGGTGGTGAGCGTCGGTGTGTTGTACCGACCGGCCTCGATGTCGTCGAAGCCGACCACGGCGATGTCCTCGGGGATCCGCACCCCGTTCGTCAGCAGAGTGCGGATGGCACCCAGCGCGACCAGGTCGTTGTAGCAGAACACCGCGTCGGGGGGACCCTGCGGGTGGGCCAGCAACGCCGTCATCGCCTCGGCGCCGCTGGCGAGGTGGAAGCGCCGGGTGGTGACGATCAGGGACTCCTCGACGGCCAGGCCGCGCGCCTCGTGCGCGTCGCGGAAGCCGCGGGTGCGCAGCTGGGCGGTCTCGCCGCTCTCCCACGGCTGGTCGCCGACGGCCGCGATGCGGCGCCGGCCCAGGTCCAGCAGGTGCTCGGTCGCGGTGCGGGCGGCGGCGACGTTGTCGATGGCGACGTGGTCGTAGGCGCTCTCCGCGATGCGCTCGCCGAGCAGTACCAGCGGCTGGTCGGCGCCGCGGCGGGCGAGGTCGGCGTGGGTGAGGGCGAGCGGGCTGAGGATCACGCCGTCGAACATCGCCGACGCGGCCGAGTCGCGCATGACCAGTTCGCGTTCCCGGTCCGGTTCGCCGTCGGTCTGGTCGACGACGACGGTGTAGCCGTGCGCGCGGGCCTTGGTGATGACCGCGCGCGCCAGCTCGGAGAAGTACGGCACGTCCAGTTCCGGGACGACCAGCGTGATCAGGCCGGTACGGCCGCGCTTGAAGTTGCGGGCCATGAGGTTCGGCTTGTAGCCGAGTTCGGCCACGGCCGCCTCGACCCGCGCGCGCACCTCGTCGGAGACGGGCGCGTACCCGTTCACCGCGTTCGAGACGGTGCGGATCGAGACGCCCGCGCGTTCGGCTACGTCGCGGAGGCGGACGCCGGCCATTGATGTCCTCCTACGGAAGGCTTGGGTGACGAAGGGTTGCTGGGAGCTGGAACAACTGGAGTAACTGGAATACCTGGAATGGCTGGAACAACGACATCCTGGGCTGAGATCCTATTGCCGCGACACGCTGGGGGAGCCGTCGATCGCGGTGCGACCCACCGGGCGCGTCGCGACGTCCACGCAGGTGTGACCGACGACCTCACCCGCGCTGACCAGCACGAGGTGCAGCCGCGCGACATCCGCCGCCGCTTCCGCCCCGGCTGGCCCCGCGGCCCCGTCCACCCGAGTAGGCATCAGCTCCCTGATCCGGACCGGTTCGCTCAGCCGGAACGGCTGCACCTTCACACTCTGTCCCGAGCCGCTGCCGGGCACAGGCACCCGCGTGAAGTCATAAGGCTGCAACGTCGCACCCCAGACCGGAACGACCGTCACCTCGACCGCCGCCGTCCCGTGGTGCGAGATCCGCACGTCGAACTCGACACCACCCTCGGCCGCGACGAGATCGCACCCGGGAGCCAGCGGGACGACGTCGGGGATGGCGACCGTCACCGCGTTGGTCAGGTTCGGCGGGTTCCCGCCCTCGTCCTTAGCGCTACGGTCGAAGGCGTAGATCCCGGCCGTCTCGTGCTCGATGTCATACAGCTCGGTCCACACATAGCCGGACAAGCCGTCGTACCGCCGCAGCTCCAGCGTCTGCCAGCGCAGGTTCCAGCCCCGCTCGACACTCGTGAGGCCGCCGCCGAACTCGCTGTTCAGGTTCGGCACCCGCGGGACCGGCCGGCCGTCGGCCATCAGCACCTTCTCGACCACCACGCCCGGTCCGATGCCGACCGGGAAACCGGGCTCGCCGTCGGCGAGCAGCGCGCGGACCTTGGCGGCCCAGCCGTCCGGGTATTCGTCGTAGACGTGCCAGTCGACCAGGTCCGTGGCCACGTGCGACCAGCCGGAGTCGTCGACCGCAGGCCGGGACGGGTCCAGCGCCTTGAGCAGGTCGTAGGCGTGCCGGGTCGCTTCCTGCTTGCGCGGATCCGCGGCCACGTCCCAGTCCAGGCCCCACTCCTCGTTGTAGAGGCCCCAGATCACGATGCTCGGGTGGTTCCCGTCCCGGCGCACCATCGGCTCGATCTGCGCCTCGAAGCGCGCGACCGCCTCGGCCGTGAAGACCCCGGTGCTCGCCGGCTCGGCCCACACGAGCATGCCGAGCCGGTCGGCGTGGTGCAGGAAGCGCGGGTCTTCGAGCTTGAGGTGCTTGCGGACCAGGTTGAACCCGGCGGCGCGGGCCGCTTCGAGGTCTGTCACGAACGCTTGGTCGTCCGGCGCGGTGATCCCGGTGCGCGGCCAGTAGCCCTGGTCCAGGACGCCGCGGACGTAGAGGCGTTCGCCGTTGAGCAGGACGCGGTCGCCGTCGGTCTCGACGCGGCGCAGGCCGGTGGTCGCGGTGACGCGGTCGGTGCCGTCGGCGGACTCCAGGGTCACGGTCACCGGGTAGAGGTGGGGATCGGCGGGGCTCCACAGACGCGGCTCGGCGATCGGGAGCCGGAACGAGACCGGCTGGGTCGGGTCGGTGACCGTGACAGTGACTGACTGCTGGTCGGCGATTGCCGCCGTGACCTGCGCACTCGCGCCAAGGTCGCCGCCGATCGAAACAGTCGCCTCGATCGCGTCCAGCTCCGCACTCGCCCGCAGCGCGACATCAGCCAGGTACGTAGCCGGCCGCGCCTCCAACCACACCGGCTGCCAGATCCCGCTACTCGGCGTGAAAGCGCAGACATCGTAGACATCGCGCGGAATGCTGCGCTGCTTCCCGTGGACGATCTCCCGCTTGTCCAGCGGCGCGTGAACCCGCACCACCAGCGTGCCCTCACCGTCGGCGTCGAGGGTGTCGGTGACGTCGAACTCGAACGGGGTGTATCCGCCTTCGTGCTCACCGACCAGCGTCCCGTTCACCCACACAGTCGCGAGGTGGTGCACCGCGCCGAAGTGCAGCACGATCCGCTGCCCGGACCAGTCGGCCGAAGCGGCGAGCTGCCGCCGGTACCAGCCCCACTCCAGCCAGTGTGCCTTAGGCCCGGCGGCCTCCGTCTCCCACGCGAACGGGACGACGATCTGCTCGCCCCAGCCATCCGGGTCGCGGGAGAAGTCCCACGTCCCGTTCAGATTCAGCCAGGCGTGCGAACGGTCGAAGTGCGGCCGGGGGTATTCAGGACGAACGGTGGACAACGGTGCTCCCAAAGATGTGCGGATACGGTCTGCCGAGCAGTGCGGTGCGAAGTCAGCCGGTGAGGCTGCCCCGCAGCGCGCCGCCCCGGAAGTACCTTTCGAGGAAGAGGAACAGGACGATCAGCGGAACCACCGTGACCAGGCCCCCGGCGATGAGCACGGGCACCAGCTGCGCCTGGGTGCCGGTCTCAGCAGCCTGCGACAGTGAGGACAGGCCGACGGTGAGCGGGTACAGATCGTTGCGGCTGAAGATGATCAGGGGCAGGAAGTAGTTGTTCCAGATCGCCACGACGCTCAACAACAGCACCGTGACCAGCCCCGGCAGGCACAGCGGCAGCGCGATCCGGAAGAAGATCCGCAGCTCGCCGGCCCCGTCGATGCGCGCGGCGGCGATCATGTCCTGCGGCACCGAGGCGTCGATGAACGTGCGCATCAGGTAGATGCCGACCGGCGAGACCATGCTCGGCAGGATCATGCCCCAGATCGAGTTGACCAGCCCGACCTTGGCGTAGACCAGGAACAGCGGCAGCGCGAGCGCGGTGATCGGGACCAGCAGGGTGGCCATCACCAGATAGAACAGCGAGTTCGCGCCGCGGAACCGGAACCGGGAGAACCCGTATCCGGCCAGGGCGGACAGCGCGGTGGCGCCGATCGCACCCGCGACGGCGTATACGAGCGTGTTCTGCATCCAGTGCAGGTACACCCCGGCGCCGCTGATGTCCTTGCCGAGGTCGGCGAGGTTCTGGAAGAGCCGGAAGGGCTTGCTGAACCAGAACCCGGGGCCGGCGTAGACCCCGGCCTGGGTCTTGGTCGCGTTGATCAGCAGCCAGACCAGCGGGGCCAGGATGAACACCGCGAAGCCCGCGCAGACCAGGGTCAGGAGCGTCGTCGTGCCCCGGCGCAGCCCGTACAGCCGGACCGGCACGGCGCCGTCGTCGGGACGCGGCTTCGGGGGCTTCGGGGGAGCGCTGGGAGTACTAGTGCTGCGTTTCACCGGAACTCTCCGTTCCTGCGCCGTACCGCGAAGGCGCCGAGCGAGACCAGGCCGATGATCAGCGCGAGCACCACGGCCGCGGCGGCGCCGAGGTTGTACTCACCGCTGCCGACCGCCGTGTTGTAGACGTAGAGCGTCGGCGTGAACCCGTAGGAGACGGCCTGCGGTTGGAAGGCCGACAGGATCGACGGCTCGGTGAACAGCTGGAGCGCGCCCACCATGTTGATGAACACCAGCATCACGATCGTCGGCCGCACCATCGGCAGTTTCATCCGCAAGATGATCGTCCGCAGCGGTGCGCCGTCGATCACGGCCGCCTCGGTCACGTCCCGTGGGATGGACTTCAGCGAGGCGTAGAGGATCGTCATGTTGTAGCCGGTCCACTCCCAGATCACGATCAGGACGATGGTCGGCAGGATCAGCTTCGAGGAGAAGAAGTCGACGTGGCCGAACCCGAGCGACTTCAGCGCCTTGGAGTACGGCCCGAAGCCCGGCAGCAGCAGGAACGACCACATCACGGCCGCGACCACGCCCGGCACTGCGAACGGGATGAAGAAGACGGTCCGGAAGAACCTGCCGAACCGCACGACGCCGGCGTCGAAGACCGCGGCGAAGAAGAACGCGATCGCGATGGTCAGCGGCACCTGCACGACGGCGAACAGCAGCACCCGCCACACGCCGTCCCAGAACTCGTGCGAACTCAGCACCGTGCGGTAGTTGGCCAGTCCCGAGAACCGCGTGCCGCCGACCAGCTTGCTGGTGAACAGGCTGTCGTAGACCGCGTATCCGGTCGGCACGATCATGAACAGCGTCAGGATCACCAGATGCGGCGCGACGAACACGGCGCCGGGCCACTGCCGACTGCGTCGGCGCCGCCGGCCGGTGCGGTGCGGCGGCGCCTGTCCCGTGGATGCCGCTGGTTCCGCTGCTGGTCCCTTGGACGCCGGTGGTCCCTTGGACGCTGCTGGTCCCGTCGGCGCCGCCGGTCCCAGGCCCGCCGACGGCCGCACCGCCGCCGCCGGGAATCCGCTCTGCTCGCTCACGTCCTCGTACTCGCTTCCTGTCGCACCCCTTCGGCCGTGGCACCCCTCAGCTCGCGGTGACGGTGAAGCCCTGGGCCTTGGCGTAGTCGCTCAGCTGCTTCTGGAAGGCCTGGAACGCCTGCGGCAGCGTCTCAGTGCCCTTGGTCACCCCGGCGAACGTGGACGTCCACTGGGTCAGCGCCGCGGTCATGATCGGCGGCCACTGGGTCTGGGCCAGGTGCTGGGCGGCGTCGGCGAACACGGCGTTGGACTTGTCGTCGCTGGAGATCGGCAGCGTCGTGTTCTGGAAGTCCGGGGAGTTCAGCAGCGGCACATAGCCCGGGAACGCGCCGGCCACCGGTCCGCTGAGGATCTTCCAGGCGTCGGCCGAACCGCCGAACCACTGCGCGAACTCGGCGGCCTGCTTGGCGTGCTTGCTCCCCTTGACCACCGCGAGCGTGGAGCCTCCCCAGTTGCCCGCCAGGTTCTGCCCGGCCTGGGCCTGCGGCATCGGGGCCGCGCGCCAGTCGCCGATCGTCTTCTTGACGCTCAGCTGCATGCCCACCGGCCCCCACGCCGGGCTCAGCCGCGCGGCGTTCGCCCCGGAGTCGAGGTTCGCCCACTGCGCGGGCGAGAAGTCCGAGGCCGTGGTGACTTCCTTCTTGTCGATCAGGCCCTGCCAGTAGTTCGCGAAGGCGGTCTGCGCGGCGCCGGTGAAGTTGATTCCCACGGAGGTGCCGCCGCTGTAGGTGAATGGGAAGGCGCCGTACTGCTGCATCAGAGCCAGCACGTCCTGGGTGCTCTCCGGATCGAAATTGGTGATCGCGGCGTTGGCATCGGCGGTGTGCAGTTTGTCGGCGGCCGTGGCGAACTGGTCCCAGGTCGTCGGGACCGTCAGGCCGGCGGCCGAGAACTGCTTGGAGTTGTAGTACAGCGCGAGCGGGCCGAGGTCGACCGGCATCGCGTACAGCGCCGAACCCTGACTCACCTGCGACCACGCCGCCGGCGCGATGTCGGCCCGCGAGGAGGCGACGCCGTACTGGGACAGGTCCACGAGGTTCTTGGTGATCTCGAACGACGGCACCTCGAAGTACTCGAGCTGGGCGACGTCGGGGGCGCCGTCCCCGGCCTTCAGCGCGTCGTTGAGTTTGACGTACTCGGCGGTCGTCGCCCCGGCGTTCTGGAGCTTCACGCAGACGTCCGGGTGCGTCTTGTTGAACTCCTTGACCACCAGGTCATAACCGGCCGACCAGCCCCAGAACGTCAGCGGGGTGGCGTTGGCGGCGCAGCCGGAGCCGCCCGCGGCGCCGGAAGCGGAGCCGCCGGAGGCCGCACCGGGGCCGGCGGTGGACGGGGAACTGCTGCACGCCGCCGCCGAGACCGCCACCAGGGCCGCGGCCGTCAGCCCGACCAGACGCCGGCCGCCGAGGCCGGGGAACGCGCGGCGGGCCGAGCCGCCGGCACCGTGGGGGGTACGCATCGTCATTCCTGCTCTCTGTCGTCATCAACCTGTGGAGCTTGGTGGCCGGCTCTGCAACGTTGCAGAGAACCGTAACTCGGCGCCCTGCAACGTTGCAATAGAGTGAACATCACGTTTCGGCCGCAGCAGACGCGACCGGTGTGCGACCCGGCGCGACCAGCGCGCGCGCCGATGGCGCCTCGCTACACGGCGGTCGTCCAGACCTGCGTGGACAGGCCGTTGCAGTCGTAGATCTGTAGCTGGGTGCCGTCGGCGGTGTTCGCCTGCGGGTCGTCCAAGCAGCGTCCGGACTGCGGGTTCAGCAGCGAGCCGTTGCTCTGCGGTGCCCACTGCTGGCCGCCGTTGCCGCTGGCGCAGTCGTTCAGCTCGACCTTGGTGGAGTTCGCGGTGCCGTCGCCGATGATGTTCAGGCACTTGCCGAAGGCCCGGACGGTGCCGTCCGGCTGCATCGCCCACTGCTGGCCGGGCACGCCGTTGCAGTCCCAGAGCTGGACCGCGTTCCCGCTGGTCGGCGTGTTGGTGTTGACGTCCACGCACTTGCCCGCCGCGCCGGGGTTGGTGATCGCCGCGGTCGGTGCGCCCGGCATGTTCCAGACCTGCGTGGACAGGCCGTTGCAGTCGTAGATCTGTAGCTGGGTGCCGTCGGCGGTGTTCGCCTGCGGGTCGTCCAGGCAGCGTCCGGATTGCGGGTTCAGCAGCGAGCCGTTGGCCTGCTCGCGCCACTGCTGGCCGCCGGCGTTGTCGCAGTGGAAGAGCTCGACCTTGGTGGAGTTCGCCGTGCCGTTGCCGTCGATGTCCAGGCAGCTGCCGAAGGCGCGGACGGTGCCGTCCGGCTCGACCGACCACTGCTGGCCGGGCACGCCGCTACAGGTCCAGAGCTGCACCGTGTTCTCGTCGGTCGAGGTGTTGGTGTTGACGTCCACGCACTTGCCGGTGGTCCCGGGTCCGGTGATCGCGCCGGTCGGGCCGGGGGCCACGTCGTAGCCGAACTGGACCTCGCACTTGCCGTTGCTCAGGTGCGTGCCGGCCAGGTAGAGGACGGTCGAGCCGGAGACGGACGGCAGGATCGGGGAGCTGTAGCCGGCGCAGGCCGTCTCCCCGCTGTCGTAGCCGCCGGTGGGGTTGGTGTTGACCGGGGCCGTCGTCTCGGTCCAACTGCCCGTGCCGAGATTCGTGTTGGCGAACAGCACGGTCCCGGACTCGTCCTGCACGGTCACCGCTCCGTCGTTGCCGGAGACCACCCGCTGCCCGGAGACGAGCAGCGTGCCGTTCGGACCGCCGATCGGGGACCAGGCCAGGCCCGGGGTGTGCAGGAGGTGCCGGCCGTCCGAGGTCTGGACCAGGCTGCCCAGGCCGGAGGCCGGGGTCCAGTTCTCGCCGTCGGGCGAGGTCTTGAGGTAGACCGAGCACGCCGTGTCGGGGTCGAAGCCGGCCTTGCAGTCCTCGTACGTCATTCCGTAGGTGCCGTTGGGCAGCTTGACGACCGTGGTCATGCCCGGCCGCTGGACATTGTCCTGCACGGCGACGTCGTAGACCTCAGAGCCCCACGTCGCGCCGCCGTCCGTGCTCGCGACGTGCGCCAGCACCTGGTTGTAGCCGTTGGCCGAGGGCCGCTCGTCGGAGAAGTAGCAGACCAGGTCGCCGTTCCCGGCCACCCCGAACTCCGGCTCCCAGATGCCGTGGCCCTGGGTGTTCGCCGTCCCCGACTCCGATGTGCAGGAGCTGCGATAGCTCCAGGTGGCGCCGTGGTCGGTGCTGGCGAACACCTCGATCGCCTGCTGTGTGTAGTCGTTGTGGTTCCACGCCGTCCCGGACGCCAGCAACGTCCCGGCCGGCAGCGAGCCCTCGGCGCGCGGCAGCTCGAACAGGGTCGGGCCGTCCAGGTCCCAGCCGTGCACGGTGTCGGTCACCGTCCCGATCGGCGAGGCCGACCAGGTGTGGCCGTCGTCCGTCGAGGTGTAGACCGGGAAGTTCGCCTTCGTCGATCCCACCCCGGAGTGGGCGAAGGTGGCCAGCAGCTCACCGTTGAGCGAGCCGCTGTTCGCCAGGCGGATCACCCGCGGGTAGCTGGCGTCCTCGTTGGGGTTGGCGGACAGGTTCGGTGCGTACAGGACGCCGGTCGTCGGCATCGCGGTGGTTGCCGTGGTCGCGGTGGCCTTGGCCGCAGTGGTTGTCGTGGTCGTGGTTGTTGTCGTGGCTGTCACGGCTGTCGCGGGCGGCGCGGCGATCAGCACGCCGGTCGTCACCGAACCCAGCAGGAGCGCCGCTACCGCACCCGCGGCGGCGACCCGCCCCCGCGTCCGGCGGGACAGTCTTCGTGGTCTGCTCCGGATCATGGAAGTCTCCTCGGTCGCAGGACTCTGCAACGTTGCAACGTTGAGCGATGGTGAACGCTGCAACGTTGCAGAGTTATGTGCGCGGAACGTTAGCGACAGATGTCCGGCGCCACAAGTGTCCGGCGCCACAAGCCCGGCGGTACAAGCCCGCCGGGATCGGTCAGCCGTTCGTCGGCGTCTCCTCGAAGGCGTCGGTCAGTTCCGCAAGCGCCTCGGAGACGATCGCAGGGTCCAGAGAATCGCAGGGGGTGTCGGAGTGGTCGGGGCGGGAGTCGTCGAACCGGGCGTGCGTGATCTGCTGGTCGGGATCGTCGATGCCGTTCCCGGCCTCGATGCCCGGATCGAGACCGACTACCAGTTGGCAACCGGCCGCGAGGTCCCGGGAGATCCAGCGCGTGAGGCTGCTGCGGTGCTGCGGTTCTCCGCGTAGCCAGCCGCGCCGGATCAGCCGCAGCACGCCGCGGATCGGCATCGTGCGTCCCTCGAAGCGTTCGGCCCGGCCGTGCTTACGCTCGTCTTCGGTCAGGGTGTAGATCGGTCTGCCGAGCTGGAGGAAGGGTTGCAGGATCTCGTAGTCGGCGAACAGTTCGGACCAGGCGGGCAGGTCGGGGCCGAGGTCGACGGGGTGCGCGAGGTGGATCGTGGCCGTCTCGGGGAGCTTCAGCGGGTCGTCGGCCAGGTCGGCCAGGCTGCGGTCCTCGGCGATGCGGAAGGCTGTCATGCACGCGGCTGCGGCTGCGGCGTCGTCCCGGTCCCGGCCGCGGGCGGCGCCGTCGTTTTCGGCGATCCAGACCAGCCGGCGGGTGATGTGCCAAGTCAGCGGGTGCGCGACGAACAGGTCTTGGAACTCGGCGAGCGTCCACCGGCGCCGGGTGGCCATGGCGGTCTCCAGCCGCCGGATCTGGTCCTCGGCGATCATGCGGACGTCCTTCCGGAGCCCGGCGAACCTTTGGTACGCCGCCTCGGCGCGCTCCGGGTCGTCCTTGGCCCCGGGCTTCGGCAGGGTTTTGCGTTGCCTGCCGTGCTCGTCGGTGACGTACGGCCGGAGGTGTTCGTCGAACCCCGCGACGAAGCGCCGGGGCCCGTAGTCCAGGACGAGGGTCCCGTCGGGGTCGAGGCCGAAGTCCGGCACCAGCCGGTCGGCGAGCCGTTCGGGCGTCAGTCCCAGCCGCGCGGCGACGTCGCCGATCCGTTCCTGCGCCCGGGCCTTGAGCGCCGGGTAGCGGATCTTCTGCGCGATGCCGTTGAGGTGCATCAGCGCCACGTCGGTGCCGATCTCGCCGAGCACGTCCAGGCCCTTGACGGCCTTGGTGGTCCGGCCCTCGCCCGGCCAGGCCCGCAGCAGCGGGGCCAGCCGGCGCACCGTCTCGTCGTCACCGAACCAGCCGAGCTGGGTCAGGGCCCAGTCGTCCCGGGCCGGCGAGCCGTCCGCCTGCCAGCCGCGGAACAGCGTCCAGGAGAACTCGGCCAGGGACTCCGGGTCGCAGGCTTCGCGGACCGCTCCGATACCGGGATACATAGCGCCGGGACTGGATATCGCGAGCATGGTCAGCAGATGGTCGGTCGTTTTGCGCGGGAGCGCCTGGTTGCGGTCGCGCAGCCGGATCTGCGGGAGCGGTCCGGATCTGGCCCACCGGCCGATCGTCGGTATGTGGTCCGGGAGCAGTTCGGCCGGATCGACCAGCATCGGCGGCAGAGCGTCGGCGGGGGCGTCGGGTATGCGGGTGTTCGTCGCCGTGAGAGAGGCGATGACGGCGCGGACCTCTGGCGCCAGCTCCGGCAGCGCGGCCGCCGCCCGTTGCGGTGCGGCCAGCAGGTGCCCGGCCAGCAGGTCGCGGGCCAGGACCGCCGCCTGCGTCGAGCCGCTGGTCGCCGGCGCGAGCAGCCGCGTCGCCCGGACCGGGAAGCGCTTCATCGCGCCGAGCAGCGCGGGCTGGACGTACTTGCGGCCGACCCGGTCCACCAGGGCCTGGAAGGCTCCGTCGGAGGGCAGCAGCGCGAGCGCGTTGAGCATCGTGCGGGTCTCGGGCACGGAGAGGTCTTGGTCCAGGGCGTCGATCAGCAGCGGGGCCATCGCCGCCCCGAGCCCGTCGACCATGGTGGCGACCACTCCCGAGGGGTAGTCCCACCAGCGGGCCGGAATCCAGTCGCGCAGCGCGGCGAGCTGGTCGGCCGAGGTGAGGGCGAGCAGCGGCATCCAGCGGATCGGATCCTGCGGGGGAGCGGCGCAGCATTCGTCGACCCAGTCACGCCGGTCCGGCACGAGATAGGAGACGACGGCCCGCTGCGCGGAGTCGCGCCGACACCCGGCCAGCCGCTCCACGGCCGCGGCGTAGACCTCATCGTCGGCGGCGGCCATCCGGGTGCGGAGCCGGCGCGACGCGTACTCGTCCCGCCACCAAGCGCGCGTGTGATGGCCGTAGCGCGGCACCGGGACGACCCGAAGCCCCCCGGTTCCGGGCGAGGAGTCGACGGTGGCAGAACCGAACTCGGCGTAGGCACAAACGGCGAACGGCAGGCCGTGCTCGGCGACCCAGCCATCGGCGAACGGCCACGCGACGCCCCCCACGGACCGGTGCACCTTGACCGCCGCGATCACCGCCGCACCCACCGCGTCCGGCGCACCGTGCAGGTGAGCCAGCGCCCGCTCGGCCAACTCCGGATCAGACCCCGGATCGCGCAGCACCCGCTCGACCTCGGCAAGGGCCTGCGACGACAGCATCGCGCGCGGGCTGGGCTCGTGCGCCCCGACGACCGCCGCATCGCCTCGCCGCTTGTGCCGGCGCTCCTTCCACGCGGCGGGGAGGATCAGCGCGTCCTCGTCGGACTTGCGGGGCCTGCTGGGCTTGCTGGGCTTGCGCGAAGAGGAGGCGGCGGCGGATCGGGTGCTCATGGAGGGACACCGTAGAGCAGCGGGGCGTCAGAGCATCCAATGGCATGCGAATGGCAGGTTGTCGTCCTGGTGCCCAGACCCGCCACCGCGCGACCATGGAGATTCTGGTCAGGGCTCTGAGAAGGGAACCTGAAGGACATCCGGTGGGGGGACAAGATGTCTAACGACGTATTGCAGATGGACGCCGACGCCATGGACGGCTTCTCTGCGCAACTTCGAGATCTGATGCAGTGTGAGTTCGACTCGCTCTATCCCGACACGATCAGCGGCGGGATGGGCGGCATCGACGCCGAGCACGCGCTGGCGGACTTGGCGAACACCACGACCCTGATCGGGCAGCGCCTCGACAGCTACCTGTCGGCGTTGGCCAAGCTCGCCGACGCGAGCGCACAAGCCGCGCGGGCGATGGATCAGAATCTCGCCGCGGGCGCCAACTCGCTGCCGTCCACGCCGTCGCAACCCCATAAGGGAAGGGGGGCGAACTGATGGCGGCGCGCAACGGGAACGACTGGAGCGTGTTCTGCCGGACCAGCGATCCGGTCCCGGGGGACGTCGGACAGATCGGCACGATCGCGCAGAAGCTCACCGACCGGGAGACCGCGGCGCACATGGTCGCCGTCGGCGTCAACGGACTGTGCACGGATCCGGCGCTCGGCAATTGGCTCGGCGCGAGCGGCGACGCCTTCCGCAACACGCTGGAGCCGTTGCCGGGGATGCTGCGGTCGATGGTGGACGCTTTCAACCAGGCGTCGGGTGCGATGTCGCGGTACGCCGCCGCGCTGACGAGCTCGCAGAGCGCCGCCGACGGCGACTACCGGCGCCGCGACGCGGCGCTGAAGGCGGCCGCGGCGACGAACGGCGGTGTACGGCCACACCTGAGGGTGGGCAGTTTCGGTTTCGTCGACGCCCCGCCGGGAGTGCCCGACACCGGCGATTGGTATACGCAGCAGGACAATCTCGACAACGACGCGGTGCCGCAGCACGACCAGGCCAGGGCCGCGCTGGTCCGTGACCTGAACGACGCCAACGACACGTTGCGGCGGGTTCTGTCCTCGCTGGGCAACCCGGCGTTCACCGACTTCAACGCCCAGTACGCGAAGAACGGCGGCGATCCGTCCGCGCTCAATCCCAGCTCGTTCCAGGGGTTGGGCATCGGCCTGGAGGACGCCGATGCCAGCGATCTGAGCGACATCCTCAACGGCGGCCAGACCGATCTCGACCCGGACGCGGTGCGTGAGGAGCTCTCGCAGGTGGCGTTCGACTATCAGAACGACCCCGAGTTCTGGAAGAAGTTCGGGCCGTCGCTGGCGAACGTCGTCGACTGGCTGCACGCCCATCAGGGTCCCGGCGACAGCGACGCCACCGACCAATCCCTGATCCAGGACCTCGGCCACCGGGTCTCCGGCGCCGCATCCAGTGGCGCGCTCACCGAGTCTATGCTGGCCGGGCTGGGGACGGCCGGGCTGATCGGGCTGGGCAAGCTGATCGGCACGACCCCCGGCGCCGACTTCGGGGACGGGCAGGGGGCGCAGTTCCTGTCCGACTTGTCACGGCTGTACATCAACAAGGAATCAGGACTCAGCGACCAGGACCCTTCGCAGCAGGACCTGGGCGGTGCCCTGAACACGGTGCTGAACACGACGTCGCAGAACAAGTACGCGGCCATCGACCTGTTCTCCGGCGCCGACGGCCAGGACCTGGCGACCAAGCTGTTGCACGGCTGCACCGTGGTGTCGGCCGAGTTCCCCGACGATCACGGCTACGACAATTCGGCAAACCCCGAGATCCCGGGCCTCGACCCGAAGACCGTCGCCGCTCTGTTCACCGCGGCCTGCCCCCGATCGCCGGCCGACGTCGGCGCTCGCGGCTCGTCCCCGCTGGCGCAGCAGACCCTGCAAGCGGGCTTCAACATCATCGAGGCCGCCGCCGCGTACAACGGCTGGCAGCCTCCGAACCCCACGTACGGCAAGGCCACGGGCTCACAGCTGCCGTCGCCGGTCAGCCAGTCGCTGGAGGGCTACGCGAAGGCGTACAGCTTCGACCTCGGGAGTTCGGCTCAGCTCAGCAACGTCGACGGGGTCAGCCACCTCGGCGTCATCCAGCCCGACGGCCAGCCCCTCCAGTTCCTGATCTCCCATCAACAGCTGCACAACTTCCTGTCGGTGGCGTTGCAGGATCCGCACAGCGCCGCAGACTTCGCTGGATTCACGCAGGGCAACTACCAGAACGCACTCAAGTTGTCCTTCATGGGCGGACCCGACTACACCAAAATCGCCGCGGGCTTGGTCGGCATGTCGCAGGACACGCTCAACGACATGCATCTGAGCGGCGCGGCAGCGCAGGACGCGGCGAACGCCCAGCACGCGGCCCTCGTCAACGCCATCCTCGGCGGTCTGGGCAACGCCCCGTCGGGCACCCCGGTCGGGGTCGGCCAGGCCGTGGACGGCTTCCTGACCCCCTACATCGATCAGCTGCCCATGTTCTCCACCGACAACCAGGCGAAGGAACAGATCATCGTCGGCCAGAGCAACGCCCAGCTCAGCGGGTCCGCGATGAGCATCGTCGTGCAGGCCGCGGTCGAGTCCGGCAAACTGCCGATCGGCGGGCTCGACGGTCCGCCGGCGAACGCCTTCGATCACGGCCGCCTGATCCACCCCGAGGACCTGAACACCTGGTGGGCCAGCGTCGGCTGGAAGTTGAAGATTCAGCCCGACAGCGGGCAGATCCAGGCGCCCACGCTGGGGACGTATGCCGACCAAGTGAAGAACGCGATCGGGGACAACCAGCCCTACTGACAGCAGGTCGCCGCTTCCGAAGGAAGCCAGGAGCGGCACTGGCGGCCCCGGCAGCCGCCGACGGCAGGACTATGCTGATAACGTCCGAGGCCGCGCGAAAGGAACCGGAGCAGTGGACCTGCCGCCTGAGACCCACGCTCGTCCGCGGTGGCATTCCACCGCGCACCCACGCTTTCGTGCGGCGGCCAGGATCGGCGACGTCTGGTGGGTGGTGCGGCTCAACTCGTTTCCCGAGCACCCAATGTGGACGCTGTTTATCGACGGCAACGGCAAAAGGTTCGACTGGACCACTGGGGAACCCGCAGGTTGGGGCGATCCCTTCAGGCCCACCGAACCGCCACTGGACGCCGCCACCGCGCGCGACGCGTTGGCACCCATCGAGCAGTTCGACGTCTATGGCAGCGAAGTCGGGCAACCCTGCGAGGCGTGGTATTGCTGCGGCTATCTGGTCGAGCCGGGCGCGCGGCGGCGGTCAGCTGATGTCCTCGCTCTCCACAGCCGGCCACGCCACGATCAAGAAGGTGGCCAGCGGACCGAGCAGCAGCGATAGGACGAACCAATTAGACCCCATCGCTCCTACCGCGGCTTGCGGGACCGTACACCTGGTAGGACGCTGGTGATCTCCATTCGGAGCCAGGCCGCCGTGCCCGCGTATGGTGCTCGCGTGATCAAGATTCCGGAGGCCTTCGCACGAGGCACGATCGATCGCGAAGGTGACAGCGGTGCACGGTGGGTGGCCAGCCTGCCCGGGCTCGTTACAGAGCTGCTTGAGCAGTGGAGTTGCTTGCCAGACGGGCCGATCATGCACGGAGAGGTGGGCATCGTCGTCCCGGTAAGACGCGAGGAGCAGGCCGCCGTCGTGAAGGTCTCCTTTCCCCACCCCGGCAACGCGTGGGAGCCGGCCGCATTCGAGGCATGGCGCGGTCACGGTGCAGTGCGGCTGTATGAGCGCGCGGATGAGCGTTTCGCAATGCTGCTTGAGAGAGCCGGCTCGCAGACGCTCGCGGGGCTGCCCGACGACGATGAGGTCGTGCGCATCACGGGGCTGATCAACAGGCGGCTGGCCGTGCCGGCGCCGCCGGACCTGCCCCGACTACGCGACCGCGTGGCGCAGTGGGCTGAATCGCTTCTCCAAGACGCAGCGGACTTCACAGACGCGCTCCCGAAGCCGGCCGTCGACGAAGCAGTCGCCACGCTCCGAGAACTCGGAACCGATCAGCCCGAGGTCGTCATCCATGGCGACTTGCACGCACGGAACATCCTTAACGCGGAACGGGAGCCGTGGCTCGTCGTCGATCCGAAAGGGCTTGTCGGCGACCCGGCTTACGACGGCGGCACGTTCCTCAAGACGTACGGGCCGACTCTGCTGGCGAAAGGCAACCGAGATCGGGACGTATTTCGCTGCCTGGACATATTCGCTGAGGCCGCCGAACTCGATCGCGAACGTGTGCGACGGTGGGCTCACTATCGCGCGGTCGAATCAGCGTTATGGCGACGTCGTCACCGCTACGTACGTTCGCGGGGGAGCGCGGCCCCGGACCGGTTGACGGAGCTCGCCGACCGCCTTGTTCAAGTGTTCTCCTCGCCGCAGAATACTTCACTTCGCTAACCGCGTTACGAGGCAAGCTCTAGCCCCAACGCCTCCCGCAATGTCCCGCCCTGATAGCCGGGCGGCGCGACGATGCCGCGCTCCCGTAGTTCGGGAAGCAGGCCGTTGACGATCAGGTCGTGCTGGCGCGGGTCGTCGAGTCCGTTGAGCATGATCACGTCCAGTACGCCGGCTCGGAAGCGCTGCTCGATCGCGTTCGCCAGCTGGTACGGCGTGCCCGCTTCGCTCCAGTGGCGGTGTCCTGTGCCGCGATGATCAGCTCGCGCAGGGTTTTTCCGTCGCGGACGTAGCGGGAGAAGATGTCCACCCGGCCGCGGCGGCCGTTGATCGAGGCGATGTCCGGGAGCAGGGTCTGCGGCAGTGGCTGGTCCAGCGGGGCTTCGGACAGGTCCACCGTGCCGCCGAGCATGTCCGCGAGGAGTGCGCGGCCTTGCTCGTAGTCGATCGCGTCGATGCGTTCGCGGACCAGGCGCTGTGCCTCCTCCTCGGTCGCGCCGTAGGTGGCGTGGAAGGAGCTGAAGATCAGGGGGAGTCCGTCGGGGCGGCCGAGGGCGGCGGCTTGGGAGCGGATGCGGGCGGTGTGCTCGCGGGCTATCTCCAGGGTCGGCAGTGAGGTGAAGACGATCTCCGCGTAGCGGGCGCCGAGGCTGATCCCCTCCTCGGACTGTCCGGCCTGGATCAGCACCGGTCGGCGTTGGGGCAGTGGTGGGATGTTCAGCGGCCCGGCCACCGAGAAGTACTCGCCGAGGTGGTCGATCGGCTTGATCAGGGACCGGTCCAGAACGGCGCGTCCGTCCGGGCCGAGGGTGAGGGCGCCCGGCTGCCAGCTGTCCCAGAGGGCGTGCACGATCTCCAGGGTCTCGGCGGCGCGGGCGTAGCGGGCCGGCGGGCTCGGCAGCGGGTCGGCGGAGTAGTTCTCCTCGCCGATCGAGGAGGTGACCAGGTTCCAGGCGGCGCGGCCGTTGCTGAGGTGGTCCAGCGTGCCGAACATCCGGGCCAGGTTGAAGGGGTGGTGGAAGGTGGTGGACACGGTCGCGATCAGGCCGATGTCCCGGGTGACCTGGCTGAGCGCGGCGACGTAGAGCAACGGCTCCTGTGCCCCGATCGCGCCCTGCGCACCGAAGCGCAGCAGGTCCGGGACGAACAGCGCGTCGAACCCCGCGGCCTCGGCGAGCCCGGCCACCCGGATCGCGCTGTCCAGGGTCGAGCGCTTCGGGTCCAGGGCGAGTTCGTAGACGCCGGGCTGGCCGCCGGCGCCGGTCACGGTTCGCAGGGTTCTGGGTCGCGGGGTTCTGGGTTGCTTGGCAGGCATGACGGACTCCGGGTATGACTCATGGCCCCGTTCGGGGCGGCCAGGGTGGAGCAAGGGGGAGAGAAGGAGCAGTGTGGGAGGAGAGGCGTCAGTTCAGCAACGGGAACGCCTGGTCAGCGGACCCTGATCCATGATCCCAGTCTGGGCAGGGCCGACGGTACGCGTCAACACCGTCCCACGGCTGCGGTCCTTACGTGCCCGAGGGGTGAACCACCGGCCGGAGCCCCGGACCCCTGCGGTAGCAGCCAGCCTCACCCCCGCCGCCGCCGCGCAGCCTCCGTGACCGACGGCGGCTGATACCCGGCATCCCGCGAGGACACGGTGACCCCGGGCGGCACGATCTTGTCGATCTCGTCCAGCACGTCCGGGGTCAGCCGCAGCGACGCCGCCCCGACCTCGTCCCGGCGGCCGGCCAGGGACTTGCCGACGATCGTCTCCGACTCGCCCTGGCTGTAGACGTCGGCGGTGTCGACCAGGTTGATACCGGCGTCGAGAGCCCGGCGGATGATCCGGACGCTGTCGTCGTGGTCCGGGTTGCCCCGCGCCCCGAACATCATCGTGCCCAGCGCGAGCGCGCTGACCTTCACGCCGGTGCGGCCGAACGGGCGCAGCGGAATGCTCATCGGGTCTCTCCTTGGGATGGCGATCCTTGGGATTGCGACAGCAGGTCGATGTCGGCGTTCGGGCCGGCGCTCTGGAACGCCTGCCACAACCGGGCATAGGACCCGTCCGCCTGAAGCAGCTCGGTGTGGGAGCCGATTTCCAGCACCCGGCCGTGACCGAGGACCACGATCCGGTCGGCGGTCATGGCGGTGGTGAGCCGGTGCGCCACCACGATGGTGGTGCGGCGCCGGGTCAGCGCCGCGGTCGCCTGCCCGACCCGGCGCTCGGTGGCCAGGTCCAGCGAGGCGGTGGCCTCGTCCAGGAGCAGGACGTCGGGATCGACGAGTTCGGCGCGCGCCAGGGCCAGCAGCTGCCGCTGCCCCGCTGACAGCGTCCGGCCGCGTTCCCCGACGTCGGTCAGGTATCCGTGGGCCAGCCCGGCGATCATCTCGTGCGCGCCGACCGCCCGGGAGGCCGCCTCCACCGCGGTGTCGGTGGCGTCGGGCCGGCCGTAGGCGATGGCGTCCCGCACGGTGCCGCCGGAGATGTGGGACTCCTGCGGCACGATGCCCAGCCGGTGCCGGTACTGGCCGAGGTCGAAGTCCCGCAGATCGACGCCGTCGATCCGCACCGCGCCCGACGTCGGGTCGTAGAACCGGGCCACCAGCTTGACGATCGTGGACTTGCCGGCGCCGGTGGTGCCGACCAGGGCGACGGTCTCGCCGGCCGCGATCCGGAAGCTGATGCCGTGCAGGACCTCGCGCGGTTCGGCGCCCTCGGCCTTGCCAGGCTTGCCAGCCTCGGCTGTCTCCGCGGCTTTGGCAGTTTCGGCAGCCTCCGTCCGATAGCCGAAGCTGACGTCGTCGAACTCGATCGCCCCGGCCAACTCCGGCACCGGTACCGGAGCGAGTGCGGCCGGTGTCGCCGAGGGCGTACGCATCAATGCCCGCAGCCGCCCCAGCCCGACCACCGCCTGCTGGTAGCCGTCGAAGACCTGCGAGAGCTGCTGGATCGGGGAGAAGAACAGGTCGACGCAGAGCAGGAACGCGATCAGCGTCCCGGCCGACAGCGCCCCGTCCCGCACCTGGTGCGAGCCGAGGAAGAGCACCGCCGCGCTGGCGACGACGCTCAGGAACTCCACGAACGGGAAGAACGTCGCCATCAGCCGCTGCGCGTACAGCCGCGAGTCCCGGAACGCCCACGCCCGCACCGCGAACGCCCGATGGTTGTACGCCTCGCGCCCGAACGCCTGCGTGACCCGGATCAGCGTCACGTTCTCCTGCAAGTCGGCGTTGACCGCGCTGACCTTCTCCCGGGCGTCCAGATACGCCGGCACCGAGCGCCACCGGAACAGCGCCGTCGACACCGCCAGCACCGGGAGCGCGGCCACCAGCACCAGCGCCAGTCCCGAGTCGATGAACAGCAGCGCGATCAGGACGCCGAACACCGTGAGCACGCTGACCACGAACGTCGCCAGGCCGGTCTGCAGGAAGTTCGACAGCGAGTCGACGTCCGTCGTCATCCGGGTCATGATCCGCCCGGCCTGCTCGCGCTCGTAGTAGTCCAGTCCGAGCCGCTGCAACTGCGCGAAGGTCTTGACCCGCAGTGTGTAGAGCAGCCGTTCACCGGTGCGGCCGGTGACGCGGACCTGGCACACCCCGGCGATCCAGTCGGCGACGACGATCGTCGCCGCGGCCGCCGAGACCAGCAGCAGGGTGCGCTCGGAGCGGCGGGCGATGCCGGCGTCGACGCCGTGCCGCACCAGGACCGGGATGGCGATCTCGGCGGCGGCGTCGAGGGCCACCAGGATCAGGCCGAGCAGCAGGGCGCCGCGGAACGGCCGGACCAGCGAGCCGAGCCCGAAGTGCGGATCGGCGGCGCGGGCCTGCTCGTCGGGGACGTCAGGATCCTGATCGACCAGCGGCATCTCGGCCAGGTGCTTCATCATCCGCGGGGTCGGCGGTGCCGAGCCCAGGACGCCCCCGCCGCCGCCCAGGCCGGCCCGGCCGCCCCCGCCGTGGGCGCCGGCGGCGCGCGCGGCGAAGGCCTGCGCCACTCGCAGGCCGACAGTTTCGCCCGCCGCGCCTGCTCCGCCCGCCGTGTCTGCGGCACCTGCCCCGCCAGCGGCCCCCACGCCGCCAACCTCGCCAGGCCACCGCCACAAAGACTCGGTGATCCCGTCCGGCCGGTACGGCTCGGCCGCCTCGACGGCGTCGATGTCCAGCTCCCCGGGCGCCGCCTCGCCCGACAGCAGCGCCCGATAGACCGCGCTGCGTTCCTGCAACTCGGCCGCCGTCCCGACGTCGACCACCCGGCCGTCGTCCAGCACCGCGATCCGGTCGGCCAGCTCCAGCGTCGAGGCCCGGTGCGCGATGATCAGCGTGGTGCGCTTGCGGGTGACCCCGTGCAGGCCCGCGTGGATCTCCTTCTCCACCCGGGCATCGATCGCCGAGGTGGCGTCGTCCAGGACCAGTACCCCCGGATCCCGCAGAATCGCCCGGGCCAGCGCGATCCGCTGCCGCTGGCCGCCGGACAGTGTCAGGCCCTGCTCGCCGACGACGGTGTCGTAGCCGTCCGGCAGCCCGTCGATGAACTCGTCCGCCCGGGCTACCCGCGCCGCCGCGCGGATGCGCTCGATCGAGGCGTCCGGCTCCGCGAACGCGATGTTCTCGCCGATGGTGCCCGAGATCAGCCGGCTCTCCTCGAACACGAACCCGAGATGGGAGCGCAGCGAGGCCAATCGCAGGTCTCGGACGTCGATGCCGCCGACCCGGACCGAACCCGACAGCGGGTCGTAGAAGCGCGGGATGAGGTGCGCCGCCGTCGACTTGCCGGATCCGGCCGCGCCGACCAACGCCACGGTCTCGCCGGCCGCCACCCGAAGCGAGAAGCCGTTCAGCAGCGGTGTACTGCCCTGCTCGCCGTGGCCGTAGACGACGTCGTCCCACTCCACGGCCAGCGGCGCGTCCGGCAGCTCCGCGGCGTCTTCGTGGTCTGCGATGCCCGGGGTGACGTCCACGATGTCCAGCACCCGCTCGACCCCCGCCCGCGCCTGCTGCCACACGGTCAGCAGCGTGGCCACCTGACGGACCGGGTTCACGAACGAACTCAGATACGTGGTGAACGCCAGGAACGTGCCCAGCGTGATGTCGCCGCGCAACGCCAGCCACCCGCCGAGCGCCAGCACCGCCACCTGCCCCAGCGGCGGCACCGCCTGAAGCGCCGGGTTGTAGCGACTGGTCAGCCGCGCCACCCGCACCCGGGAGGAGAACAGCCGGCGCGCGCGGGCCTGGAGTTCGCGGATCTCGCGCTCTTCCTGGCCGAAGCCCTTGACCACCCGGACGCCGGTGACGGCCTCCTCGACGCCGGTGGCGACCTCGGCCGCCTCCTGCTGTGCGTGCCAGGTGGCCGGGAACAGGTCGTTGCGGCTGCGTCGGGCGATCACATACAGCGCCGGCGCCACCACCAGGGCGACCAGCGTCAGCAACGGCGAGAGCACCGCCATGAACACCAGCGAGACGAAGAACATCAGGATGTTGCCGGTCATGTTCGGCAACATCTGCAACAGCTGTTGGATCAGCGTGATATCGGAGATGGAACGGCTCACCACCTGGCCGGTCCGCAGCTCGTCCTGATAGCCGCCGCCGAGCCGCAGCAGGGCGCCGAGCGCGTCGTTGCGCAGGTCGTACTGGACGCCGAGGGAGAGCCGGCCGGAACAGTAGCGGCGCAGGAAGCTGCCGACGAACCGCACCAGTCCGAGCCCGGCCAGGACCACGAGCCACGGGGTCATCCGCAGCGAACGGTCGTCGACGCCGTCGACGATGTGCCGCAACACCAGCGGCAGCACCGCGGTCGCGATGGCCGAGACGAGCGCCGCCCCGTAGGCGGCGATGAAATCGGTGCGGTGCCGCAGGCAGTAGCCGGTCAGGCGCCGCAGCCACTGGTCGTCCCGTGCTTCCGCGCTACCGCCGGCCGTCTTCTCAGAGCTGATCGGGTTGGAGCTGTTTGGGTCAGAGCTGTTCGGGCCAGTGCTGTCCGGGGCAGAGCTGATCGGGGCTGAGCTCACGAAGCGGCACCCACGCGGTCGACCGCGTCGTGGATCCGGTTGGCCGGGCGGGCCAGACCGTAGCGGTCGCGCAGCGTGCTGCCTTCGTATTCGGTGCGGAACAGACCCCGCTCTTGCAGGATCGGCACAACCTTGTCCACGAATGTCTCCAAACCGGACGGCAGGACGGCCGGCATGATGTTGAAGCCGTCGGCGGCGCCGTTCTCGAAGTAGTGCTGGATGGTGTCGGCGATCTGCACCGGCGTCCCGGTGAAGGTCCGGTGGCCGCGGCCGCCGCCGAGGCGGGCGATCAGCTGTCGCACCGTCAGGTTCTCCCGCCTGGCCAGATCGACGATCAGCGTGTAGCGGCTCTTGGCGTCCTCGATGTCGTCCTCCTCGGGCAGCAGATGCAACGGCAGCGGCTGATCGAGATCGAGTGTGTCAGGGTCGAGTTTGAAGCGGGCGGCGAGGTTCTGCTTCTGGTGCTCGGGGTCGATCAGCCGCTCCAGCTGGTCCTCCAGTTCGCGGGCCTCGGCCTCGGTGTCCCCGATGACCGGCACGATTCCGGGCAGGATCTTGATGCTCTCCGGGTCGCGGCCGTGGGCGGCGGCGCGGGCCTTCAGGTCGGCGTAGAACGCTTGCGAGTCCTCCAGCGTCTGCTGGGCGGTGAAGACCGCCTCGGCCCAGGCCGCCGCGAACTCCTTGCCGTCCTGCGAGGAGCCGGCCTGCACCAGCAGCGGCCAGCCCTGGGGCGGACGCGGCGAGTTCAGCGGGCCGTCGACCCGGAAGAACCGGCCGCGGTGGTTGATCGCGCGGACCTTCTCCTTCAGCGTGTGCACCCCGGCTGCCTTGTCCGCGATCGTCGCGTCGTCGGCCCAGCTGTCCCACAGCTTGGTGACGACGTCGACGAACTCCTCGGCCCGTTCGTAGCGCTCCTTGTGCAGCGGCACGTCGTCCAGCCCGAAGTTGCGGGCGGCGTCGGCGCCGGCGGTGGTGACGATGTTCCAGCCGACCCGGCCGCGGGAGGCGATGTCCACCGAGGCGAACCGCCGGGCCAGGTTGAACGGCTCGTTGTAGGAGGTGGACGCGGTGGCGATCAGGCCGATGTGCTCGGTGGCACCGGCGATGACGGTCAGCAGCACGGTCGGTTCGAGCTTGCCCGGCGGCCGTCGCGTGGGGTCCTGCCCCTGGGCCGGGCTGTCGGCGAAGAAGATCGAGTCCAGTTTGCCGCGTTCGGCGATCCGGGCCACCCGCTTGTAGTACTCGACGTCCCAGATCGCGTACGGATCGGACTCCGGCAGCCGCCACGACGCCTCGTGGTGGCCGGTGTCCATCAGGAACGCGTTGAGATGGAGCTTCCTGCCGCTCTGGGGTGTGTTCCCCTTCCGGGGTGTGTTCCCGTTCTGGGCTGTGTTCGCGTTCTGATTCGTGCTCATGAAGAGGTGTCCTTTCAGGAAACCCGGCGCTGGCCGGGGGCGATGAAGTCGGAGCCGAGGTGTTCGCCGGTGGCGCCCAGGGCGTCGAGCAGCTGGTGCCGCAGCCCGGCGAACCCCGGGTCCGCCTGCGACCGCTGCGCGAGGTCGATCCGCACATCGGTGGCGACCACGCCGCCGTCCAGCAGGATCACCCGGTCGGCGAGCACGATCGCCTCGTCCACGTCGTGGGTCACCAGCAGCACCGCCGGCCGGTGCACCGCGCAGAGCTTGCGCAGCAGCTCGTGCATCTGGAGCCGGGTGAGGGCGTCGAGTGCCCCGAACGGTTCGTCGGCGAGTAGTAGCTGTGGTTCGCGGACCAGCGAGCGGGCCAGCGCGGCGCGCTGCTGCTGGCCGCCGGACAGTTCGGCCGGCCACGCCGACTCGCGGCCGGCCAGGCCGACCTCGGTCAGCGCGCGCAGCCCGCGCTCGGCCGCGTCCTTGCCGTCCAGGCCGAAGGTCACGTTCGCTAACAGCCGCTTCCACGGGAGCAGCCGGGAGTCCTGGAAGACGACCGACACCTGCTCCGGAACCGAGATCCGGCCGTAGCCCTGGACATCCCGGTCCAGTCCGGCCAGCGCGCGCAGCAGCGTGCTCTTGCCGCTGCCGGAGCGTCCGATCAGCGCGACGAACTCACCCGGCGCGATGTCCAGGTCCAGACCGTTCAGGACCCCGCCGGACCGGTTGAAGCTGCGGTGCAGGTTGCGGACTGTGACCCCGGTCGTGGTCGCGGTCAGCCCTCCAACGTCCGTCGCCATGACAGTGCCTTCCTTTCCACCAGACGGACGGCGGCGTCGGCGAGGAAGCCGTACAGGCCGTAGAGAACGAGACCGACGACGATGACCGAGGTCTGGCCGTACTCCTGGGCCAGCGTCATCATGTGCCCGATGCCGGACAGCGAGTTGTACTGCTCGACCACGACCAGGCCGAGCATCGCCGAGGTCACCGCGAAGCGCAGGCCCAGCAGGAAGCCGGGTAGCGCGCCGGGCAGCACGACGTGCCGCAGGAACGTGCCGCGGCCGATGTCCAGGGTCTCGGCGAGCTCGGCGTAGCGGCCGTCGATGCCGCGCAGGCCGTTGTGGGTGTTGATGTAGATCGGGATCATCGAGATCAGCGCGATGGTGATGATCTTCATCTGCTCGCCGATGCCGAACCAGGCCACGAACAGCGGGATCAGCGCCAGGGTCGGGATGGCGCGCTTGATCTGGATCGGCCCGTCGATGACGGCCTCGCCGAGCCGGGACAGCCCCGAGAGCAGGGCCAGCGCGAAGCCGGCGGCCGTGCCCAGCGTCAGCCCGTAGACGACGCGCCGCAGCGAGGCCGTGATGTTGCCGAGCAGATCGTGGTTGCTCCACTGGTCGCCGAACTCCTTGACCACGTCCCACGGCGCGGTGAGCACCTGCGGGGCGATGAAGCCGGTCAGCGAGCCGACCACCCAGATCGCCAGCAGCAGCGCCGGGCCGATCCAGAAGGCGAAGCGGATCCGGGGGCCGGGTCCGAGCTGGCGCCGGAGGACGCGGACGTCGTCCCGCGTCGGTTCCTCGGCCACGACGGTCCGGTCCAGCGCGGTGCTGGTCATGACGCACCTCCGGTGACCACGTCCGAGCCCGCCGCCGCGGCCTCCACCTGGGCGAAGCGCGGGTCGACGACCTCGGAGACGTTGAATTTCGTGTTGCCCTGGTCCTGCGCCAGCAGGTCGGCGGTGGCCTGGAGCCGGGCGTCGGCGTTCGTCCAGTCCGCCGGGATGCCGGTCAGGCCCTTGAGTTGGACGGCGTGCTGGGCGTTGGCGGCGCTCAGGCCTTGGTTCTGTTCGTAGTAGAGCTGCGCGTACTGGGCCGGGTGGGTGTTCTCCCAGAGCAACGCCTTGGTCCGGGCGGTGACGTAGGCCCGGAGCGCGGCGGCCTTGCCCGCGTTCTGGACCGCGGAGGTGAGGCAGTAGAGGTTCGAGGCGTCGTCCCGGATGCCGGTGGGGATCTCGGAGGAGCCCGGGTACTGGTTCAGGTACGTCACGATGGTGCTGGTCCCCAGCGGTGCGACGTCCACCGCGTGGCTGCCCAGCGCCTGGTTGTAGGTGCTCGCCGTGCTCGGCAGGTCCACGAGCGTCACGTCCTTCTTCGTCAGCCCGGCCTTCTGCAACACCCGCAGCACCAGCGCGCCCTGGGCCTGGCCCGCGCTGTAGGCGATCTTCTTGCCTTTGAGGTCTGCCAGGGTCTTGATGTCCTTGCCGGGGGCGATGCCCAGCTCGTAGACCGGATAGGAGAGCGGGTCCACGGTCACCGACTGGAACACGATCTTGGTCGAGGTGCCGGTCCAGTGCGCGAACAGCGACGGGATGTCGGCGACCGCGCTGCAGTCGAGCTGGTCGCCGCGGAACGCCTTGATGCTGTCCGGGCCGCCGCTGATGTTGGCCCACTTGATGGTCACACCCTCGGCGGTGAGCTCCTTGTCCAGGCCGGCGGCCTGGATCGCGATCTGAGCCGCCGGGTCGCCGATGCGCAGGACGGTGCCGGAGGGCACGGTCGTGGGCAGGGCGGCCGTCAGCGACAGCGACGGGTGGCTTGAAGACCCGCAGGCCGTCAGTCCGACGACGGTCGCGATCGCGGTCGTGCCCGCGATGGCTGCGCGACGGAGGGTTGGTACCCGGTCGGTCATGTGTCTCGGCCTTTCAAAGTCATCCATCCAGATAGGTTCGGTCGGGTTTCGGGGACAGGTGTGCCTGGCGGCGAACAGCGAACAGTGGGGGTGGTGAACAGTGGGGGCGAACAGCGAGCGGGATGGCGGATAGCGGCTATCGGAGTGCGAGCAGCGGCCTCAGACCGCGACCGGCTCCCGCAGCCGCCCGATCAGCGCGTCACCGACGCGGGCGGTCTCCTGCTTGTAGGGGGTGTCGGACAAGATGAAGTGGCTGATGCCGAGGTCGGCGTACTTGCGCAGGGCAGCCGCGACCTGGTCGGCCGAACCGACCAGCCAGGTCGTGCCGGCCCCGCCGCCCCCGTACCGGCCGGGCGTCGTGAACAGGCAGTCGTCCAGGACTTCGCCGCGCTCGGCAAGGTCCAGGAGGCGCTGCTGGCCGACCGCGGTCCGGCGGATGTTCCGGTCGGCGTCGCGTTTCGCGAGCTTGGCCACCTTCTCTTCCGCGGCCTGCCAGGCTTCCTCCGGCGTGTCCCGGACCAGCGTGGTGATCCGCAGCCCGAACTCCAACGGCTCCAGGTCGCGGTCCAGGTCGCGACTCAGGGCCCGGAGCCGGTCGATGCGTTCGGCGATGCCCGCCAGCGGCTCGCCCCAGAACAGCTGGACGTCGGCCTCCGTCGCCGAGACCTGTTCGGCCGCCGCCGACGCGCCGCCGAAGTACAGGCGCGGTCCGCCGTCGGGCAGACGCGGGACGACCGTGGAGTCGGCGACCCGGAAGTACTCCCCGGCGAAGGTCACGTTCTCCTCGGTCCACAGCCGCCGGGCGATCCGCATGAACTCCTTGGTCCGGGCGTAGCGCTGCGCCTGGTCGCCTTCGGCGTCGCCGTACGCGGCGAGGTTGTCCTGGCCGCTGACGATGTTGACCAGGAGCCGGCCGCCGGACAGGTGCGACAGCGTCGCCGCCGAGCTCGCGAAATGCGCCGGCCGCCAGTAGCCGGGGCGGACCGCCACGAGCGGCTTGAACGTGGTGGTCCGCGCCGCGACCGCGGTGCCGACGGTGAACGTGTCGGGACGGCCCCAGCCGGTCCCGAACAACGCGCCGGACCAGCCGTGGCGCTCGGCGGTGGTGGCCAGGTCCAGGGTGAAGTCCAGGCTGCCCCAGCCGTCGGCGGTGTCGTCGCCCCGGTGGCCGGGTTCGATGGTGTTGGGGACGTACCAGAGGAATTCCATGTGTCCTTCTTCGGGAATCGCGAGACGAGTCGTCAGGCGGTCAGGCGGTCAGGCGGTCAGGCGGTCTGACAGCCAGGCGGTCTGGCAGTCAGGTGATCAGGCGGCGAGTGTGCGGAAACCGCTGCGGTGGAAGACCAGCGGCTGGCCCTCGGCGGCCGCCGCCCTGGCGTGCACGCGCAGCAGCGCGATGGTGTGGTCGCCGGCCTCGACCTCGCGGTAGACGCTGGTGTTGAAGTGAGCCAGACCGTCCACGACGAATCCGGAGCCCTCAGCGGCGCGCGCCAGCGGGATCCCCTCGAACCGGGAGCCGACCGGCCCGGCCAACTGCCGGGCGAACGCGCGGTGCTGCTCGGCCAGGACCGTGATGCCCAGGTGCGTGGCGCCGCGCAGCTCCGGCCAGGTCTTCGAGCCGTTCGCGATCGACACCGAGACCAGCGGCGGGTCCAGGCTCACCGAGGTGAAGGAACTGGCGGCCAGTCCGACCGGCTCGTCCGCCACGAAGGCGATCAGGGCCACGACCCCGGAGGGGAAGGCGCCGAACACCTCGCGCAGGGCGTCGGCGGACAGGTCCTGATTGGTGGTGAACAGGGTCATGACACGACAGCGCTCTGCGCCAGGAACGGCCGGCCGGCGATCAGCTCGGACTCGCGGCCGTCGACACCCACCGGCCGGTCGCCGATCAGGGTGACGCGGTGCAGCGTGCGCCGGACGTTCAGGTGGTCCAGATCGTGCGGGGCCAGGTGCGCGGTGGCGCGGTTGTCCCAGAACGCGACGTCGCCCGCCCGCCAGCGGAAGCGCACGGTGTATTCGGGCCGGGTCAGGTGCTCGTAGAACAGGTCGAGGACGCGCCGTGACTCCACCGCGCTGAGCCCGACGATGTGGTCGGTGAAGCCGGGGTTGACGAACAGCGCCCGCTCCCCGGTCTCCGGGTGCACCCGCACCACCGGGTGCTCGGCGATCAGCAGGTTGGCGTTGACCCGCTCGGCCCGCTTGGAGTCCTCCTCGGCCGGGATGCGGAAGCGGTGCACCGCCCGCAGCGACTCGGCGAGCCGCTGAAGCGGGGCGCTGAGGCCCTCGTAGGCGGCGACCAGGTTCGTCCACTGGGTGTCGCCGCCGAACTCCGGCACGTCCTCGGCGCGCAGGATGGAGGCGGCCGGCGGGTTGACCGCGGCGGTGACGTCGGTGTGCCAGCCCGCGAAGTACGAGTACTGACGCTTGTGGTACTCCTGCCGGAAGTCCTCGCCGTACTTCTTCGCGTAGCGGTCCGGGTCGATGGTCAGGATCTGCGGGAACTGCTCCGGCGGCGCTTCCTCGTGCGGATGCGCGTGGGTGAGCTCGCCGAACTGCCGCGCGAAGGCGATCTGCGAGCCGTGGTCCAGGCGCTGGGCCCGGAAGAAGACGACCTTGTGCTCCAGCAGTGCGGCGCGGACCGCCGCCACGGTGGTCTCCTGGAGCGGTTCGGCGAGGTCGAGCCCGCCGATCTCGGCACCTATGTGCCCGGCGACGCGGGTGATGGTGAGCTGGTTTTCTGGCATGACGACATGGGCCTTTCAGAAGGCGGGGGAGAAAGCGCGCGGGCACGCCGAAGGGGAATCAGCGGCGCGATTCAAAAGCTCGAATGCAGAACCCTGAAATAGTCGCCGGATTCACCAGACGCGACGTAAGGGTGGGCCCTTGGGGGCGGAGAACTACCGAGAAGCCGAACAGACGGCACTGGCCTGCCGTCGAAGGTCGACGTGCAGACGGGCCACGAGGAGCGCGCCGGAGGTCATGCGTCCACGATCGCAGCGTGATTCGCGGGCGTCAACACGCGTCCATTTCATCTCTACTGAAATAATGCAGGCCGCAGCGCTGAGACGTGCTCTGGTGTCGTTTTCCCCTGATGTGTTCCATCGGCGCGATGCCGGGAGTCTTATCTGGTGAGACATCAACTCGGCCGGGTATTCGCGGCCAGTGCGGCGCGCACCGGGCCGCGCGCGGCGGCGAGCCAGGGCTCGTAGGCGGCCGGGTCGTCGTAGGAGGAGTCGAGCAGGTACAGGGCGCGGGTCGGCAGCAGCGCGCCGAGTTCGGTCAGCACCGGCTTGAGGAAGACCTCGGGCGCCATCGCGTGGCCGGGTCCGGCGCCGAGCATCAGCGGAATGGTGACCACGCCGGCCAGCGAGTCGGCTTTGAACCGGTCGAGGAAGAGCTTGAGCAGGCCGGTGTACGAGGCCTTGTAGGTCGGGCTGGCGACCACCAGCAGGTCCAGCGCGATGACGTCGGACACGGCGCCGGCGGTGGCGGCGTCGGACCAGTCCAGCAGGCCGGCGCCGTACTCGGCCAGGTCGATGGTCAGGTCCGGGGCGCGGCCGGTGAGCAGTTCCGCCAGGCGTACCGCGGCCTGGTACGTGCGTGACGCGGGCTTGGGGTTGCCCACCACGACGCCGGCGCGGAGGTTCGCGGGCAGCGGCGCGGTGGGGCCGGAGTCAGGGGTCTGGGACTCGGACATCAGTGTTCTCCATCAGTGAGTGGTGCGGCGCGCGGCGGCGCTGTGCCGAGCAGGCGGTAGCGGATGGCGGATGCGGGGAGTGCGCACGCTCGCGCTTCAGCGGATCGGTGCGCTGGCGGGACGGCTCCCGCTCCATCGGATCTCCGGCAGGTACGCCTGTTCTCGAAGCTAGGGACGGCGGCTTCGTCATGTCAATCACCGTCCGGCAGCCGACGGTCGGCTGTCCACGCCCGGAGATCCGCCCTCGATCGCGGCCGGCCCGGGAATAACCACGTCCGCGGCCCACGTTCGGGCCAGCATGGTTTCCCACGCAGCCCGGCCGCGTCCGTGAAACCCGTTGTCAGCGATCATCCCGACGCCGTAGCGGGCGCTCCGGCTGCGGATGTGGGTGTGCGCCCGCACCAGCGCCCGCAGGATCGTCCGCCCGCGGCCAACAAGCGTGAGGCGAGCGCCGCCGCGATCCTGCGCGCCGTGCTCGCCCACGGTCCGGTGGCCCGCAGCACGATCGCCCGCCTGACCGGCCTGTCCCCGGCCTCGATGACCGGGTACTGCACCGAGCTGATCGCCCTGGGTCTGCTGCGCGACCTGCCCGAGCAGACGCAGTCGAACGGCGTGGGCCGTCCGCATCTGCCGGTGGACATCGACACCGCCCGCTATGTGGTCGGCGCCGTCCACATCGCGGTTCCGCACACCACCGTCGCAGTGCTCGATCTGCGCGGCCGAGTCCTGGCCGAAAGCCGGATCCCGCACCAGGACGCGTCGGCCGCCGACACCGTCCGGCGCGCTGCCGGTACCCTGCTCGATCTGCTGCGCCGGCACAGCGCGGGCGCCACTGCGCTCGGTGTCGGGGTGGCCTGCGGCGGCTGGGTGGACCAGGAGACCGGCACCGTCGTCGAGCACGCGATGCTCGGCTGGCGCCAGGTGCCGCTGGGCGATCTGCTGCGCGAGCACACCGGCCTGCCGGTCCACGTCGACGGCCACTCCCGGGCCCTGCTGCACGGCGAACGCCTCTTCGGCGCGGCCCGCGGCGCCGGAAGCGTCCTGCATCTGTTCGTCGGCAACGTCGTGGAAGCCGCCTTCGCCCTGGACGACGCGGCCCACTACGGCCCGCGCTCGCAAGCCGGCCTCATCGCGCACCTGCCGCTCGCCGACAGCGCCGAGCACTGCCCCTGCGGCCGTACCGGCTGCTTCCAGGCCTCGGTCTCAGAACGCACGGTCTCCGGCCGCGCCGTCGAGACCGGGGTCCTCACCGCCCACGACTCCGCCCACGACTTCCCAGCCCTGCTCACCGCGGCCCGCACCGGCAACCAGGCGGCGCTGGACCTGCTGGTCGAACGGGCCCGCCTGATCGGCCAGGGCGCCGCGCTGCTGATCGACGTGTTCAACCCCGAACTCGTGGTCGTGGCCGAACAGGCGGTCATGGCCCTGCCACCGGCCCTGGCGGCGCTGCGGGCCGAGATCGCCGCCAGCTCGCGCACCCAGATCGACGCGACGACCGCCGTCGTGCCGTCGAGCTTCGCCCGGGACACCCTGGCCACCGCCGGCGGGTCGGCGATGCTGGATGTGCTCTACCGGAATCCGCTTGCTGTGGCGCGTTCCAGCGGCCGATGAAGGCGCGGCTGGGGCTGTGGCGCAGCCGCGGCCGCGCCTTCACCGGGGCCGGTCAGTGGCCGGCCGTCACCCGCACCGGCTCGCTGCGCGGACCGAGTCGTTCGCCGCGCGCCGAGGCGACATCGAATTCATAGACGTGGTCGGCGGTCAGGCCTTGCACCAGCCAGTGGTCGCCCAGCACCGGGATCGGCCCCAGCTGGCGCGGCTGCCCGAGCGTGACGTCGCGGAGGGCGACCCGGTAAGCGGCGGCGCCTCGCACCCGGCTCCATTCGAGCCTGACGCTGGTGCCGCCCTGAGTCCGCGCCGCGAGGATCGTCGGCCTCCGCAACGGAAGCTCGTGGAGCCGCGAGCGGCACGGTCGCAGCCGATCGTGGCCGACTCCGAACCGCCGCAGGGCGTGGGCGAAGCCGGCGGCCATGGCCGATTCGCCGGTCGGGTTCGGGTGGATGCCGTCGTAGGTATGGGTCTCGGGGTCGAAACCGTCGTGCAGGTTCACCAGGGCGACCGGAGACTGGTCCGTCGCCAGGGCCGAGACGGCGGCGGGGAGTTCGGCGTTGTAGTCCTCGACGGTCTTGCGGAACCAGGCGTTGCCCCAAGTGGTGCCGGTGATGCTGGCCACCAGGACGGCGACGGCGGGTGCGGCCGAGCGGGCTTCGGTCACCACAGCGGTCAGATCCCGCAGCGTCTGCTCGGGCGGCCCCACGGTCGCGAGGTCGTTGAACCCCAGCTGGACCAGCAGGAAATCCGGGCGGTGCGCGGCGACGTGCCGGCGGACCGACGTCTTCGCGGCGTGCGCGGTCCATCCCGGCCGGGCGCAATGCCCGCCCTCGAACCGGCCCTCCCGATACCGGCCGGTCATCGGGTTGACGGTCGCCGGGCCGGTGGGAGCCGGACGGCCCTCCACGAGGGCCAGGAGCACCGGATCCTCGTACATTGAGAAGGTCCCGGTGTGCGGGCCCACGAACTCGGCGGCCGTGCCGGTGCGCCGGAAGTGCTGCGCCAGCTGCCAGCGCCACGTGTAGTCGTCTTGCATGCCGCTGGCCAGGGAATCGCCGAGGATCATGATCCGGGGTGCGCTCATCGTGATCCTTTCCTGTCCGCCCGGAGGGAGCCCTCCGAGTGTCCCGGAGCGGCGGGGATAAACGTGGGTCGTTTCTTGAGGTGGCGTTCGGTGGATCAGGTCAGTCGGTGCCGGGCATCGGCAGGGCCGTGCCGGGCGCGGTCATCGGGAGCGTCCCGGGCATAAGCATGGGCGCAGGTGCTGTCGCAGCCGCTTCAGGCGACGGTTCGGACGGCGGAGGCATGACCGCCTCGGTGAGGAGGGTCTCCTCCGGCAGCGGGATGTCTGCCTGGTCCGTGCCGGTGAGTAGATCCAGGAACGGCCCGACCTGGAGGCCCTCCTGAGCCGCGTGCCGGAACGGGTTGTCCGGGTGCAGCACGTAGTGCGTGCGCCGTCCGGTCTTGACGCGCTCCACATACCCCGCGCGCTCCAGATCGGCGATGATCGCCTGGGTCGTGCGCTCGGTGATGCCGATGATCGCGCTGAGGTCGCGGACCCGGGCCTGGGGGTTGCGGGCGATCTCGACCAGGACGTGCCCATGGGAGGTGAGCAGCGTCCACTTGCGACGCTCGTCTGCCTCCATCCCAACACCATATCCCGACGGATATGGAATGTTGTTGACTTCTGGTGGGCGACGGCGGCCGGTCGGCCGGTGCGGCGCCCCTATTCGGCGGGCCTGCCATACCAGTCCATACACACCACGACCGCGTCGTCGTCGGCGTCGGCCGACCGGTGGCCGGACACCTCGCGCAGGATCGCGGTGGGCACGTCCTCGGCCGGAAGCAGGCAGCTGATGCCGCGCTGCAACGCGGCGGTCCCGTAGACCTCCCCGCCGGGCGAGCGCGCGGCGTGCGCGCCGTCGCTGACGATGACCAGGCGGTCGCCGGGCAGCACCTGGAAGGTCTGGGGCGTGTAGGCGGTCTCCTGGAACATGCCCAGCGGCAGTTGGGGCTCGACGGTGATCCGTTCCACGGCCCGCCCGCGGCGCCGCCAGATCTGCGGTGAACCGGCGTCCACGACGCTCACCAGGCCGGAGTCGTAGGCGAAACACATCAGCAGGGCGCTGATGTACAGCTCGCCCCGGTGCTGCGCGTACACCGCCTGGTCGGCCAGCACCGCCTGGTCGGCCAGATCGATGCCGGCCCGCCGGGCGTTGCGCAGAGCGTTCACCGCCAGCGAGGTCAGCAGTGCGGCGGTGGTGCCCTCGCCCATCCCGTTGACCACGGTCAGGGTCAGGTCGGTGGCGGTGGCGGCCCAGTCGTAGCCGTCACCGCCGATGGCGTAGGCCGGCTCCAGTTGGGCGCCCAGGGCGTATTCGCGGCGCCGGCTGGCGCGGCCGGGCAGCAGCTGCCACTGGGTCTCGGCGGCCAGCGTGAGCCGGGAGGCCCGGCGGGCCCGCTGGTACCGGTCGGTGTCGCGCTCGGCCACCACGATCTCGTGCCCGAGCAGCCGGGCGACCGCCTGCAGGACCTCGACCTCGGCGCTCTCGGCGGCGCCGGAGGGCAGCCGGGCGGTGAGCGTCCCGTGCCGGTCGCCGCTTCGGTCACACGGTCACCGAGCACGGCGACCACGTGCGCCTGGTGGTGGTCGGGGACGTGGACTTCGCGGCCCATCCGGTGCTGGCCGCGCGGATCAGGACCCTGATCGAGGACCGGCGGGCCGTGGTCGTGGACTGCGCCGGGGTGACCTTCCTGGACTCGATGGGCCTGCGGGCCCTGGTCGAGGGCCTGCGTGCGGCGGACGACCGGGGCCTGGGCTTCGCGCTGGCCGCGCCCTCGCAGCCGGTGCTGCCGGTGATGGAGCTGTCGGGAACCACGGAGCTGTTCCCGATTCGGGACCCCGAGCCGGGGGAGACAGGATCCTGAGATCTCAACCCGCCCGGCCGCCGCCACCCGTGGGGTGCCGCTCGGCCCGGTACGGGAGCAAGATGGCTGACGTCGGCGCCCCACGGCTGGCTCGGCGAAACGGCGGGCGTACCCGCTCGGGAAGAAAGCAGGGCGGCTGATGAACGACCGGGCTGAGCAGGCGACCGCGATCGTGCGGGCGAGTGCGCCGGGCGGGGCGCAGGATTCGGAGGCACCGGGGCTCAGCCAGCTCCTGGCCGGGCTGACGGCGGTACGCGACGGCGACTTCGGCACCCGGCTGCCCGAGGACGGCGACGGGCTGCTGGTCGAGATCGCGACCGTGTTCAACGGGATGGTCGACCAGCTCTCGCTGTTCACCTCCGAGGTGACCCGGGTGGCGCGCGAGGTCGGCACCGACGGCCGCCTGGGCGGGCAGGCCGAGGTCCCGGGGGTGTCCGGGACCTGGAAGGACCTGACCGAGTCGGTCAACGCCATGGCCGGCAACCTGACCGCGCAGGTGCGCTCGATCGCGCGGGTGGCCACGGCGGTGGCCGAGGGCGACCTGACCCGCACCATCGACGTGGACGCGCGCGGGGAGATCCTGGAGCTGAAGGACACCCTGAACACGATGGTCGACCAGCTCTCCTCGTTCGCCGACGAGGTCACCCGGGTGGCCCGGGAGGTCGGCACCGACGGCCGGCTGGGCGGGCAGGCCGACGTCAAGGGCGTGTCCGGGACCTGGAAGGACCTCACCGAGTCGGTGAACGTCATGGCCGACAACCTCACCGCCCAGGTGCGCTCGATCGCCGAGGTGACCACCGCGGTGGCCAAGGGCGACCTGTCGCAGAAGATCCGGGTCGACGCGCGCGGGGAGATCATGGAGCTGAAGGAGACCATCAACACGATGGTCGACCAGCTCTCGGCGTTCGCCGACGAGGTGACGCGGGTGGCCCGCGAGGTCGGTACCGAGGGCAACCTCGGCGGCCAGGCGACGGTGCGCGGGGTGTCCGGGACCTGGAAGGACCTGACCGACAACGTCAACGTCATGGCCTCCAACCTGACCGGCCAGGTGCGCTCGATCGCCCAGGTCGCCTCGGCGGTGGCCAAGGGCGACCTGTCGCAGAAGATCACCGTGGAGGCCAAGGGCGAGGTCGCGGCGCTGGCCGAGGTGATCAACACCATGGTCGACACGCTCTCGGCGTTCGCCGACGAGGTGACCCGGGTGGCCCGCGAGGTCGGCACCGAGGGCACCCTGGGCGGCCAGGCCCGGGTCCCGAACGTCGCCGGGACCTGGAAGGACCTGACCGACAACGTCAACTTCATGGCGAACAACCTGACCAACCAGGTGCGCAACATCGCCCAGGTGACCACGGCCGTGGCCCAGGGCGACCTGACCCGCAAGATCGACGTGGACGCCCGCGGGGAGATCCTGGAGCTGAAGACCACCATCAACACCATGGTCGACCAGCTGTCCTCATTCGCCGCCGAGGTGACCCGGGTGGCCCGGGAGGTCGGCAGCGAGGGCCGCCTGGGCGGGCAGGCCGAGGTCGAGGGGGTGTCCGGGACCTGGAAGCGGCTCACCGAGAACGTCAACGAACTGGCCGGGAACCTGACCCGGCAGGTGCGCGCCATCGCCGGGGTCACCAGCGCGGTCGCCGAGGGCGACCTGACCCGGTCGATCACCGTCGACGCCTCCGGCGAGGTCTCCGAGCTCAAGGACAACATCAACTCCATGGTGGAGTCGCTGCGCGAGACCACCCGGGCCAACCACGACCAGGACTGGCTGAAGTCCAACCTGGCCCGGATCTCCGGCCTGATGCAGGGCCGGCGGGACCTGGCGGTGGTGGCCGAGCTGGTGATGGACGAGCTCACCCCGCTGGTCGGCGCCCAGTACGGGGCGTTCTTCCTGGCCGAGGAGGCCGACGGCGGCGGCGGGACCGAGCTGCGCCTGATCAGCTCCTACGGCGACCCGGGCGATGGCCGGCCGACCCGCTTCCGGCTCGGCCAGTCGCTGGTCGGCCAGGCGGCCCGCAGCAAGCGCGTCATCGCGATCGACGACGTCCCGGCCGACTACGTGGAGCTGGGCTCGGGTCTGGGCCGGACCGCCGCGGCCAGCCTGGTGGTGCTGCCGATCGTGGTCGAGGGCCAGGTGCTGGGGGTCATCGAGCTGGCCTCGATGCACCGGTTCACCCCGGTGCACCGCGCCTTCCTGGAACAGCTGATGGAGACCGTCGGCGTCAACGTCAACACCATCGTCGCCAACGCCCGCACCGAGGAACTGCTCGGCGAGTCCCAGCGGCTGGCCGCCGAGCTCCAGGCCCGCACCGGGGAGTTGCAGGTGCGCCAGGAGCAGTTGCAGACCTCGAACGCCGAGCTGGAGGAGAAGGCGGCGCTGCTGGCCACCCAGAACCGGGACATCGAGGCCAAGAATCTACAGATCGAGCAGGCCCGGCAGGAACTGGAGACCAGGGCCCAGCAGCTGGCGCTGACGTCCAAGTACAAGTCGGAGTTCCTGGCCAACATGAGCCACGAGCTGCGCACCCCGCTGAACAGCCTGCTGATCCTGGCCCAGCTGCTGGCCCAGAACTCGAACCGGAACCTGACGCCCAAGCAGGTCGAGTACGCCGGGGTGATCCACTCCGCCGGCTCGGACCTGCTCCAGCTGATCGACGACATCCTGGACCTGTCCAAGGTCGAGGCCGGCAAGATGGACGTCGATCCCGAGCCGGTCCTGCTGCCGCGGCTGCTGGACTACGTCGAGGCCACGTTCCATCCGCTGACCACGCAGAAGGGCCTGCGGTTCGGGGTCAGCACCGGGACCGGCGTGCCCGGGCAGCTGCTCACCGACGACTCCCGGCTGCGCCAGGTGCTGCGCAACCTGCTGTCCAACGCCGTGAAGTTCACCGAGACCGGCGGCGTCGAGCTGAGCATCGAGCCGGTCGCGCCCCAGGAGCTGCCGGTCGAGGTCCGCGACCACGGCCCGGCCGTGGCGTTCCGGGTCCAGGACACCGGTATCGGCATTCCCGAACAGCAGCTGGAGACCATCTTCGGGGCCTTCCAACAGGCCGACGGCACCACCAGCCGCAAGTACGGCGGAACCGGCCTGGGCCTGTCGATCAGCAGGGAGATCGCCCAGCTGCTCGGCGGCGCCATCACCGCGCACAGCGTGCTCGGCGAGGGCAGTACCTTCACTCTCTATCTGCCGATCGCGCATCCGGACTGGGCTGATCAGGCCTTTGCCGACGGAGGTCAGGACGGTATCGCCGCCGGCCGGGCTTCCGTTCTCCCCGACGGCTCCAGCAACCCCGCCGGCCGCCCCACCCCTGACTCCGGCGTCGCGGTGGTCGCGCCCCGGCGGTCCGGGACCGGGAGCACGGTCGCCGCCGTCCCGCCCCGGCGCCTGCTGGTGGTGGAGGACCGGTCGCGCGGGCTGCTCTCGCTGGTCGCCGAGAGCGCGGCCGAGGACCTGTCGGCCGCCCGGGAGCGACCGGGTCCGCAGGCCGGGATCCAGATCCGGACCGCGGTCGGCGCGCAGGAGGCGGCGGCGATGCTGGCGGCCGAACCCCACCACTGCGTCGTGCTGGAACTGGACATGGCCCAGGACGGGGCGGCGCTGTTCCTCCAGGCCCGCGCCGCGGACCCGGCGCTGCACTCGATCTCGGTCCTGGCCCATCACAACCGCACGCTCAGCGCCGAGCAGGACCGGCTGCTGCGCGCGCACGCCGACCGCTATCCGCTGGAGCTGTTGCCGAGCCTGGACGAACTGCGCGAGCGCATAGTCCTGCACCTGGGCGCCGAACGGCCCGACGACGTCGTCCCGCTGGCCCGGCCCGGCCGGGAGCGGCCGGCCGAGGCGCCGGACAGCGGCGGGCGGCTGGCCGGGCGCAGCGTGCTGGTCATCGACGACGACGCCCGCAACCTGTTCGCGCTGACCGGGATGCTGGAGATGCACGGCATGCGGGTGGTCGACGCCGAGGACGGGGTCAAGGGCATCCAGGCGCTGCGCGGCGACCCGGGCATCGAGCTGATCCTGATGGACGTGATGATGCCGGAGATGGACGGTTACGAGGCCACGGCGCGGATCCGCACCATGCCCGAGTACGCGGATCTGCCGATCATCGCGGTGACGGCGAAGGCCATGCACGGCGACCGGGAGAAGAGCCTGGCGGCCGGGGCCAACGACTACGTCACCAAACCGGTGGACGCCGCGCTGCTCATCGCCAGCATCCAGCGGGTTCTGGGCCTGTGACCGGCAACGCCGGACCGGTACCGGAGCCGGCCGGGCAAGAAGCGGGCACCGGGCAAGAAGCAGGCACCCAGTTCGCCGCCTCGTCCGGTGCCGGCATCGGCCGCCTCGCCGCGACCGTCGGCCGGCTGCAAGACCTGCTGGAAGACGCCGAATCCAGTGCCGATGTCCGGGTCCTGATCGCGCTGGCCCGGGGCATCCTGATGGAGCGCCTGCACATCGCGCCCGCGGACGCGGCGCGCCAGCTGGAGGAACTGGCCCAGCGCAGCGGCCGGCCGGTGCTCGAACTGGCCGCCGACATCGTCAACGAGATCGCCGGCGACCCGGTCGGCCGGCCCGGTGATCCCGGCCGCCGGGACCGGGACCCGGCCGCCTCCGGCGCGCTGTCGCTGAACGTGCGGTTGCGGGCGGCCGAGGCCGGCGTGCTCACCGCCTCCGATGTGCACGCCGCCGCCGGATCCCTGCACCGCCAGGCCCTGGCGCCGCTGGGCGCGACCGCGGTCGCCATCTGGGCGCTGGCCGCCGACGGCTCGCTGCTGCTCGCCGGCCACTCCGGGTTCCCCGCCGCCGAGGCGCGCAGCTGGCACCACACCCCGCCCGGGGTCCAGACCGCGGCGCGGCAGGCGATCCGCACCCGGACCACGCTGTGGAGCACCGGTCCGGCCACCCTGCGCGCGCCGAGCATCGGGGAGCGGACACTCGGCGAGCAGGCCACGCGCGTGGCGATCCCCGCGCAGCTCGGCGGGCGGCTGCTCGGCGTCCTGGAGATCTGCTGGCCCGGGCCGGTCGGCGAGCTGCCCCAGCCGGTGCACCGCCAACTCCAGGCCCTGGCCGAGTTGTGCGCGCACACCCTGGACGTGGTCCCGGCCGCGGGCCCCGACGGGGTCGGCGGCGCCGTCGATCCCGGCCTGGTGGACCTGCTCGACTCCCTGCTGGAACCGGCGCTGATCCTGCAACCGCGCCTGGACGAGGCCGGCGGGCTGGCCGAGTTCCTCATCGCCCACGTCAACGAACGGTTCGTCGACCCCTCCGGCCGTCCGGCCGCGGCGATCCTGGGGCTGCCGTTCCTGCGGGCCTACCCGATGGCGGCCGAGGACGGCGGGCTGTACGAACGGATCGAGCGCGTGCACGCCACCGGCGAGCCGTTCCACCACGACCACACCGTGCTCAGGTCCCTGATCGCGGGAATCCCGGTGACCACCGCGCTCACGGTCGGGATCAGCCGGCTCAGCGGCGCCCTGGTGCTCACCTGGCACCCGGAGGACGAGGAAGCCCGGCTGGCCCGGCTGCTTCAGCACGCGCAGCGTCTGGGCCGGATCGGCGGCTTCGAGGAGAACCTGCTCACCGGGGAGGTGACGTGGAGCGCCGAACTGCTGGAGCTGTTCGCCCTGCCGACCACCGCCCGGCCGGTGCCGATCCGCGAACTCGCCTCGCACGCGCACCCCGACGACGTCGCGGCGATCTCCCGTTTCGTGCGCACCGTGCTGCACCACCGGGCGCCGGCCTCCGCGGCCTTCCGCCTGCTGCGCAGCGACGGGGTCCAGCGCTACATCCGCATCGTCGCCGAACCGGTGCTGGAGGACGGCATCATGACCGCCGTGCGCGGCGCCTGCCAGGACGTCTCCGCCCAGCACTGGACGGAGATCGCGCTGGCCGCCACCCGCGACCGGCTGGAGCACACCGAGCGCGAGGTCGAGGAGGGCAACCGCCTGACGCTGCGGCTCCAGCGGGCGATCATGCCCGTGGAGCCGATCCTGATCGATGCCTCGGGGCTGCGGATAGCGACCCGGTACCGGCCGGCGGAGAAGGGCCACCTGGTCGGCGGCGACTGGTACGACGCCCTGGTCCTGCCCGACGGACGGGTCCTGCTCGTCGTCGGCGACGTCGCCGGGCACGGGATCGACGCGGCCACCGAGATGGTCGCGCTGCGCAACGCGCTGCGCGGGCTGGCCGCGACCGGCGCGACCGCCGCCCAGATGCTCAACTGGCTCGGCACGGTCGCCCACCACCTGTCCGGCAACGTGGTCACCGCCACCGTCATCTGCGGTATCTACGACCCCGAAGACCGCACCCTGCGCTGGTCCCGTGCCGGGCACCCGCCGCCGCTCCTGGTCCGCGACGGCGTCACCACGATCCCGCCGATGCCGGAGGGGATACTGCTGGGGACGCTGGGCGATGCCCGCTATGAGGAGCAGACACTCCAGCTGCGGCCCGGTGACGTACTCCTGATGTACACCGACGGCCTGATCGAACGCCGCGACCGGGACATCGAGGAATCGGTGCGGGACCTGATCAACCTGGTCCGGCCGGGAACCGGCTCGCTGGAGGAGCAGCTGGAGTATTTGCTGTTGCACAGCAGTGCCGACACCGACGACGACACTTGCCTGATCGGGGTCGAGGTGCGGTGAACGAGTGTAGCGCCGCGTTGATTTTTCGGGGGTTGGGTGGGGGGTCTCCGGCTTTACGGGATTTGGGTGTGGAGGCCGGCGGTCGCGTGCGGGGCTTTGGTTACCGGCTGGATGTGAGTCGAGTGTGGAAAGTGGTGGTCGCGTACGGGGTCTAAAAGCGTTGTGAGAAAACGGCCAGATTTTGGCCGCTGACTTGCGCCGTTGGGCGGCGATGAGCAGGTCCGGCGGCCAAAATCTGGCCGTTTTCTCACAACATGTGCACTTGCGGTAGTCATGGTCCTGCACCACAGGAAGTCTGCGGCCGGGTACATCCTCGCCTGAGCCGGTCCCCGCCTGGCGTTGTTGGGCTGCGAACCTCGTCCTGGGGGGCGAGCGGCAGTCGGCGACGTGGCCGGATTTGACGCCCGGGCTGCCCGTTTCCGGAGGCGGACCACACATGTTGTGAAAAAACGGCCAGTTTTGGGCCGCCCTGCCGGGCGACCGCCGCGGGCCTGGGGAAGCCGGCGGCCTAAAACTGGCGGTTTTTTCACAACGCTTTTAGACCCCGTACGCGACCGCCACTTTCCGCACTCGGCTCACGTCCAGCCGGTGACCAAAGCCCCCCAACCCCCGAAGGATCAACGCGGTGCTGCACTGGGCGCGGTGAACGGCGGATCGGCGGATCACCGGCTCAGCCCGGATGTTTCACTCCGGGGAATCCGGCCATGAGGGCGCTGACCGCCTGCCGCCCCCCTCGGACGGTCGGCCGGCGCCCGGCCCGTGCCGGGCGCCGGTTCAGGCGGCGGGGTCGCGCCCGGTGTCCGGGACCGGCCCGGTCAGCGGGAACAGGTCTTTGACACCGGCCAGCTCCAGGACCCGGAGCACCGGTTGGGAAGGTGCGGCCAGGGTGATGGTGCGGTCATTAGCGGTGGCGCGTTGCAGGGTGTGCACCAGGACGCGCAGTCCCATGGAGTCCAGGAAGGTGATCCCCGAGCAGTCGATGAGCAGGTCGGCGGAGCCGTCCCAGCCCTGCTCGATCTCGGACTCGAACCGGGCGTGCGCGGCGAGGTCGACGTCGCCGGCGACGGTGAGTACCACGTGGTCCGCGAACTGCTCCGCGGTGCAAGAGAACTCCATGGCGGCTCCTCATCCTCGACTTCCCCGGCGACGAGCCGCCGACGGTGGTAGCGCACAACAGCTTTGGCCATTCCGGCGGACTCTGTCAACTGATACCTGAATTGTTTCTCGTGATTTTTGGTTCATTAGTAAGCTGGCCGTCCGGTGCGGCGATCGAGAGAGCGTGGGAGAGCGGATATGGATCCTGAATCACGGTCCGAAGGGGCGGCGGTGGCCACCGAAGTCGGGACGGAGACCGTTCTGCTCCGGGTGCCTGCCGATCCCGACTACCTGGCTGTCATCCGGTCAGCCAGCGCGCACGTCGCGACCAAGTTCGGCTGCACGCTGCCGGAGGTCTCCGATCTGCGCTTGGCGGTCGACGAGGCCGGCGGGCTGTTGCTGCGGCACACGGTGCCACAGCGGCCGGCCGGCGGCGCCGCCGACCTGGAGTGCCGCTTCGTCCTGGAGCCGGCGGTGCTTCGGGTGTTCCTCAGCCTCCAGGCGCAGGACGTGGCCGAGCCCGCGGACGACGACTTCGGCTGGACCATTCTCAGCGCGTTGGTGGACGACATCCGGTGGCGGGCCGAGGGCCCGACGGTGCGGGTCGAGATATTGAAGCGCCGTTCGGCCGGGAGGTGAGGCGATGGAGACGTCCACCGAACCGCAGGACTATGCCCGCGAACGGGCCGCGGCCCGCGCCGCCCTGGCCCGGCTCAGGAGGATGCCGTCCGAGGACCCCGAGTACGACGGGCTGCGCGAGTACGTCATCGGTGAGTACATGTCCTACGCCCGCTACATAGCGGGCAGATTCCGCCAGCGCGGCGAGTCCCAGTCGGATCTGGAACAGGTGGCCTATGTCGGCCTGGTCAAGGCGGTCGACAACTTCGACCCCGACTACGGCGCGACGTTCCTCACCTACGCCACCCCGATGATCACCGGCGAGGTCAGGCGGCACTTCCGGGACACGTCCTGGGATGTGCACGTCCCGCGCCGGGTGCAGGAGAACGCCCTGGCGGTGCGGGCCGCGGAGCGGGAACTCACCCAGCAGCTCGGGGTCCCGCCGAGCGCCGGCGAGATCGCGGAGCGTCTGGACCTGTCGGCCGACGAGGTCGCGGAGGCGTATGAAGCCAGTGCCGCGCACTCCGCGGCGTCCCTGGACGTACCGGTGGCGATGGCCGACGGCGACGGCGCCAGCCTCGGGGACCTGATGGGCGACGACGACCCCGGGTTCGACCTGGTCGTCGACCGGGAAGCGCTCAAGCCGCTGCTCGCCGAGCTCGGGGCCCGCGACAAGCGGATCCTGCTGATGCGGTTCTTCCGGTCGATGTCGCAGAAGCAGATCGCCGACGAGCTCGGGGTCTCGCAGATGCAGGTGTCCCGGTTGCTGACGCAGATCCTCGGGCGGTTGCGTGAGGGCGTCGAGGCCCGGCGCTGAGCGCGCCCGGCCGAGCTGCTCGTTTAGCGGGCGCCGAAGCGGTAATCCGTGGACGGTGCCCCCTGGCGACTTCGACCGGCGGGCGGGCCGGCAGGCGCGGGCCCGGACCGCGGGCCGACGCCCGCCGTCCGGCGAGTCGCCGACAACGGCGAACCGGTCAGTCGTCTGTGTGAGGTGAGAGAATGAGCGGTCCCGCCTTCGCTGCTCAGGCCCCCGTTCCGGCGGAGTCGTTCCGCCACGAGGCCTTCCTGTACTCCGGCGACGAACACTTCGTGGCGGGCGCGACCACCTTCGTGCGCGGTGCCCTGGACGCCGGACAGGCCGTCCTGGTCGCGGTCGTCGAACCCCGCGCCCGCCTGCTGCGGCTCGCGCTGGGCCGGGACGCCGACCGGGTCGAGTTCCTGGACATCGCCGACGCCGGCCGCAATCCCGCCCGGATCATCCCCGCCTGGCAGGACTGGGTCGACCGGCACGCCGGCGACGCCCGGGGATTCCGGGGGATCGGCGAACCGATCTGGGCCGGCCGCACCCCGAGCGAGATCGTCGAGTGCCAGCACCACGAGCGGCTGCTCAACACGGCCTTCGACGACGGCCCGGGCTGGTGGCTGCTGTGCCCCTACGATCTGGACGCCCTGCCCGGGCCGGTGATCGAGCGCGCGTACGCCGACCACCCCGGCGTGGTGGTCGGCGACACCAGGCGGCCGGGCTTGGCCGGTGCGCACTCCGGCCCCGGTTCGGCGGCCGTCGTGCCCGCCGCCATGCCCGCCGAACCGCTGGAGGACCCGCCGGGGCCGGTGTACGAGCTCGGCTTCGATCTGGCGAGCCTGGGAACGCTGCGCGACCGCGTCGCGCAGTTCGCCGAGCCCGTGGTGGGCCGCCGAGGAGCCGCCAACGCGGTCCTGGTCGTCAGCGAACTGGCGGCGAACAGCATCAAATACGGCGGCGGGGCCGGCATCCTGCGCCTGTGGCGCGACGTCGCGGCCCTGGTCTGCGAGGTACGGGACGACGGGGTGATCACCGACCCGCTGGCCGGCCGGCGCCGGCCCTCCGTCCTGGTGGGCGGCAAGGCCGGGCTGTGGATCGCCAACCAGGTGTGCGATCTGTTGCAGATCCGGTCGGCGCCGGGACGGGGGACTGTCGTCCGGGCCCGCCTCGGCGGCGCCGGCGGGGCTTGAGGTTCCGAGCTTGAGGTGTGCCCAGGCTTGAGGCGCCGAGCTTGAACTGCCGGGTCGGCGGCGGGGCTTGAGGTGCGCCAGCCGGCCCGGGCGGTGCTGTGACGCACTCGGTGCCCGGGCCGGGGATATCTCATCTCGCGTGGGTCTACAAGTCGTTGATGACCCGGCGCAGTATTGCGCCCACGACGAGATAGAAGAGCGCCGCGATGCCGTAGTTCAGCACCACGTTGAGATCGTGGCTGCTGGGCGTGAAAAGGTTCAGGAACCAGGTCGCCAGCCAGCTCGCCCAGTCGCCGTCCGTGCTCACGATGTCGTTTCCACCGTTGGCGTTGAGCAGGACGAAGACAATGTGCGCCACGATGATGACGGCGAGGATGACGGTCGCCAGGAAGACGAGGTCACCGGGCGCGCGTCGGTGGTAGAACCGTGTGCGGGTCTCAGTGGACACCAGAGAGATCCTTTCTCGGCAATGGAATCGAAACCGTGTTGTTACGGTATCGGCGGAAGGAACACGGTCCCCGCTTTCAGTGGCCGATTCATTGGTCGGCCGACTTCGGTCCTGATACCCGGTCCACAGAAATGAAACTGTGGATCTGTGCGTGAAGAAAAACAAGGCGGTGTGCGGTAAAAGCTATTCTCAGGACTTGGCGCCCCGGCCGCCGATGCCTTCCTTCAGCTTGGCGATGGCGAATCCCCACGCCTGATCGACCCCGGTCTTGGGCGGCAGGGCGATCTCCTCGGGATTGGTGACGACGTCCAGCAGGTACGGCCCCGGCGCGGCCAGCGCCGTGCGGACGGCGGCCTCCAACTGTTCCGGCTCGGTGACCCTGGCCGCCTGCATCCCCATGGCGGCGGCGACCGCGGCCAGATCGGGGTTGGCCAGTCCGGTGCCGAATTCCGGAAGCCCGCCCTGTTCCTGTTCGAGCTTCACCATGCCCAGCCGGCCGTTGTCGAAGACCACGAGTTTGACCGGGAGTTCGTGGGCGAGTGCGGTCAACAACTCGCCGAGCAGCATCGTCAGGCCGCCGTCCCCGCAGAACGCGACGACCGGCCGTCCCCGGTCCAGCGCCGCCGCGCCCAGCGCCTGCGGGAGTGCGTTGGCCATCGAACCGAGGTTGAAGGACCCGATCAGGCGGCGGGTCCCGCGCATCGTCACGCAGCGCGCCAGCCAGACGGTGGACATGCCGGTGTCGGTGGTGAACACGGTGTCGTCGGCGGCGTGGGTGTCGACGAGCGTGGCCAGCGCCTCGGGCCGGATCCTGGCCTCGCTGTTGTCCAGCCGGGAGCGGACCTTGCCCAGCAGCCCGTGGTCGAAGTCCGGATCGGTCAGCCGGTGCTGGCGGCTCTGCCAGTGCTCGTAGTCCGAGCGTGCGCGCTCCAGGTGGGTCCGGTCTTGTTTGCCGCGCAGCCGCTTCAACAGTGCCGTGACGCTCAGGCCGGCGTCGCCGACGATCCCGACGTCCACCGGCGTACGGCGGCCGATGTGGTCGGCGTGGACGTCGATCTGCACGGTCGGGGTCTTGTCCGGCAGCCATTCCGGATAGGGGAAGTCTGTGCCGATCATGAGCAGGGCGTCGGCCGTCTCGAACGCCTCGCGGGTGGCCGGGTTGCCGATCAGACCGCTCTGGCCGATCTGGAAGGGGTTGCCGTCCTCCAGCCCTTCCTTCGCCTTCAGCGTCAGGACCATGGGAGCGGCCAGCCGATCGGCCAGTTCCAGCAGCGGATCGCGGCAGTCCCGGGCTCCGGCCCCGACGAGCATCGTCACGGTCTCGGCGTCGTCCAGGAGCCGCACGGCGCGGGTGATCTCCCCGTCGTCGGGGGTCAGGTGTGCCGGGACGCGGGTGATGTGCACGACGCTGTCCTTCGCCACCGCCGCCGAACCGATGTCGCCGGGCAGTGTGAGTACCGACACCCCGGGCTTGGCGTACGCGATCTGCACCGCTTGTTCCAGCACCCGTGGCATCTGGCTCGCGGCGGTCACGGTGTGCCGGAAGGCGGCCACGTCACGGAACACCGCGTCGTTGTCGACCTCCTGGAAGTAATCGGCACCCAGTTCGGCCGACGGGACCTGGCCGCAGATCGCCAGCACCGGCGCGTGCGACTTCTTGGCGTCGTAGAGGCCGTTCAGCAGGTGCAGCGCTCCGGGCCCCACCGTTCCCATGCAGACCCCGATGGTCCCGGTGAGCTGTGCCTGGGCGCTCGCGGCGAACGCCGCCGCCTCCTCGTGCCGGGTCCCGATCCACTCGATGCGCTCCTGCCGCCGGATCGCGTCCGTCACGGGGTTGAGCGCGTCGCCGACGACCCCCCACACGGTGCGTACTCCGAGGTCGGCCAAGGCGGTGACGATCTGTTCGGCGACAGTGGTCATGGCGTCCTTCCTCATGTCGGGTACCGGTCCGGCCCAGAGCGGGCCGGCACCGTGTCGTCGGTCACCAGCGCCCGTACCAGCGGCGCCGACCGCCCGCCGCCTCCTCGCCGCGGCGGATACCGAACCCGATCAGCCAGGCGGCGAACACGATCACGGCGATGACCCACAGGGCGTGCGCCGCGAAGCCGAGGCCACCCAGAACAAGAGCCACCAGGAGAACCAGCAGAATGACAGCCATGACGTTGTATTCCTTTCCGCGGGCCGCCATGGAGCCGGAATCGGAGCCCGCTGAATCGTTGTGAAGCGTCCTTGTGGCTCGCGATGGACATCTCAAACAACACAGCGAAACCCGAGCGGATAAATCCGCGGATAAACCTCTGGAGAAGATCGGGCGCAGGCGCTCGGACCTGCGCGCCAATGTCTCGTCATGCACGAGCCGAATGTATCGGCCCGGTCAGGACCGCGGATTGCGACTCCGATCCCGCGCGGCGGCGCGGTTCCGGATCACGACCGTGCCGTCGGCGCTGCCGGAGCGATCGGCGGCAGCGCGGCGGCGACCGCCGAGGCGACGGTGTACGGATCGCCCGTGGTGGTGGTCGGGTAGGAGTTCGCGGCGTGCGCCCACGCGTCGTCCATCGCGAAGAAGTCGATCGGCGCCGGGGCGGTGCCGGTGGACAGCGCGGTGTCCAGCGACGCGAAGTACGCCGACCAACGCTTCGCGTACAAGTCCCGGATGATCCCGGAGTACTCGCGGGCCGCGTAGTCGCGCAGGCCGTTGTCGTCGGCCTGGGTGCGCTCGCCCCAGGTCGTGATGATCGAGCGGGCGTCGTACTGGAGCCGCGCCCGCTCGGCGGGGTCGGCCGACCAGGAAGCGGTGCCGGCCAGCCAGGTGCCGGCCAGGAAGTGCGGGTCGGTCGCGGTGAGCCGGTCCAGGGTCGCCTCGTCGGTGTTCCATTCGGCGACCAGCGCCCGGAACGTGGTCAGGTCCTTGGCCGTGTAGGCGGCGTTGATCTGCGGAAGCAGGACCCTGCTTCGGTTGTCGAGCGCCTGCCGCGCGGTGTTGACGAGGTCGAACTTGTAGGCGGAGGTCGACCGCAACGCCGGGGCCACGTTCAGCAGGTCGTGCAACGCGGTCTGAACGGTGCTCGCGTCGTACCGCATCGCGTCGGGGGACCAGGACGCCGTGGTGGCGGCGGTCAGCGCGGGCCGGGCGGTGAACAGGCTGTCCTGGGGCTCGTCCCAGGTGCCGGCGGCCATGCTGTATGGGCCCTGACGCAGCTCGTCCCATGCCGCGGCGGCGGCCGGATCGGGACCGCCGTAGCGGGCGGCGGAGTAGTTCGCGAACCAGGCGGACTGGTCGATGGGGGAGCTCGACCAGGCCAGATCGGCGAACAGCGCGAAGGCCGCGGGGTCGGTGCCGGTGCCCTCGGGCATGAAGGCGATGCCCCGCTCCATGCTCCCGCTCTTGGTCAGCCACTGGTGGAACCGCGACACCCACACCGCGCTGTTCGCCCCGAACGTGTTCTTGCCACCGAAGTCCGGGATGGTGCCGAAGGCGTACGGCGTCCCGCCCCAATCGGACTCGCGGTCGAGGTTGTCATAGCGGTCCGACAACCCGTCGACGATCAGCATCCGGCTCTTGTCGACGCCGGCGAGCAAGGCGGCTGAAGGATTGCTCTGCCATCCCAGAATGACCCAGGTCGCATTGGGGTGGGCCTGCTCCAGCGCGGACTGGATCGCGGTCGCCGCGGTGGTGACGTCGATGTTGCCGGGCGTCCCGCCCTCCTGTAGCGGGTCCATCTTGAACATCGTGCTGTTCCCGAAGTCCGCCGACTGCGCGGCGTAGTAGGACGCTGCGACCTTGGCGAACGCCGGATCGTTCGGATCCAGCCAGGACGGCCGGGTGAAGCCGACCCAGTCGCCGGGGGCTATGACGTTCGTGCCGGGGTTGCGGGCGGCGAAGTCGGCGGGGACCGTGCCGAAGTAGCCGGGCAGGACCGGCGTCATCCCGAGGGCCCGCAGCTGGTCGCATATCCGGCGGCCCAGGGCGGCCCGGGCGTTGATGAGCTGTGCGGAGACCGGCCCGTCGAAGCTGTCCATGTTCTGCATCAGCCACCAGGGCTGGTGGGCCGGCGACGGGATCCAGGACTGGAGATCGGTGGGGGAGTAGCCGAACTTCTGGAGCGCGTCGTAATACGGCTTCTCCGCGCCGACGGTCACCAGCATCTCGTTGATGCCGTGCAGAGCCAGCACGTCGATCTCGTGCTGGTAGTCGGCGAAGGTCCGGTAGGCGCCGGAATAGCCGGCGTCGGTGTCGTTGAGCGCGTAGCGGTTGGGGACGACCGCGGCGTCGGTGAACGCCGACGGCACCGCCGGCAGCCTCGTGGGCAGCCGGGTTGTGCTGTCGGCTGGGAAGCCGATGTCCACGTGCGCGACGTTGCGCAGATACCAGCCGACACCGGTGAGCAGCGTGGCCGGGGACGTGCCCCGCACCGTGACGGCGCCGGCCCGGCCGGACACCGTGAAGGAGTCGGCGCCGGTTGCCGACCGGGGCTCGGCGATCAGCGAGATCTGCCTCGCCTGCGCGGGCAGCAAGCGGTGCAGGCTCGCCACGGCGGCGCCGGTGTCGAAGGGTGCTGCTGCATGCTCAACTGCCGTGGCACTGGCCGGAGCGGCGATTGCGCCGAGGGTAGTCAGAGCCAGGGATACGATCCCGGCCATGGCTCTCACAACGAGTGGGATTCTTCTCACGATGTCTCCTGCCCGTGGCGCGGCGAGTGGGTATCGTTCATTACGAACGGTTCGTTAGATAATCTGGGTGGACTAGACCGCTGTCAAGACCCATATTGGCGAGCCCTGAATTCAGATGCCTGAATCAGCCGAGCGAAGGAACGACGCAGACCATGTCCGATCAGGTGGCCACCGGCCCGCACGTGCTGCGGCGGATCAACATCAGCGCCGTCCTGGGCGCCCTGCGCGCCGCCGAGGACGCCACCGCGCGGGTGTCCGACCTGATGGCGGCCACCGGCCTGTCCCGTCCCGCTGTGACCCGGGCGCTCGCCGCCCTGGGCCGGGCCGGGGTCGTGGCGTTCCTGGACGCCGAACCCACGGCGCTGGGCCGCCCGGCGGCCCGGGCGCGGTTCCGGGCCGAACTCGGGCACGTGGCCGGGATCGACATCGGACCGCGCACCATGACCGTGGCCATCGCCGACCTGTCCGGCGCGGTGCGGGCCCACCGGCGGCTGGCCACCCCGCCGCAGCCGACCGGGCCGCGGCTGGTCGAGCTGATGCGCTCGGGACTGGAGGAGTTAGCACAGGAGGCGGGGGTCCCGGTGGGGAGCCTGTGGGCGGTCGGCCTCGGGACACCCGGAATCGTCGACCACGAGCGCGGCGTTGTGGTGGTCGCGCCGAGCATCCCGGGCTGGACCGGGCTGCCGATGCTGTCCGGGCTCCGGGACTGGCTGGGTTGTCCGGTGCTGATCGACAACGACGTCAACCTCGCGGTGCTGGCCGAACGGCAGGTAGGCGCGGGGGCGGCCGGCACGACGATGCTGTACGTCCACTGGGGCGAGCGCATCGGGGCCGGCCTCGTCGTCGACGGCAAACCGTATCGCGGCGCCTCCTCGGCGGCCGGCGAGCTCGGGTTCCTGGACCTGCTCACCCCCGTGGACGACACGCCGCCCGGAGTGGCCGGCGGCCTGGGCCCGTTCGAGCGGCTGGCCGGAGCGGCTGAGATCCGGCGGTTGGCAGGGATCGATGACGGGACACTGACAAGCGACCCCGCCGACCCCGCCGACCCCGCCGAGGCTGACCGAGCCGACGCTAACAGCACCGATCGCGCTGACCCCACCGACCGCGCCGACCTCCGGCCGTTCTTCGACGCGATCGCATCCGGAGAGCCCGCGGCCATGGCCGTGCTGGACCAGGTCGCGGGCCGCTTCGCTCGAGGCCTGGCCGCCATGGTCCTGATGCTCGACCCGGGCCGGGTGGTCATCGGCGGCGGCCTCGCCCACGGCGGCGACGTCCTGCTCGACGCGGTGCGGCGGCGCCTGGAGCCGTTGCTCTTGGTGCCCTGCGAGGTGCGGCTGTCGGCACTGCGCGAGAACGCGGTGGCGCTCGGCGCGGTCCGCATGGCCCTCGATCATGCTGAGCAGCGGCTGACAGACATGTGACGGCGCCGCATTTCGTCACGCCCCACCGACCCCGAGACGAAACGTGAATCGTCACTGTCCGCGTGACGAAATTCGACCCGATTCCCTTTACACAGTGGGCAAAGAGCGACTATCGGCCGCAGTCCGAGGCGAGTGTGTACAGTCCTTATTATGACTCGTACAACGTATTCACCGTCACGCCGTTCCGTCCTCGTCGGCGGGCTCACGGCCGCCGCGGTGGTCAGTGCGCAGGCCATTGCGACAGGTGCCGCGGCCGCCACGACCGGGCGTCCCGGCGACCGCGGTGAAGACCTCGTTCTCACTCACGCGACCGTCGTCGATCCCGTTGACGGCAGGGCTCGCCCCGATGTCACGATCCTGATAAGCGGCGGCCGGATCGTGCGCACCGGGCCGTCGGCTCTGGTGCCGGTCCCCGACGGCGCGACCGTCGTCGATCTGCGCGGCAAGTTCGTGATTCCGGGCCTGGCCGACATGCACACGCACGGCCTGGCCTACGAGCAGATCGACCCGGCGCTGTACGTGGCCAACGGGGTTACCACGGTCCGGGACATGGCCGGCAACGCGCTGGTGCGGGGTTTCCGCACGAAGATCGAGGCCGGGACGCTGCTGGGCCCGCGGTACACGGTCGGCAGCCGGATCATCGACGGCTCGCCCTCGATCTGGGATCCCAACCTGCTGGACGTGATCTCCGTGGCCGACGCCGACGAGGGCCGTCAGGCGGTGCGTCAGGCGGTCTCCGAGGGCGCCGACTTCGTGAAGGTGTACTCGCGGGTGTCGGAGCCGGCGCTGCGGGGGATCGCGGCCGAGGCGCAGGCGCAGGGGATCCGCTTCGCGGGGCACTGTCCGGACGAGGTGCCGATGACCGAGGCGGCCGAGTTGGGCCAGGCCAGCTTCGAGCACATGTTCTGGACGCTGCTGGGCACCTCGTCGCAGGAGTCTGAGATCCGGGCCCGGATTCACCAGATCCGGTTGGCCCTGGGCGACTACGCGGGCTGGTTCAAGGACATCCACCCGCTGGAACTGCTGGCGTCGAGCACGCACAGCAAGGCCAAGGCCCAGGCCTTGTACGCGCGGTTCGTCGAGCATCGCAGCCGCCAGGTACCGACCCTGATCATGCACCAGGGCCTGGACTACGCGCGCACGCTCGACCAGCACGACCCGCGTAACCGCTACCTGCCCGCATCGTCCCAGGGCGGCTACGACTACGCCCTGGAGGAGCTCTACCTCAAGGACCGGGCGCCGAGCGAGGACGCCGGCTGGGCCGGGCTGTTCGAGTACCGGTTGCGGCTGGTCAACGAGATGCACCGGGCCGGCGTGCCGATCATGGTGGGCACGGACACCGGCACCCCCGGCGTGTTCCCCGGCTTCGCCGTGCACGACGAGCTGCGCCTGCTGGTCCGGGCCGGCCTCAGCCCGCGCGCCGCGCTCTACGCCGCGACCGTCGAGCCGGCGGACTACCTCGGCGTCGCGACCGGCCGGGTCGCCGAGGGATACCTGGCCGACCTGGCGGTGCTGGACGCGAATCCGTTGCGGGACATCACGAACACCACGAAGCTGTCCGGCGTCGTGGTCCGCGGCCGCTACGTCGGGCCGGACGAGCGTACGCAGCTTCTGGCGGACGTCGCGAAGGCCGCGGCCGGGATGCCCGAGTCCGCGGTGGCCTCGGCCGGATGCCCTTGCCACAGCTGAGAACCGCTGCCTTCAATCCACCACATCAAGGGCTCGCCGGTTCCAGCATCACGCCGAATCCGTCCAGGAGGCGCTGTAGTCCGAACTCGAAGAGGGCCTCCGACTCAGTGGCCCGCAACGCCTCCTCGCCGAACTGGGACACCATCGGCAGGTTCCGCGAACTGCGGTCGAACGCCTCCTTGCGCGCCGCCATCCAGTCCCGCCGGTTGAGCCCGCCGGTGCGCGGCCCGTGGCCCTGGGCCAGCGCGATGCTCTGCACGAACGAGCTGACCAGCGCCGCGATCTGCACCATGGCCGAGTACGGGAATCCGCAGTCTGCCACCGCCCGCAGCCGCCAATCGGTGTAGGCCATGACATTCGTGCTCGCGGGCGGGTGCGAGATCAGGTCGGTGACCCGGGGCAGCCACGGGTGCGCCTGATACAGCGCCCACTCCGAGCGCGCGGACAGCTCCAGCCGCGCCCGCCAACCCCGCGGCCCGCCGCTCTCCGGCAACGACCGCTCGCCGAACACGGCGTCGGTGATCAGGTCGATCAGCTCGTCGCGCCCGGAGACGTACCGGTACAGCGACATCACCCCCACGCCGAGCCGCGCGGCCACGCCCCGCATGGTCAACGCCTGCGCGCCCTCCTCATCGGCGAGCCCGATCGCGGCCCGTACGATCTGCTCGGCGCCGAGCGGCACCCGCTCGACCGGCTCCACGCCGCGCTCCGCCACCCGCTCCCGATAGGCCTTGCTGCGACACGCGCGCGAGCAGTACCGCGGCGGGCGGCCCCGACCCGCTGACGTCAGCGATGTGCCGCAGACCCGGCAGTCCATCGGCGCCCCTTTCGTCACACTGCTTCGGGTCAGCATATCGTCTCGTTCAGCGTGACGAAAAGGCCCTCGAAGGCGGAGGGCTACTTGCTCTTCTGTCGACAGGCTGCCAGTGCCATACGGCGTATTTCTGACTCGTACCTCCGAGCCCGCGATGGCTATACGCCTTCCAGTCGCCTGAGCCATGGGGGAGTGCTTGCATCGCTTGTGACCGTCATGCACGGCGTGCTGCGAGGAGATCGGAAATGGACGGCGAGTCTGCCTACGAGCTGCCGACCGGCAGGTATGCACGTTGGCGGGAGCGTTGTAGCCGCAGCGTCCTGGGCAACGTGTGGCGCGGCGGCACGCAACTGGAGCTGCTCCGGCGTTCCATGGCCTTCGCGACGCTGGGCCTGGTGGCGCTGGCGCCGCTGCTCGTGGTCGTGGCGGCGGTCAGCCCGTCCTCGCAGAAGGGACTCGGGCAGTGGGTCGTCGACGGGATGGGCCTTCCCCCGAATACAGCAGTGCCGGTGCTGCGGCTCTTCGCGGCGCACCATCGCGAGGTGGGCCAGATCGGGATCCTCGGCCTGGCGCTGCTGGCGGCGTTCGGCCTCGCCTTCGTGACGGACGTCCAACTCAGCTACCAACGGATCTGGGAGATTCCCCCGGAGTCCTGGCGGCAGGCCTGGCGCCGGGTGGTGTGGCTGGCCGCCCTGATCGGCTACCTCGCCTTCGAGGTGGAGAGCAATGCGCTGCTGCGGCACGGATTGGTGGAGCAAGCCGTGCGGATCATCGTCTTCGTCACCGCCGCGTTGTCCTTCTTCTGGTGGGGGCAGTACTTCCTGCTGGCCGGCCGCGTCCCCTGGGGCTGGCTGCTCCCCGGCGCGCTGGCGACCGTCGCGGGCCTGAGCGGCCTGCGGGCGTTCTCGGCGCTGGTGTTCAAGCCGATGATCACCTCCAGCGCGCAGGACTACGGGATGGTCGGCGTGGTCCTGGTCGTGCTGTCCTGGCTGATCGGCGTGGGATTCGTCATCTTCGGCGGGGCGCTGGCCGGGCGGTACTACTGCGAGCGGGTCATCAATCGCAGACCGGTCGGCTGACGCCCGACCGTTTCATACCGCGCGCGGCGGGACAGGAGGGCGCTTCACGACGATCGACTTCACAGGAAGGGATCCACCATGAGTGTCGGTGACAAGGCCAAGCACACGGTCCAGGACGCCAAGGGCAAGATCAAGGAAGCCGTCGGCAAGGCCACGGGGAACGAGCAGGCGCAGGCTGAGGGCCAGGCCGATCAGGACGTGGCGCACGCCGAGCAGGCGGCCGACAAGGCCAAGGAGACCGCGAAGAACCTCGGCCACAAGGCGACGGGGAAGGCCAAGGAAGTGGCCGGGGCCGTCACCGACGACGACGGCCTGGAAGCCAAGGGCAAGGCCGAGCAACTGATCGCGAAGGGCAAGCAGCACCTCAACAAGTAGCGGCATGGTTTCGCGGGTTCCGGGAGCGTCCCGGGGCCCGTGGCGGCGCACCGCGCACAGGCCCCGATGGCTTAGGAGCAGACGATGACAGCTTGGATCCGCGCGTACCCGGGCTCGGCCCTGCCGCGCCGCCTGACCGCCGAGGACGTCGAATACCTCGACGGCGCGCTGCGGCACGCGTACGGCGTCTTCCCCCACGACCCGGCCACCGGGCTGGACCTGGCCCGGACCATGGCGGCCAGCGTCCTGAACCGGCGCGGCCTGGACGCCGCCGAGCTGCTGCGTCCGTTCCACGCCTCGCCGACCTCTGACGCCGGGGAGATCCGGCAGACTCTGGACGCGCTGGCCGTCGCCATCGACCGGATCGCGGTCGATGGCGGATAGGAACCGGCTCACCGCACGCCCAGTGCCTGCTCCAGCTCAGCCTTGGTCATCTTCGACCGGCCCTGGATATTGCGGTGCCGGGCCTCGTTATAGAGCTGCGCCTTGGTCCGGCCGCGCGGCCCGCTGCGCCCCGAACGCTTGCCCCCGCGCTGCCCCGAGGAGATGTCGGTCTTGGACAGCCGGCTGGAGTGCTCGGCTTCGCCCTTGCGGGCTCGTTCCTTGTTGACGGTGCGCGCCGCGATCTCCTCGGCCCGCTTATCCGAAACGCCGCGTTCCTCGGCCTGGTCCTTGATGTGCTCGTATTGGCGTTCGCGCTTTGCACTCCACGCTCTGGGCATGATGTCCTCCCTGGGCTCGGTGATTTCCGGATCAACGTTTCGAGATCAACGATTTCCGGACGAACGTTTTCGCGCGCCCGCATGCCCGGTGTCGTAGCGGATAAACAGCCGTTTATCTTCTGGGGCCCTGGATATACGTGGTGCTTACGACTTACGTGGTGCTTACGACTATCGAGAGGATTCTGAGATGCAGGACACCCTCGAATACGTGATTGGCAGCCGGGTCCAGTGTGCCGGGGACGATTGCGGCGAGGTGGCGTTCGTCGTCGTCGATCCGGTCGCCGACAAGCTCACCCACCTGGTGGTTCGGCCGGATGACGAGGTCGACCTGGCCCGCCTGGTCCCGGTGCACATCGCCGTGCCCGGCGCGGACGGCGTCGAACTGAACTGCACGCGCGCCCGCTTCGACGAGTTCGAACCGGCGTCGCAGACCTTCTTCCTGCCCGACGCCGAGCGCCTCGGGGCCGGCGGCGCCGCCCACGGCGACCGGGTCCTGGAGTGGCCGCTCTACGGGCTCGTCCTGAGCCCCACCAACATCATGGGCATCGCGCCGGGCGCGGACCCGCTGCCCACCACGACCGTGGAGCACATCCCGGTCGGCGAGGTCGGCGTCCGCCGGGGCGAGCGCGTCCAGGCCGCCGACGGCGAGATCGGCCGGGTGCGGGGCCTGCTGGTCATGGCCCCGGACAGCTCCGTGACCCACGTGCTCCTGGACGAGGGACACCTGTGGGGCCGCAAGCGGGTCGCCATCCCGATCCGGGACGTGACCGGGATCGGCGTGGACGGGGTGGAGGTGCGGCTGACCAAGGACGAGATCAAGGACTTGCCGCCGGTCGACGTCGCGGGGTTGGAAGCCGAGCCGGCGGATACCGCCGGCTGACGGCATGCTGCTGATGCCTCGGGCCGAGCCGTAACCGCTCCGACGACCTGCGCGGTGACCGCGGATCGCGCCCATTCGGGTGGGGCCCGTTTCGTCGCGGCGATCCCGGGCACGCGGACCCGATGAGTGGAAACCCTGTCGCCGACACTGTCCCGCCCATGCCGGCACCGCCGGTTCGCCCTGGTGGTCCTGAGCCTGAGCCGCCTGTTCCGACGCCTCCGAGGCCCGGTCCCGAGCCGGTTCGGCCGCCGCGACCCGGCCCGGAGCCTGTCCCGCCGCCGCGGCCCTTCCCCGAGCCCACGCCGCCTAGTCCGGTTCCGCGCCCCGACCCGCAGCCCGAACCCATGCCGAGTCCGGCCGAGCCGCCCGGCCTGGCGTTGTAGTACTACCGGCCTGGCGCTGTAGTAGTCGCCATAGCTGTCATCGCCTCTATCGCCTCTATCGCCTCTATCGCCGCGATCGCCGAACCCAGGAGCGACCAATGCCGTCCTTACCCGCCGACGTCGATCCACGTACCCTGACCCCGGTCCTGGACGGCCGCTGGGCCGCCCTGCGCGCCGAGGTCCGGGCGCGGATGGCGGCCGAGCCCTACCGGGACCCGGTCGGCCTCGACGTGGAAGCGCACCGTGCCCTGGTCTTCGACCAGCTCCAGGCGCTCGCCACGACCGACGTCCCCGGGCTCGGCTTCGACAAGGCATACGGCGGTGGGGGCGACATCGGCGGCTCGGTCGTGTCGTTCGAGATGCTGGGCTTCGGCGATCTGTCGCTGATGGTCAAGGCCGGTGTGCAGTGGGGCTTGTTCGGCGGTGCCGTGCAGCTGCTGGGCACCGGGCCACATCACGAGCGCTACCTGCGCCGTATCAAGGACCTGGACCTGCTCGGCTGTTTCGCGATGACCGAGCACGGCCACGGATCGGACGTGCAGCACCTGCGGACCACCGCGACCTACGATCCGGAGACCGCCGAATTCGTCGTCCACACCCCGGATCGCGCCGCCACCAAGGAGTACATCGGGAACGCCGCGCGCGATGGCCACGCGGCGGTGGTGTTCGCGCAGCTCATCACGCACGGCCAGGCCCGCGGCGTGCACGCCTTCATGGTCCCGATCCGCGATGCCGGCGGCCAGGCGGCGCCCGGCGTCGTCATCGAGGACTGCGGCCCCAAGGCCGGCCTCAACGGCGTCGACAACGGCCGCCTGGCCTTCGACCACGTCCGCGTCCCCAGGGACGCCCTGCTCAACCGGTTCGGCGACGTGGCCCCGGACGGCACCTACTCCAGCCCGATCGAAGGCGACGCCCGCCGCTTCTTCACCATGCTCGGCACGCTGATCCGGGGCCGCGTCAGCGTCGGCGGCAGCGCCGGGAGCGCGACCAAGCGGGCCCTGACCCTGGCCGTGCGCTACGCGGAGCGCCGCCGCCAGTTCGCGAAGCCGGACGGCGAGGAGGTGGTGATCCTGGACTACCTGGGCCACCAGCGCCGCCTGCTGCCCGCCCTGGCCACCACCTACGCGCTGCACTTCGCCCAGGACGAACTCGTGGCCGCGCTCCACGACACCGCCTCCGACGCGCCGGAGGAGGAACAACGCCGGCTGGAGTCCCGCGCCGCCGGCCTCAAGGTCGCCAACACCTGGCACGCCACCGCCACGATTCAGAACGCCCGCGAGGCCTGCGGCGGCGCCGGCTACCTCGCCGAGAACCTGTTGCCCGGCCTGAAGGCCGACACCGACGTCTTCACCACCTTCGAAGGGGACAACACGGTCCTGCTCCAGCTGGTCGCCAAGGGGCTGCTGACCGACTACAAGGACGCCTTCCAGAACCTGAGCCCGCTGGCCACCGCGCGCTTCGCCGCCGAACGCGTCCTGGGCGCGGTGGCCGAGCGCACCGCGGCCCGCAAGGTCGTCGACGCCGTCGACCGGCTGACCGAGGGCGACGACCGCGAGGCGCTGTTCGACCGCGACTGGCAGCTCAAGCTGTTCCAGGACCGTGAGCAGCACGTCTTGGCGGGCGTCGCCGACCGGCTCCGCAAGGCCGGGCCGGACCCGTTCGCCGTGTTCAACGCCGCCCAGGACCACGTCCTGCGCGCGGGCCGGGTCCACATCGACCGCCTCGTGCTGGAAGCGTTCGTCCACGCGATCGGCCGCTGCCCGGACCCCGACGCGAAGGCACTGCTGGAGCGCGTCTGCGACCTGCACGCGCTGGCCAACATCGAGGCGGACCGCGCCTGGTTCCTGGAGCACGGACGCCTGAGCGCCGGCCGGTCCAAGGCCGTCATCAGCGCGGTGAACACATTGTGCGCCGAGCTGCGGCCGCACGCGCGGACCCTGGTGGACGCCTTCGGGATCCCCGAGCAGTACCTCGCGGCGCCGATGCTGGATGCGGGCTGACCTCCCGTGTCTACTAGCTGCCCCGGCCACTTGCGGAGATGATCGACTAATAGGAGTGGATCAACCGGGCAAGGCGTCAGAACCCCGAGCAGGGAGGCGCAACAACATGGAATCCGGAGCCGCCATGGAATCCGGTGTCGTCGTCGGCTACGACCAGCGTCCCGCCGGCGAGCGGGCGCTCGCCGAGGCTGCGGCGGAGGCGGATCGACGCGAGGTCCCGCTGATGGTGATCCACGCGCTCCACCACGCACCCGCGGCACCACCCGAGACTTCCGCAACCCAGGACCCCGTCGATCAGGCCGCCGACCAACTCCGGGCCGACCACCCCGGTCTGGCGATCCTCACCAGGGAGCTGGAAGGCCCCACCCCCACCATCCTGGCCGAACAGTCCTCGGACGCGGACCTGCTGGTACTGGGGCACCACGGCCGCGACGGCTTCCTGCGCCCCGGCTCCGTCGCCCGGCACACGGTGGCCCGCGCCACCTGCCCGGCCCTGGTGGTGCGCGGCTCGGAACACCGGACCCGGGGCACGGTCGTGGCCGCTGTCGACATCGGCGACAGCGCCGCCGAACTCCTCGATTTCGCCTACGCCGAGGCCGCCGCACGCGGCGCCCGCCTGAAGGCGGTCAGCGCACCCGGCACGCTGTGGCCACGCGTCTACACCGGCGACGCCGGCCCGCTCGGCCGTGCCCCGACCCAGGCCGCGGAGCGCGCCGAGGAGGCACTGGAGCAGGTGCTACAACCCTGGCCGGACCAGTACCCCGACGTAGTGACCGACCACGAACTCATCGAAGGCTCACCCACGGCATTCCTCACCGGCGCGACCACCTACGCCGACCTCATCGTCGTCGGCGCCCACCGCCGCGCAGACGGCCGCCCCGGCATGCGCGTCGGCCCGGTCGCCCAGACGCTGCTGCTGCACGCCGACTGCCCGGTCGCGCTCGTCCCGCACGACTGAGGTACCTCGAAACCCGCCCGCTCGAAACCGCGCCGCCTTGAAGACTGCCCGGCTCGAAGACTGCCCGGCTCGAAGACTGCCCGGCTCGAAAACTGCCCGGCTCGAAACCGCGCCGGCTCGAAGACTGCCCGGCTCGAAAACTGATGGGCTGGCGCGCGCTACCTATCTCAGGACTCTGCCGTATCAGCCCTCTGCCGTTTCAGCCCCCGGCCGGCCTCAGACCCCCGCCGGCGTCGTCTGCCGAATCGACCGAAGAAACACATCGTTCCCGCTAGTCAGCTTCATCCGCTCCAGCAGCAGCTCAGCCGCCTGCTGAGTCGGCCGGGAAAGCAGCACCCGCCGCAGTCGTCGCAGCGCGTCGAGCTCGTCGCCCGGGACCAGGAGTTCCTCGCGCCGGGTGCTGGACCCGGCGACGTCGATCGCGGGGAAGATGCGCCGGTCGGCCAGGGCGCGGTCCAGCCGCAGCTCCATGTTGCCGGTGCTCTTGAGCTCCTCGAAGAAGTAGTCGTCAGCGCGGGATCCGGTGTCGACGAGCGCGGTGGCCAGGATCGTCACCGAGCCGCCCTCTTCCAGGTTCCGGGCGGCGCCGAAGAGGCGCTTGGGGGCGGCGACGGAGGCGGCGTCGACGCCACCGGACAGGGTGCGGCCGCCGGACTTGGCGTTGTTGTTGTGGGCCCGGCACAGGCGGGTGATGGAGTCGAGCAGGATCACGACGTCCTGCCCCGCCTCGGCCAGCCGCTTGGCGCGCTCCACGGCGAGTTCGGCGACGGCGATGTGCTCGCTGACCGGCCGGTCGAAGGTGGAGGCGATGACCTCGGCGGCCACCGAGCGGCGCATGTCGGTGACCTCTTCGGGGCGCTCGTCGAGCAGCACGACCATCAGGTGGCACTCGGGATGGTTGACGGTGACCGCCCGCGCGATGGCCTGCAGGAGCATGGTCTTGCCGGTCTTGGGCGGGGCCACGATCAGGCCGCGCTGGCCCTTGCCGATCGGGGAGACCAGATCGATGGCGCGGGTGCTGTATCGCGCCGCATCGGTCTCCAGCCGCAGCCGCTGGTGGGGATGGAGCGGAGTCATGTCCCCGAACCGCGGCCGGGTGTGCGGCTGGTCCGCGGGCCGGCCGTTGACGGTGTCGACGCGCAGCAGCGGTCGGGCCTTGTCGGAGGTCTTGCCGGACTTGGAGGTGTAAGAGTCATCAGAGGCGTCGGACGGGTCGAGGGCGGCGGCGCCGACGATGAGGTCGCCGGGGCGCAGTCCGTGCCGACGGACCAGGGCCGGCGGGACGTACAGGTCCCGAGGGCCCGGCGCATAGCCGTCCACACGCAGGAAGCCATGCTGATCCTGCTGGTCGAGAATCCCGACGACCGGCATGACCGGCTGCGGATCCTGGGCGGTTTTGCTCCCAGCGTTCCTAGCGCTTCCAGCGCTCGCCGCCTTGCTGCGGGACTGCCTGGTCTTGGGAGATTCGGTCTTGGGGTGTTCGAGTGTTGCGGTACTCATGAGGAGTCCTTTCAAGGACAGAAGGGGGAGAGCGAGCCGTGCCGGTCGTCGGAGATTCACGAAGCGAGCGGCGGGTCACCGGAAACCACAGCGGACGGAGAAGTCCAGCTCTGCGCGCTCAATACGCGGGTCTGGAGACTCAGGTCCGGCGGTGAAGAAACGCCCTGCTGACGAGAACATCAGGTGGGCAATGAAAACTGAAGGTGCATCGATAGCCGCGACATCAGAAATCAGCGGATCTTTGGGATGCTGAGGCTACAGTAGCACATGGTTCGTGGTGCCCAGCCCAATCCGGCCTGACCGACCCTGCGGCCCCGAGAAATCCCGTTGCGTCGGTCCAGCCCCCAGGTCAGGATCACGCCATGGTGATCTCCACTCTGGACGGCCGCGCCGGCATCGACGCAGCCCTGGTCAAGCGCCTGATCGCGGCGCAGTTCCCGCAGTGGGCCGACCTGCCGGTGGTCCCGGTCGAGCGCGACGGCAACGACAACCGCACCTATCGCCTCGGCGAGGAGATGACCGCGCGCCTGCCGACCGCCGCCGGCTACGTGGCCGGTGTCGCGAAGGAGAACGAGTGGCTGCCACGCCTCGCGCCGCACCTGCCGCTGCCGATCCCGAAGGTGCTGGGGACCGGCGCGCCGGGGGAGGGGTATCCGCATCCGTGGTCGATCCGGAACTGGCTGCCCGGCACGACGCTGGACCTGGAGCGGCTGGCCGACCCCGCCATGTTCGCGACCGACCTGGCCGCGTTCATCCACGCGCTTCAGGCCTGCGACACCACCGACGGCCCGCTGGCCGGCGCGCACAGCTTCTACCGCGGCGCCTCCCCGGCCCACTACGACGACGAGACCCGCCGCCTGCTGACAGAGCTCGAAGGCCGCGTCGACACCCGGCGCGCCGCAGCGGTCTGGAAAGCCGCCCTGGCCGCCGAGTGGACCGGCGCCCCGGTCTGGTTCCACGGCGACCTGGCCACCGGCAACCTGCTCATCGACCACGGCCGGCTGTCCGCCGTGATCGACTTCGGCACCAGCGGCGTCGGCGACCCGGCCTGCGACCTGGTCATCGCCTGGGTGACGCTGACCGGCCGGGCCCGCGAGGCCTTCCGCGGCGCGGTCCGTCAGGATCCGGCGACCTGGGCCCGGGCCCGTGGCTGGGCACTGTGGAAGGCGCTGATTCAGTTCGCTGAGGCGATCCGCGACCACCCGGCCACGGCGCCGACCTTCGAGCGGGTCATCTCCGACGTCCTGGACGACCACGATCTGCATGGCTAACTAGTAGCTTGTCGCTTCTAATGTTTGGGATATAGGTGGCGGAGTCGGGTGCGGGCGTCGTCGGTGGTGAAGTGCCAGTGGACTTGGCGCTGGTCGGCGTTGACGGCGGTGGCCCAGGCCGCGAGTT
>NZ_JAAFZA010000110.1 GCF_015356865.1 Catenulispora pinisilvae
CCGCCACCGCCACCGCCACCGCCACCGAGGGAAACCTCCTCGATCGGCATCTGTGCCTGATGCCAGACCACCTGCACCGGCTCGGGAAGCCCTTCCCACAACACAGCGGTCCGCAGGATGTCGTGCCGGTCCACCACGTGTTGCAGCGCGACCAGGAAGTCATCAAGACGCGCCCGGGAATCGAACCCCAACACGGTCGGAATCGCGTATACGTCATCGCCGTCTTCGGACCCGAGCAGGTAGTGGAAGAAGATGCCTTCCTGCAACGGCGCCAACGGATATATGTCCTTGACGTTCGTCGCACCGCCTGGAACGCCCGCGACTATCCGATCGATCTCGCCTTGGGTCAGCGCCACCAGCGGCAGCATCTCAGGTGTGATCGCCCGCGTTCGGGCGGGAATCTTGTTCGGCGGGACTTCGACCTCGCGCTGACCGGCGACCGCGGCGAGCCCGGCTACCGTCGGCGACGCGAACAGCGTCCGGACGTCGATCGAGATCCCCTGCTCGCGCAACCGCTCCACCAGCGAGACCGCCAGCAGCGAATGACCTCCCAGCTCGAAGAAGTTGTCATCGACCCCCAACGCGGGCACGCCCAAAACCTCGGCGAACACCCGACACAGCAGCTCCTCACGGGCATCCGCAGGGCCGCGCCCGGAACCGCTCGCGTAATCAGGCACCGGCAAAGCACGACGGTCCAGCTTTCCGTTCACCGTCACCGGCAACGCATCAAGCACCACCATCGCGGTCGGAACCATGTAGTCCGGCAACGCACCAGCCACGTGGGCACGCAGCGAATCGGTCAGGCCAACATCGGCACCGGCAGCCGGAACCACATAGCCGACCAGACGCTTATCCCCCGGCACGTCCTCCCGCACCACCACCACGGCCTGCCGCACCGACGGATGAGCCGCCAGCACCGCCTCGACCTCACCCAGCTCGATCCGGAATCCCCGAACCTTCACCTGGTCATCAGCCCGACCCACAAACTCCAGCACTCCACCCGCGCCCCACCGCACCACATCACCGGTGCGATACATCCGCTCCCCGGCCACACCGAACGGACACGCCACAAACCGCTCAGCAGTCAGACCCATCCGACCGAGATAGCCCCGCGCCAACTGAACACCAGCGATATACAACTCACCCGGAACACCCACAGGAACCGGGCTCAACGCATCATCGAGCACATAGACCCGAGTGTTGTCCAGCGGCCCACCGATCGGTAGAACGTGCGTGAGGTTCTCGCTCGTGTCCACCGCGAAATGAGTCGCACAAAGGGTCGTTTCCGTGGGCCCGTACAGCTGTCGGACCACGATTCCGGGAATGGCCTCGAGTACGCGCCGCACCGCCGCGACAGAGACGACGTCCCCGCCGGTCAGCACCTCGCGCAGACCCTCGAAACACTGCGGATCGTTCTCCGCGATCACCCGGAAGAGGCCCGCGGTCAGGTGGAGATGCGTGAGCCGGTGCCGGGTGATCAGGGTGCGAACAGCCGACGTGTCCAGCTCCACCTCCGGGGCGACGACCACCACGCCGCCGGACAGCAGCGGAGCCCATATCTCGTAGGTCGAAGCGTCGAAGGCGTGCGGGGCGAGCATCAGCACCCGCAGTGTGTCCGAGTGTGCCCAGCAACGATCGGTGGCCAACTCGACCACATTGCGATGCGTCGTCCCAATGCCTTTGGGCACCCCGGTGGACCCCGAGGTGTACATCACGTACGCCAGCCGATCGGGCAGCCCGGAAGCCGGGAGCGCGACCGGCTCGTCCGTGCCGGTCTCCGCGTCCACCAGGAGAAGATCAGCTCCCTGATCTGCCACCTCGCGGGCCAGGTCGCTCTCGCTCGCGGCGGCGTCCACCAGCAGCAGCCGCACATCAGCAGCCTGAACGATCCCGCTGACCCGGGAGACCGGAGAACGCTCGTCGATCGGCAGATAGGCGCCGCCAGCTTTCAGCACCGCCAGCAACGCCACCAGCAAGTCCGCCGACCGCCTCATCAGGACCGCGACCAATGACTCCGGTCCCACACCCCGACTAACCAACAAACGGGCCAACCGATCAGCCCGCGCATTCAACTCCGCGTATGTCAGCTCCTGGTCCCCGAACACCACCGCCGTCGCATCCGGAATCCGAGCCGCCTGCTCTGCGAACAACTCCGGCAACGTCGCCTCAGACACGTCACGACCGGTGTCGTTCCACTCCCGCAACACATGCTGCCGCTCCCCTGCCGACAACACCTCAACCCGGCCGACCGGCCGCTCCGGGTCGGCAGCCACCGCCGCCAACACCCGCACAAACCGCTGCGCAATCAACTCCACCGTCTCGCGATCGAACAGATCAACCGCGAACGTGACCCCACCACGCAACCCCGCCGACGCACCATCGGCATCGAACACCTGCCCCAACTCGAACGACAAATCAAACTTCGCCGCCGACACAGCCGGAGCCAACAACTCCGCCTCCACACCCGGCAACTCCAGAACAGCCTCGGCATTGTCCTGCAAGGACAACATCACCTGAAACAACGGATGCCGCGCCAGCGAACGCACCGGCGCCTGATCCTCAACCAACCGCTCAAACGGCACATCCTGATGCGCAAACGCACCCAACCCCGCCTCACGCACCCGACCCAACAACTCAACAAACGACGGATCACCCGACACATCCGTCCGCAACACCAACGTGTTAACGAAGAAACCGATCAGATCATCCAACGCCTCATCAGTACGCCCCGCAATCGGCGAACCAATCGGCACATCCGACCCAGCCCCCAGCCGAGAGAGCAACACCGCCAACCCGGCCTGCAACACCATGAACAGCGTGACACCCTGCGCCCGCGCCAAACCCGCCAACCGCTCATGCACCGCAGCCGACACGGTGAACTCGACAACGTCACCGGCATAGCTCGCGATCGCCGGACGCGGCCGATCAACCGGCAACGCCAACTCCGGCGGCAGATCAGCCAGCACCCGGCGCCAATACGCCAACTGCTCCGACAGGACGCTGCCCGGATCTTCCTCAGACCCCAACAGATCCCGCTGCCACAACGCATAATCCGCGTACTGCACCGGCAGCGGCGTCCACCCCGGCTCCGAACCAGCCAACCGTGCCGCATACGCCACCGACACATCCCGCGCGAGCAGTCCTCTTGACCAGCCGTCACCCGCAATGTGGTGCACCGTCAAAGCCAACACATGCTCATCCGGGGAAACCACCAGCAAGACCACCCGGAGCGGAATCTCAGCGCCCAGATCGAAGACATAACCAGCCGCCGCAGCCAACACCCCGGCCAAGTCCTCACCAGGACCGACCTGCCCGACCGTCAACAACGAGCCGACATCCTCCGGATCCAGGATCCGCTGAAACGGCACTCCCTCCCACGTCGGAAACACCGTCCGCAGCGCTTCCTGCCGACCGACGACATCCCGCAGCGCCGCGTCCAGCGCCTCCCGATCCAGCTTCCCGCGCAACCGCAGAGCGACAGATTCGTTGTAGGCGGAGCCCGATCCCTCGATCCGGTTGAGAAACCACAACCGCTGCTGTGCGAACGACAGCGGCAGGAACTCGTTCTGCGCGGGCAGCGAATCGGCGGCGTCACGGTCAACGGTCATCTGAATCCACCCTTAGGAAGCTGTCCGGCAAATGACGGAAGCACTGTCTTCGCGGGCTATCGCCTTGCCCGTAGCGCGGGCCGTTTCGTCTTCTCCAGCTTCCTGACTTGCTCGGCAAGCAGCGAAACTGATGGAAACTCGAAGAGCAGACGCATGCTCAACTCGACTCCCAGAGCGGATCGAACCTTGCTGATCGCCCGGGTCGCCGCCAGCGAATGGCCGCCCAGGTCGAAGAACGAGTCGTCGATACCGATGCGCTCAAGCCCGAGGACATCGGCGAACACCTCGCACAATGACTTCTCGAACGGATCGCGCGGCTCCCGGCCGGCGCCCTGCGCGGCGAAGACGGTCGCCGGCAGCAGCTTCAGGTCGACCTTTCCGTTCGGGCTCACCGGCATCTCCTCGACGACCATCACCGCGGCGGGAACCATGTAGCCGGGCAGCTTCCCGGCCACGAACTCCCGCACCCGATCCGGCGCGATGTCGGCGCCGTCGTGCAGCGTGATGTACGCGATGAGCCGGGCGTCTCCGAAGCGATCCGGCTGTGGAACCACCACCGCCTGCTCGACTTCGGCGAGAAGCAGGATCGAGGACTCCACATCGCCGGGCTCGATCCGGAATCCCCGAACCTTGACTTGGTTGTCGACCCGCCCGACGAATTCGAGTTGCCCGGCTGCCGACCAGCGAGCCAGATCGCCTGTCCGATACATCCGCCCGCCGTCGCCGCCGAACGGATTCGCGACGTACCGCGTGGCCGTCAATCCCGGTTGGCCGTGGTATCCCCGTGCCAGCTGACGGCCAGCCAGGTAGAGCTCTCCAACCACGCCGTCCGGCACCGGATCAAGCGCGGCGTCCAGAATGTAGACCTGCGTGTTCCACACCGGGCGGCCGATCGGCACGAAGCCATCGGGGACGCCCCGCCGCAACGCGGGCGAGGCGGTCACGTCGACGGCGGCCTCCGTTGGGCCATACAGGTTGTGCAGGCTGGCGTCGGTGAGGTCAAGGAGTTCGTCGCGAAGATCGGGCAACAGCTGCTCGCCGCTGCAAATCACCCGCTTCAGACTCGATGCGGTGTTGGCATCGCCGTCCCGAAGTTCCCGAAGGAACGCGCGCAGCATCGAAGGGACGAAGTGGCATACCGTGATGCCCTCTTGCCGTATCAAGTCCGCGAGATAGCCGGGATCCCGATGTCCGCCGGGCTTTGCCACGACCAACGTCGCGCCGACGCTGAGCGGCCAGAACAACTCCCACACTGAGACGTCGAAGCTTGCCGGTGTCTTCTGTAGAACCCGGTCTGAGCCGTCGAGCTGATAGGCCGACTGCATCCACAGGATCCGGTTGACGATCGACGAATGGCTCGTGACGACGCCCTTCGGACGACCCGTGGATCCTGATGTGTAGATCAGATACGCCGGTGAGTCCTGAGCGAGCGCGATGTTCGGCTCGGAGCCGTCCTCGGGCATCCGCGCAGGATCGGACGCGTCCAGCGTTATCGTCACCTGATCCTGGCCGATCGCGCGGTCGAGGGCCGGCCTGAGCTCTTCGAGGGTGACGACCACGGTCGGCTTGGCGTCGTCGATCATCACCTTGATCCGGTCGACCGGGTAGTCGATGTCGATGGGCAGATAGGCGCCGCCCGACTTCACCACCGCGAGCACGGCCACAACCAGCCACTCCGATCTCGGCAGACAGAGCGCGACGAACCGCTCTGGTCCGACGCCCTCGGCCCGGAGCGAACGGGCCAGCCGCTCGGCGGCCTCGTCGAGTTCCCGGTAGGTCAATCGGGTGGTGCCGAAGACCACCGCGACCTGGTCCGGTGTCTTGGCCACCTGCGCGGCGAACAGGTCGGCGAGGGTGGCCTCGGGGACGGCGTGTTCCGTGTCGTTCCGGGCCACCAGCAGCGTCTGCCGCTCGGCCGGCGCAAGGACCGTCAGTTGCTCGACCCGGACCTGCGGACCGGCCTCGCGCACGCCGCCGAGCACCGAGAGCAGCCGCTGTGACATCGCCTCCAGATCGCTCAACTGAAAGCGCTCCGAGTCGGCCTCGATCTCGATGCCCAGGCTGCGGTTCTGCGCGTCCATGCGGACGTTGAGCGTCACGTCGTGCACCGGACCCGTGCTGATCGTCCGGAACTCGGCGTCGAGCGCGCCGAATCGCAGGTTCGCGTTGAAGTTCATGATGTTCACCTCGACGCCGAAGAGCGGGTCGGTGCGTCCGGCGATCATCTTGCTGTCGTGCATCAGCTGCTCAAGGCGGTAGCGCTGATGCCCCATCACCGAGCGGACCTCTTTCGAGATGCCGCGCGCCACCTCGGCGAACTCCTGCCCCGAATTCCCGGCCAACCGGACCGGCAGGATGTTGGACATCATCCCCGGAATCGCCAGCAGCGTGTCCTTGGTCCTGGCCCCGACCGGCAGTCCGATCGGCACGTCGTACTGACCGGTGGACTTCCAGAGGAAGACGGCCACATGGGCGAGCAGCGTCGTCGAGGTCGAGACGCCGATCTCCTTGGCGACGTCGATGATGCCGACGGCGTCCGCCTCCGAGAACTCTCTGCGGTAACAAAGAGTTCTGCTCGCGACCCGCACGCGGCGGCCGGAGAGCGTGACGGCCTGCGGGCGCTGGACCAGCCGCTCACGCCAGAACTCGGCGTCCTGCCCGATGTCCTCCCCCGCCTGGTATTCGCGGTCGCTCGCGACGAGTTCGGCCACCTCGCCGAACCACTTCGGGCTGAGCTCCCCGCCCTGCGCCAGCTCCGAATAGACCTGGGAGATCCGCACCGCGATCAGGGCCGCGCCGAAGGCGTCCACGACCAGATGGCTGCCCCGCAGGAAGAACAAGACGTGGTCCTCGCCGAGGTAGACAAGGGCGAATCCCTTGAGGCTCCCTGGCCCTTGCTCGTCCTCGCCCCAGATCTTGTTGCGCATCCACTCCTCGGCGTCCGCCAGCGGGTAGGCCGCCTCGGCCAGGTCGAGGATCTCCAACTCGATGTCCTCGGCCGGCGCCACTATCTGCCGGACCCCGTCGTCGTCCGACTCGATGCGAGTCCGCAGGACATCCGCCTCGGCGGTGGCGACCTCGATGGCGCGGCGCAACAGCGGAACGTCGAGGTCGCCGGAGAGCTCCAGATACTCGCCGATGTTATAGACCCCCGGCGAGGGCTCGACCTGCTGGGCGAACCAGACGCCGCGCTGCGCTGCCGTGAGATGTAGCGAAATTCCCTCGCCGTCGCTGTTCACTGCTCGCTCCATTCGAATGCGGAAACATGTCTGGCCCGGCGCGCGGATTCGGCTTGTGTCAGGGCTGGAAGGCAGGGCTAGAAGGCGGCTTCGTCGAGGTCCATCAGCCCGTCGTCATCCGCTTCGATGACCTGCGCTTGGGTCGAAAGCTCGGGAAGGATGGTGCGTGCGAAGAATCTGGCCGCGGTCACTTTGCCCTGGTAGAAGGCAAGGCGCGCCCCGTCGGTGCCGTCACCGATGGCACGCAACGCGACCTTCGCCTGGCAGAACAAGCGCCATCCGACCGCCAGGTCGCCCACGGCGAGCAGGAACCGCACGGTGTGCCGCCCGACCCGGTAGGCGCTCTTCGGGTCCTCCAACGCCTCGCCCAGACATCCGAACAAGACCTGCGACATCCGCTGGACGTCCTGGAGGGCACGGCTCAGCCGGTCGCGTTCGAGATCCAGCCGATCATCGTGGTCTGCTTCGATCGAGGCGGCTATCTCGCCGGTGAGATGGTTGAAGGCCACCCCGCCGTCGCGGGCGACCTTGCGGAAGAAGAAGTCCATCGACTGGATCGCCGTGGTGCCTTCGTAGAGCGTGTCGACCTTGCCGTCGCGGATGTATTGCTCGATCGGGTAGTCCCGCATATAGCCGGAGCCGCCGAACACCTGCAACGCGTCCGAGAGCAGATGCCAAGAACGTTCGGCGCCGAACCCCTTGATGACCGGCAGCAGCAGGTCGTGCACCTTCGCGGCGGCGGCGCTGTCACCGCCGAATCCCGCTGTGCCGTCTTGCAGTGAGGCGGTGTAGAGATACAGACCCCGCATACCCTCGACATACGCTTTCAGCGTCATCAGAGTTCTGCGAATGTCGGGATGCCGCATGATCGGCACCCGCGGGGCGTTCTTCTCCAGCAGCTGCGTGAGGTCTGCGCCCTGCACCCGATCGCGGGCGAACTCCAGGGCATTGAGATACGCCGAGGACAGCGTCGAGATCGACTTGATGCCGACCATCATCCGGGCATAGGTGATCGCGTCGAACATCTGCGTGATGCCGTCGACGCGCTCGCCGAGCAGCCAGCCCTTGGCGGCCCTGCCGTGCTGACCGAAGGCCAGCTCGCACGTGGTCGAGGCCTTGAGGCCCATCTTGTCCTCGACGTGCGTGACGTACACGCCGTTGCGCTCGCCGGTCAGCTCGCCGTCCGAAGCGGCGAAGTGATGCATCGGCACGAGGAACAGGCCCAGCCCCTTTGTTCCCCGCCGCGCCTCGACGCCGGGTCCCTCGGGCCGGGCGAGCACCAGATGCATGATGTTCTCTGTCAGCTCGCCCTGGGCCGCCGCGGTGATGAACCGTTTGACGCCTTCCAGGTGCCATGAGCCGTCCTCTTGGCGCACTGCCTTCGTGCTGATCTGCCCCACGTCGGAGCCGACGTCCGGTTCCGTGAGGACCATGGTCGAGCCCCAGTCACGAGCGATGGCGAATTTGGCCCACTCCTGCTGCTCCGGCGTGCCGTTGTCGAAGATGATCTGCGCGGAGATCTTGCCGCCGACATAGAAGTACAGGGCCGGGTTGGCGCCGAGCATCAGCTCCGTACAGGACCATGACAACGCGGCCGGGATGCCGAAGCCGCCGAGTTCAGCGCGGATCGAGGTGCGGTCCCAGCCGCCTTGCACCAGTGCGGCGACCGCCTTGACGACGGAGGCCGGCATCGTCACGTCGTGCTGCTCGGGGTCGAAGGCGGGAGGATTGCGGTCAGCGTCGATCAAAGAGTCGGAGAGCACGCCGGTGGCGAGGCTTTCGAGCTCGCCGAGCAGCCGGCGCGCGGTCTCCCCGTCGACGTCCTGGAAGGGCGGCGCATTCAGCTTGTCCTGGATACGCAGCACCTCGAAGAGGTTGAACTCCAGATCACGGACGCTGCTCTTGTAATGGCTCATCTGGCGGTCACCGTCTCGCCGACATCGATTCGTGCACCTACGGAAAGGGACCGGCACGCCGCCACGAACTCGACCAGCTCGTCGAACTTGTTGGACTTGGCGTCCACCGCGCGATTGACCACCTTGATGAGATGCTCGTAGGCGTCCGTGTGGTCATACGTGGCCGTGTCGGCGATCCGGAGCGCCCATCGCCAGTAGCCGCGGATCGTGTCGGCCAGCGGCATCCGGAAGTCAGCGATGACTGCCCGCATGGGCTCTATCGCCGCGTCGCCGTATTTCTTCAGGTACTGCTCGACGATGTCGCAGAAGAAGGCGAAGTGCCGTGCCTCGTCCCGGCTCAGTCGGCCGAGTATTTCGCGCAGCAGCGGGTCACTGACCACATTGCGCAGGCGCTGGTAGTAGATCTGGGTCGCCTTCTCCTGCACCAAGGGGTAGGTGAAGAACTGCACGGCGTGGTCGTAGTCGACGTCGAAGCGCTTTCGGCCCTCGATCGCGAGCTGGTGCCGCAACGACGCGGGATCGGCGATGCCGGAAGCGATCTGGTACTCCTTGAGCACCCGGGCGTGGGTGTCCTCCTCCTGCGCCCACCGCACCGAGAAGTGATACAGCTCCCTGTTGTGCTCGAAGACGTCGAGCTCAACGGTGTCGTCGACCGGGAAGAACTTGTCGTACATGGCGAAGTAGCCGGGCAGGTGGTCCTCTATCAGGGTGATGAATTCGACGGCCGATCGTTCACCCTCGGTGAGCCGGTCGGCGTCCGCCGCGCCCCAGTCGAAGCTGTGCTCGACGTCCCAGCGGCGATGCGGTGGCGTCGTGCGCATGAATGAGCGAACTGCCGTGTCGACCTCGGCCGCGCCGATCAGCGTGGCGCTGATGCGGGCTGAGGCCGGATTCGAGTCGGCCATCGGTTGTCCCTTCACCGGTATTTGCCGCACACCAATGCGTAGTGCTTCGTGGTGAACCCCCAGCCCGCGTTCGCTATCTCGAAATAGCGGAGCAGCTTGGCCGGCAGACCGGTTTCGATGGCGTCCAAGGCGTCCGCGTTGCGCTCGACGTTGGCCATCCAGTCCTCGATCGTGCGCCGATAGTCGTCGGTCAGGTCGTCGACCCCGACGATGGAGAATCCGGCACCCTCCGCGGCCCGCACCAACGTGGCGAGCGGCCGCATGTCGCCGCCGCCGAAGACCGCGTCCTTGACGAACAGCGCGCTGTCGCGTTCGGCGAACTCGGCCTGCTTGGCTGGATTGCGGTAGCAGCTGTCCGACAGGTAGACCCGCCCGCCCCTGCGCAGCGCGGACCAGCAGGCGGCGAACACGGCGTCGATATCGGTGAGATGAGCGCTCGATCCCACCATCGAGATGGCGTCGAAGCCGCGCGGCTCCAAGTCGAGGTTCTCGATATGACTGACCCGCAGGCTGACCCGGTCGGCGATGCCCATCTCCCGCGCGCGGCGCGCCACATAGTCGCACTGCTTCGGCGCCGGGCTCACCCCGACGACCTCACTGCCGTACTCGGACGCCATGAAGAGACTGAGCGATCCCCACCCGCTGCCGATGTCCAGGAGCCGCCCGCCGGGCTTCATGTTCAGCTTTCCGGCGATGTAGTGGAGCTTGTTCTCCTGCGCTATGTCCAATGTGTCCTCAGGGCTCTTATAGAGCCCGCAGGTGTATTTCATGCGCGCATCGAGGAACAGCTCGAAGACGGCGGGATCCTGGTCGTAGTGCTGATTCGTGTCGATGACCGTCATCAGGCCCCCTGCGCCTGGACGGCGTCCTGCACCGAGCGGACGACATCGTCGATGGTCTTGAGCGCGAAGACCTCCTCGTCTTCGAGCTCGATGTCATAGGTGCGCTCGACCGCGGCGATGACCCTCAGCACCTTGACTGAGTCCACGCCCTCGATCATGCGCAGGTCCGTGTCGTCGGCCACGTCGCCGACGGCCTGCCGGATCAGCCCGCTCACGGTCTCGGCAATGCTCTCGCCGGTATCCGCTGCCTTCATCGATCGCTCCTCAATGGTCTGCTCTCAATTTGGCGAGCTCGCGCTCGATGAGAATGGCCTGTTCATCGGTCATGTCGATGCGATCGCGGTTCTCCTCGACGGCGATCGGGTGGTACTGGCCGACCGCGGAGACCACGAGGCCGCCGTCTCCGTCGAACACCTCGGCACGCGCCTGGTACGGGCCGGGGGTCGCACTGTCCGCGGTGGTCGTGGCGACGCACCGGTAATCGGCCCCGATGGTCGCCGAGGTGATGAAGCGGACCCGCAGGGTCGTGGTGAAGACCGGAATGCCCACTCGCAGGACAAGTAGGTTGCCCATGATCTCGTCGCAGACGGTCGAAAGGACACCGCCGTGCACGACCCCGGGGTGGGATTCATAGTCGCGATCGAAGCGCAGCGCGCAGGCGATTCCGTCGCCGTCCGGCTGGAATCTCAATCGCAGACCCTTGCCATTGACCGGCGAGCAGCCGAAACACCGGTAGTCGGGCAGCACGCGCCACGGCAGCTCAAGATGCCCTGGTTGCTCGGGCTGCTCGGGCTGCCCTGGCTGCCTTTGCTGCTCGGGCTGCCCGCCGGAGGGTTCGGCCGTCATGCGACCAGCCGATTCGCGTCGAGTCGCTTCAGCTTCCCGCTGCTGGTGCGCGGGATGGAATTCGGTCCGACCAGGGTCACCGCGAGTTGTTCCAGACCGGTCTCGGCGATCACCTTCGCCCGCAGCCGTTCGCGCAGCCGCGACCGTTCGTCGGCGTCGTCGACGGTGGTCTCAGCGACCAGGACGATGCGCTCGGCGGTGTCCGAGCCCTCGATGAAGGCCACGCACCGCCGATGGTAGATCTCGGCGTCGGTGCGGATCAGGGCCTCGATGTCCTCGGGGTAGTAGTTGACCCCGCGGACGATCATCATCTCCTTGATCCGCCCGGTCACATGCAGCTCTCCGCCGGCGAGGTAGCCGAGATCCCCTGTGCGCAGCCAGCCGTCCGCCGTCAACGGCTGCTCTTGCGTGCCCACATAGCCCGGGGTGACCGGGGCGCCCTGCACCTGGACCTCGCCGACCCGGCGCTCACCGAGCACACCGTCGTTCTTCGGGTCGGCGATGCGGAACTCGATGCCGGCGACCGGGCTACCGAGCGCGACCACGGGCCGCGCACCGGTCGAAGCCGAATCCCTGGGCACCGCGATCGCGGACTCGGCCAGGGTCACGCGGTCGACCCAGTCCACTTTGGGCTCGCGGCCCAGCGGCGGAAACGCCACCGCGAGTGTCGCCTCGGCCAGGCCGTACACCGGCAGCATCGCCTCGGGCCGGAACCCGGCGGGCTCGAAGTGCGCCAGGAATGCCGCCACCGAGTCCGCCGCGATCGGTTCGGCGCCGTTGAACGCGACCCGCCAGCGGCTGAGGTCGTAGCCGGGCACCTCCTCGGCGGGAACGGCCTGGCGCAACAGATCGTAGGCGAAGTTGGGCATGGCGCACGCGGTGTGGCCGCCGTCGGACACCTCGCGCAGCCACCTCGCCGGGTCCTTCACAAAGGACGACGGCGACCAGATGCTGACCGGGATGCCGGTCAGCACCGCGGCGAGCATGCCGACCAGACCCATGTCGTGAAAGAGCGGCAGCCAGACGCCCGCCCGGTCGCCGGGCCGGCCCAGGTCCACGCCCAACCGGATGGCGTCGAGCCCGGCCAGCAGGTTGTCGTGGGCAAGCCGCACGCCCTTCGGACGCGACGTGCTTCCCGAGGTGAACTGGACGATGAGATCGTCGTCCCCTGACACCTCGGGGAACTCCCCCGCTTCGCCTTGGGCGAGCTCGTCCGCCGGGATCTGGGAGACACCTGCCAGAGCCTGCTCGAGCAACGATTTCAGCCGGGCGAGCTTGCGCGAGACGACGACCTGGCGGACCCCCGCCGCGGCCAGGATGCCCTGCACCTTGTCCGCGTAGCCGTCGCGTCCCGAAGTGGGCAGCGACAGGGGGCAGGCGCACGCGCCGAGTCGGCTCAACGCGACCAGGGAGATCACGAAGGCGGGTTCGTTGGCGAGCATCAGACCCACGCGATCACCGCGGCGAACACCCGATTCGGCCATGGCGAGCGCCATCGACCTCGACTGCGCGCACAACTCGTCCAAGCGGAGTTCCACCCGCTCGTTGACGAAGCTCAACAGCTGTCCCGGATGGGACCGCGCCGTTCGATCCAGCTCCCCGTGCAAAGTACGACCGTTGTCAGACACCACGCCGTCCCCCACCCCTCGAAGGGCATCCCGTCAGATCAGGCGGCCCGACCGCCGGCAGTGTGGCGCACCGGTCGGGGGCCTTCCTTGATCACTTTCAGATCCTACGAGGCGGCCTGAAGCCGGCGCAGCGCCGATCGGGTACCCCGATCGGACTCCCCGATCGCGGTATTCGGACAACGCCTCGGCTGGGAGGGTCAAGGCGACCGCTCGGCTATCGGAAACGTGCAGACTTGAGCAGTCGAACAGCTCGAACAGATGAACTGAATATCTGCTTGAGCGCGAAGTCGCAGCTGATGCGCGCCGGGTGCGGCGGAAGACCTCGGCGACAGCGGCTGCGATCTTCCACCGCTCGCACTCCCCGCTGCCGACCTGGTTCGCCGCGGTGTGGTTCGTGACATCGCAGAAGAACGGCGTGTCCGCGCTGGGCTTGTAGAGCGTGCTTGGGTTCGGCTCCTATGACACGACGCGGGCATGGCTGCACAAGCCGCGCCGGGCGATGGTGCGCCCCGATCGGGAGCGAGTGTCCGGCGTGGTCGAAGTCGGCAGCGCGTCCTGGTGTCCGGACTCCGGTGCCCGGGGCCTGATCGTGAGGGCGTGCGAGTCCGATCGGGTGATCTTCGATGGCGGATGGCGTGTCCATCGCCGGACGGTTCCCGCCAATGCTGCTCACTGGCGGTTGCCCGCGGTTTCCGGCCGATCTTGTGCCGGGGATTCGATCCTCTCCTCGACAGGCCGTCGACACAGGTGTCTTACAGACTTCGCCCGCGAACCGCCTTGGCAGTCGCCTTCGCCACCGGCATGGTGTGCTTGGTGCCCCTGGCACCGGCGTTCGCCGACAAGACCAATATCACCTTCACCCAGCCGTACGTACCGTCCATCGCGCCGGGCAACACGGGCACGGTGACGATCGTCGCCGCCAACGGCGCTGATTACGCGAATATCACGACCTACAAGTTCACCGCGCCACAGAACACCACGTTCACGGAGAACAAGTACTACTGGGACGGCGACCCGGGGAGCATGAAGTGCACCCTGTCCGCTGATCAGCGGGTCATCGACTGCGTTCCCGGTCCGGGGGCGCGAACTTCCCCGCGAACACCCGTGCCCGCATCACCGTGAAGGTGAAGGTGGACAGCAGCGCACCGGCCGGCACGACCCTGGACGGCGGCACGTGGGACGTCACCGCCGGCTACGCCAACAGCCCCGCCCTCTTCGCCGTCGCCACCCCCGTCGCCGGCCCGGCTGGTCCTGCCGGCTCCGCCGGAGCGACCGGTGCCACAGGCCCTGCCGGCCCTGCCGGTCCCCAAGGTGGCACGGGCGCGACCGGCGCTCAAGGCCCTGCCGGCCTCAACGGCGACACCGGCCCCAAGGGCGACCGCGGACCGACCGGCCCCAGAGGCAGCGGCGACACAGTCGCAGCCGGCACGTACTGGGTACGGATCGTTCCGCAGAACCTGACCATCCGCTCCGGACCCGGTATGGGCTACCCGGCCACCGGTCGCTCGTTGCCCGGCGGCCGGATCGTATCCATCCGGTGCAAGACCGACTCCACTGTCATCGGCGGGAACCCGCGCTGGTACAAGCTGTCCGACGGCAGCGGCTGGATCGCGGCCCGGTGGGCGGCCAACGTAGGGTCCATCGAGCCGTACTGCTGAACTTGGCTGCCACACGCCGGGCACTGTCCAAGAAGAACGCATTCGACTCGGCGCACAGCAAGACCCGGTATGAGTCCGTCGAACTAGCCCTCAGGCCAGCAAGCCCTGCTGGAGGGCATAGGCGACGGCCTCTGTCCGATTCGTGCAGTTCAGTTTCGCCAGGACGTTCGTGACGTGGCGTTTGACTCCGTGCTCTGAGATGCCGATCCTGGGCGCGATCTGCTTGTTGCTCAGCCCCTCCGAGAGCAACACCAGGATGTCGAGCTCGCGCTGGGTCAGCTGAATCCGCGGCCAGGAGGCGCTCAAATGGCGCCAGGGGCGGGGCGCCGGCCTGCGGCTCGGTTTGGCGGGAGCCTCGATCTGGTCGCCATCGGCGGCCAGTCCCCGCAACACACGGCTCAGGTTCTCGATGTTCAGCGCGTCGAACGCGATCGAGTCGGCGGCGGCGTGCTCGGCGACGTCGCCGAGCCGCGACGCATCGCCGCCGTGCAGCACCATCAGGAGTTTGACACCGGCGCTCGCTGTCAATTCCTGGAGTCTGGCCAGCGCATCAGGGTCCAGGGATGCGGAGGCCAACACGGTGTCGGCGGCGCTCTCCCCCTGGTCGTCGAAGAGCGCGTCGACCTCGGTCACGGTCACGACCCTGGACACGAAGCTCATGGACGAGAGCATCGCGACCAGCCCGAGGCGGACGACCTCGCTCGGTTCGATCACCGCTATCGCCCGGTGCGCCGGGTCGCCGCCGTCACCGTGCCGCCACCCGTATGACCGCCGCATATCAGGAGCCTGGTTCGGCGTCGTCTTCGACCAATGGCAAGACAAATACCCCCGCGTCAGCCGATTCCGGCAGTACAGCCAACCCCGCGACCGACTGAATCAGGACTCTGTCTGACGGTCCGTGGTCGAGAATACCTCCTCGGTCACACTGGATCAACCTTTCGGCGAGATCACCGATCTTCGGCGGGCAAAGCAATTTTCTGACGTTGATCTAGTTCTTAACGCAATGTTGTCGGAATATTGCAGACATCTGTCCTCGCTGTTACGTTCCTCCCTGCATCGCCGCCCCTTGACGATCGCGATCACTTCATGTTCCCCGCACCGAAAGGAATCAGGGGTGTCACAGAAGATCCGAACGCTGCGAAGAGCCTCGGGCCTGGCCGGCGGCGCCGTACTGATGGCCTCGGCCCTGACCGCGACAGCCGCTGCCACCACGCCGGCCGCCACGGCCACCGCGACGCCCGCTTCCGCCCTGACCGCAGCCGCCACCGCCACCCCGGCAGCGGCCACCGGCGGTGCCGGGGCGAGCCTGCCGTACACCGAGGTGGAGGCCGAGAGCCAGGCGACCAATGGATCGGTCATCGGTCCCGGCTTCGCCGCGGGCCAGCTCGCCGACGAGGCCTCCGGCCGCAAGGCGGTGACGCTGCAAGGCACGGGACGATACGTCACCTTCACCACGCCGGTGGCCACGAACTCGATCGACTTCCGCTACAGCATCCCGGACACCGCGACCGGCTCCGTCTACAACGCCCCGCTGTCCCTGTACGTCAACGGCACCAAGCAGCCCGACTTCTCGCTGACCAACGCCTACTCCTGGTACTACGGCACCTACCCGTTCACCAACAACCCGAGCAACGGCAAGCCACACCACTTCTACGACGAGGTCCACCGGCTGCTCTCCTCGACCTATCCGGCCGGCACCACCTTCAAGCTGCAAGTCGACTCCGAGGACACCGCCTCGGCGTACACGATCGACGTCGCCGACTTCGAGAAGGTCGCGGCGCCGACGAGTCAGCCGGCCGGTTCGGTGTCGGTGACCGGCAAGGGTGCCGACCCGACCGGGGTGGCCGACGCGACCGCCGCGTTCAACGCCGCGATAGCCGCGGCGGGCGCGGGCGGCACGGTGTGGATCCCGCCGGGGACGTTCAACATCCCGGGCCACATCGCCGTCAACGACGTCACCGTCGAAGGCGCGGGCATGTGGTACTCGACCGTGGCCGGAACGGCGCCCGGCTTCTACGGGAACGCCGCGCCCAACCCGAGCACCAAGGTGCACCTGTCGAACTTCGCGATCTCCGGCAACGTCCAGATACGCAACGACAGCGCGCAGGTGAACGGCATCGGCGGCGCGATGAGCAACTCCACGGTGTCCGACATCTGGATCGAGCACATGAAGGTCGGGGCCTGGATGGACGGCCCGATGACCAACCTGTCCTTCTCCGGCATGCGGATCCGCGACACCATCGCCGACGGCGTCAACCTGCACGGCGGCGTCACCGGCTCGACCATCACCGACAGCAACGTCCGCAACACCGGCGACGACGGCATCGCCCTGTGGGCCGACGCCGGTATCGGCTCAGACTCGCAGGACACCATCTCGAACAACACCGTGCAGCTCCAGCAGCTCGCCAACGGCATCGCCGGATACGGCGGCGCCGACAACACCATCACCGGCAACCGCGTCGTGGACTCCGGCATCAGCCAGGGCGGCGGCATCCACATCGGCCAGCGCTTCTCCTCCACCCCGGTCGGCCTGTACACGATCTCCGACAACACGATGCTCCGGGACGGCGACCTCGACCCGAACTGGAAGTTCGGCGTCGGAGCCCTGTGGTTCGACGCGCAGCAGGCCACCATCACCGGACCGCTCAACGTCAGCAATGCCCTGATCCAGCAGAGCCCTTACGAGGCCGTCCAGTGGATCCAGGGCACCGTCAACGGCGTCAGCCTGGACACCGTGACCATCGCCGGGACCGGCACCTTCGCCTTCCAGGACCAGACCGGCGGTTCGGTGGTGCTGAAGAACGTCACCGGGACCGGGATCGCCCAGGCCAACCAGGGCAAGACCCCCAGCTACAGCTGCGACGCCGGCAGCTTCAAAATCACCGACGCCGGCGGCAACTCCGGGGTCCTGCCGACGAGTTGCACCACCACCAGCCCGCCGCCGGTCTTCCCGCCCTACCCGAGCGCTACAACCGCTACGGGCACTACGGGCACTACGAGGAGCGCATCATGACCCTGAGAAGACGTGCGGCATCTCGATCGCGCGGCATACGAACCCTGGGTTCGTTCGTCACAGCCTGCGCCATGGCGGCGGGCTCCCTCGGCCTGGCCGCCACTGTCACGGCGGGACCGGCGCACGCGGCCTCGGCGCCGACCACCCCGATCTGGTCCACCCAGCTCGACTTCGACAACGGCGGCGCCGCCTGGTCGGAGTCCTCCTTCGCCGGCCTGGCCGCCAAGGGCCTGACCACCGCCGAGTTGAACATGCCCTGGGGCACGATCGAGCCGTCGGCCGGTACCTTCAGCTTCACCATCTGGGACCAGGAACTGGCGAACGCCGCCGCGGCCGGGATCCAGCTGATCCCCATCTTCTGGTCCTCGGGGTGGGGTGGCAGCCCCGCCCCGTGGATCACCGACCTCGAGAAGACCAGCAGCGGGGCGGCGGGTCAGGCTCCGGACTGGTGGAACTCCACCGAACAGTCCGAGTACTTCACCTACGTCGAGGACACCGTCCAGAACTCGCTCGCGCAGCCCGCCGGTTACGGCGGCGCGATCCTGGACTACGGCTTCCTCGACGCGCAGTGGGACATCAACGGCTCCGGCGGCGGCTACACCACCGACGACATCGCCGAGTTCCAGAACGTGTACCTGCCCGACACCTACGGCACCATCGCCACGTTCAACTCCGATGAGGGCACGTCGTACCCGGCGTTCAGCCAGGTGCCCGCCGAGGCTTCCGGGCAGTCGTTGTTCGGTGTGTTCCAGGCGTTCCGGGCCTGGAGCGTCGAGCAGACCTACGGAGCTTTGACCGCGGCCGTGCGCGGCATCACCGCGAACACACCGCTGTATTACTACTACGGCGGCGGGTTCGGGAACGCGACGAACTACGCGAACAACCCGGACACGTTCTACAAGCTGGCCAAGAAGTACAACGTCACCGTCATCGCCGACTCGGCTAGCAACACCGGCATGACGTTGGCGATGGCGAGCCTGGCCCGCGCGTACGGCGTGAAGATGGCCGAGGAGTGGACGGCGCCGAGTTCGGACTCTGAACTCGCCGCTTATGCCGTGCAGTGGCTCGACAGCTACGGCATGACGTTCCCGCAGGCAGGCGGCGAGGACTTCTTCATCCATGACGGCACGACTAAGGACACTGTCGGGTTCCCCATCTATACAAGCTGGCTACCGACACTCAAGAGCCTGTCGGGAACGTACCCGCAGCAGCCTGCCGCGCTGTATATCGATGTCTCCCAGGGCTACGGGAACACCGCCGGCGGCAGCTTGAACAACGTGGAGACCGCGGCGGCCAGCATCTGGAACAGCTTCCAGTCCGGACTGGCGATCGTCACCAGCCAGGAGGTCGCCAACGGCGCGGTAAACCTGTCCTCGTTCGCGGGGGTGCTACCGCTCAACGGTGTGGATGCGAATCTGACCACGTATAAGAACGGTGGCGGCGCGCTCCTCACGTCTCCGGCGCAGCTGACTCAGTATGCGAAGGCCTACGCGGTGGTCGACGCGCCGTCCGTCGGAAACGTGCAGACCGTGCCGGTCGTCTCGGCCAACCACACCAGCGCCTCACTGACGCTGGCGAATATCACCTCCGGCACCGCATATAACGCGCCGATCGCCGTCGACCCGGCCGGACTCGGCTTGAACTCGGGCAGCTATTACCTGGTGAACGCTGCCGGGACCGCGCTCCCGCAATCCGTCCAGGCGAACGGGCTGATCTGCGCGAGCGCGAGCCTGGCCGCGGCGAGCCTGGCCGAGTGGACCGTCAAGGCCGGATCGGCACCCGCCGGCACCGCCTCGTCCGGCTGCCCGACCACATACACCGGCGCCACGACCGTGACTGCCACCGCCGGCCAGGCCGGTGGCGGGCTGGACTTCCTGAACGTCGGCGGCACGAACCAGGGTTCTGACGGGAATCTCACGCAGATCGCCCAGGGCGGCCAAACCGCGTATGAGACCTGGACCAGCGCGCAGAGCGGGGTCACGCCGGCGAACGTCTACCTGCGGCTGGCCCCGGCGTCCGCGGTCGAAGCAGCCTCGGACATCTCGGTACAGGTCACCTACTGGGCCGCCGCGGGCCAGGGCTTCACGGTGCAGTACAGCACACCGACGAACGCCTACCAGAACGGGCCGAGCGTCACCAGCCCCGGCACCGGCACCTGGGCCACGGCCACCGTGCAACTCACCGGCGCCCAGCTCGACGAGCTCGAGAACGGAGGCGCCGACCTCCGGCTCGCCGTCACCGCCCCCACGGCGCCGCTGATCGTGCGCAGCGTCACCATGTCGGTGGCGAACAGCAGCGGCGGCCCGACCCTGGCCGCGACACCGAGCTCGCTGAGCTTCGGAAACGTGAGCGTCGGCTCGAACAGCCCGGCCCGGACAGTGACGATCACCAACTCGGGCACCGCGGCGGCCGCTGTCGCCGGCATCACGGCCGCCACCGGCTTCACCGAGACGAACACCTGCGGCTCCAGCATCGCCGCCGGCGGCAGCTGCACGGCCAACGTCACCTTCGCTCCCACCGCCGCCCAGGCATACAGCGGCAACCTCACCGTCAGCAGCGACGCGAGCAACAGCCCCCTGACAATCCCGCTCACCGGGACCGGCACGAACGCGAACACCAACCTCGCGCTCAAGCAACCGGTCACCGCCTCCAGCGTGCAGCAGACCTATGTGGCCGGCAACGCCAACGACGGAAACACCGGCAGCTACTGGGAGAGCCACGACGGGACCTGGCCGAGCACCCTGACCGTCGACCTGGGCTCGACCCAGCCACTCGCCGACACGGTCATCGACCTCCCGCCGCTGACCGTCTGGCAGACCCGGACCCAGACCCTGTCGGTGCTCGGCTCGAACGACGACTCCGCGTGGACGACCATCACCGCCTCGGCGACGTACACCTGGAATCCGAGCACCGGCAACACCGTGACCATCAACTTCCCGGCGGGTACGGCATCCCGCTACGTCCAGCTGAGCTTCACCGCAAACAGCGTGCAGAACGGCGCGCAAGTCTCGGAGTGGCAGATCTTCGGCTGAGGTCGAGAGCTCTGCAACGTCGCCAGCCCCGTGGACCGGAGTCCACGGGGCTGGTGGCGTTCATCGCGCGCAGCCAGCAGCCGATGTCCCCTGGGACCTTCCAATGGCACACATGCACGGCAGACCAATTTGCCTAAGTGACTTAGGCAAATGCATGATGGTTGTCGGCAAACAGGAGGAAGGTTATGGCTAGAGCGGGCCTGACCCCGGAGCGCCTGACCCTGGCCGGCGTGGAGCTGGCCGACGAGGTCGGCCTCGACCAGGTGACCGTCTCGGCGCTGGCCCGGCGGTTCGACGTCAAAGTTGCGAGTCTGTACTCGCACCTGAAGAGCTCCCAGGACCTCAAGACCAGGATCGCCCTGTTCGCCTTGGAGGAACTCGCCGACCGGGTCGCCGCGGCCCTGGCCGGACGTGCGGGCAAGGACGCTCTGGCCGCCTTCGGCAACGCGTACCGCGACTACGCCCGGGAGCACCCGGGTCGCTACGCTGCCGCCCAGCTGCGGCTCGATACCGAGACGGCAGCCGCGAGCGCCGGGGTACGGCACGCCCAGATGACGCGGGCGATCCTGCGCGGCTACGACCTGCCAGAGCCGGACCAGACGCACGCGGTCCGCATGCTGGGCAGCGTCTTCCACGGCTACGTCAGCCTGGAGATGGCCGGCGGATTCAGCCACACCGCCGTCGACTCGCAGCAGTCCTGGGAGTGGACCCTGGACTCCCTCGACGCCCTGCTGCGCAGCCAGGCCGGCTCCTGACTCACCGGCGGCTTTCACCGCTGGCAGCGGTCCGTCGCGCCGCGCATCGTCGCACCGACACACAGACGCACCGACATACCTGAACATTCCGAAAGGCAGCCTCGGACAATGACCACCGAGCACGAAAACTGGATCACCACGCCGGTCACCGCGGACCTCCTGCGCGGTTTCCTCGACCTGGAACCGACCGCACGCGGGCTGCTGCCGCATCGGCTACCCGCCCGGGCCCGGCGGCAGATCCCCGACGACCAACTGGCCGTGGCCGAGGCTCAGCCCTCCGGCGTACGCCTGGCATTTCGCACCCGGGCCGCGACCATCGAACTGGACACGCTGCCGACCAAGCGGGTCTACCGAGGCTTCCCGCCTCCGCCGGACGGCGTGTACGACCTGCTGGTCGACGGACGACTCACCGCACAGGCCACGGTGCCCGAGGGCGACGTCCGCACGATCACCGACATGGTCACCCAGTCCGCCGAACTGACCGAGGGGTCCGCCGGGACCGCCCGGTTCACCGACCTCCCGGCGGGCGACAAGGACGTCGAGATCTGGCTCCCCCACAACGAGATCACCGAACTGATCTCCCTGCGCACCGACGCCCCCGTCGAGCCGGCGCCCGACCGCGGGCACAGGGTGTGGCTGCACCACGGCAGTTCCATCAGCCACGGCTCGAACGCCGCCCATCCGACCGCCACCTGGCCGGCCCTTGCCGCGGCCCGGGGCGGCGTGGAGCTGGTCAACCTGGGCTTCAGCGGCAGCGCACTGCTCGACCCGTTCACCGCGCGGGCGATCCGGGACACGCCCGCGGACCTGATCAGCCTCAAGATCGGCATCAATGTGGTCAACACCGACGCGATGCGCCTGCGCGCCTTCACCCCCGCGGTCCACGGCTTCCTCGACACCGTCCGCGAAGGGCATCCGACCACGCCGCTGCTGGTGGTGTCCCCCCTCCTGTGCCCGGTCCAGGAGGACACCCCCGGTCCCCTCGCCCCCGACTTCGACGGCGGGACCCTGCGGTTCCGGGCCACCGGCGACCCAGCCGACCGCGCCGCCGGACGCCTGACGCTCAACGTCATCCGTGACGAACTCGCCCGCATCGTGGCACAGCGGGCGGCGGAGGACCCGAACCTGCACTACCTCGACGGGCGCCGCCTTTACGGCGAGAAGGAGTACGCCGAGCACCCGTTGCCCGACGCTCTGCACCCCGATCCCGCTGGACACCGCCGCATCGGCGAGAACTTCGCACGGCTCGCGTACAGCGACGGTGCCCCCTTCGCCACCAAGAGCAGCTGACCGATTTGCTCCCACGCGGACCACGCTGATGGTCGGGGTCCCCACAGGGCGGCCAGCATCGCCGCCCGCGTCGCCGAGCTCAGTGATTCCCAGCCGCGTCCGGCCGCCTACTCCGGCCAGGCATTGCCCTGGATGATCCCGACGAAGTCCGCCCGCACGAACGAGGGGTCGAAGTGCGCGAGGACGTCGTCATTCATGGTGCCGAAGGTGGTGTCCGGGCGGCCGGCCATGCCGTCGTAGAACGCCCGCAGGATCCGGTTCTTGAAATCCGGGCGCGGGTGAGCGGCCACCACGGCGGCACGCTGCTCGGGGCTGATCTCGTCCAGTCCCAGGCCCAGGACGTCGGTCTCGACGCCGAGCGTCACGACGGCGACGTCGGGTTCGAGCTTGAGCGGGATCTCGGGGGTGGTGTGCAGTGCGATGGCGAGCCAGACCTTGCGGGCCTCGCGCGCCGGCCGGCCGTGGTCGAGCAGGAAGTCACGCGCGGCGTCGGCGCCGTCGACCTCGAAGCGCTGGTCCTTGGTGCCGTAGGCGGTGGTCAGGCCGAGGTCGTGGAAGAGCCCGCCGACGTAGGCGAGTTCGGGGTCCACCTCCAGCCCCCGGGCCGCGGCCTTGAGGGAGCCCCACAGGAAGACCCGGCGAGAGTGGTTGAACAGGGTGTCGTCGGTGGCTTCGCGGACTAGCGCGGTCGCCTCGCGGATGAGTTGGGTGTCGGGCACGGTGATCCCGGCAATGACCTCCGACATGGCTTTCCTCCTGGAATCGGCTGCGTTGTTGACCGATTCCAGTCTTGGTTCCAGCCCGTGGCCCGGGTACCGCGTCGGCGGACAGGCATCCCACAGATCCGGACAGCCGACGCGCCTAGGCCAATCAGCGCGGGCGCAGGCGAATCAGCACAAGCACAGATCCGGACAGCCCGGCTCAACCAGCCGCGCCGTGAGTACTCCGGAACCGATGCCGATAGGCGGCGGGACTGATCCCGAGCCGCGCGACGAACGTCCGCCGCATGGTCTCAGCGCTGCCGAACCCGGCCTCGCGCGCGCTCTCCTGCACACCGTGCCCGCCGTCGAGCAGGGTCTTGGCGTGGTCGAGGCGAATCTGTTCCACGAACCGGGCCGGGGTGGTCCCGAGCTCGGTCGTGAACAAGCGCGTGAGCTGCCGGGTGCTGACGCCGACCCGCGCGGACAACGCCGCCGCGCTGTGGTCCAGGGCCGGTTCGGCGGAGATCAGGTCGACCAGCTCGCGCAGCTCGACTGTGCGCGGCGGCCGGACCCGCAGCGGCGCGGAGAACTGCGACTGCCCGCCGGTCCGCTGCATGTACACGACGAGCTGGCGGGCCACGCTCCGGGCCAGGTCCGCGCCGTGATCGCGCTCCACCAGCGCGAGGCTGAGGTCGATGCCCGCCGAGACCCCGGCCGAGGTGAACACCTGGCCGTCCTCGACGAACAGCGCGTCCGGCTCCACCCGGACCCGCGGATACGCGCGCGCCAGCAGCTCAGCATGCTGCCAATGCGTCGTGGCCCGCCGGTCGTCGAGCAGCCCCGCGGCCGCCAGGACGAAGGAGCCGGTGCAGATCGAGACCAGGCGTTCCGTACGCGGGGACAAGCTCCGCACCGCGTCGACCAGGTCGTCCGGGATCGGCTCGGTCACGAGGTTGTCGCCGCCGGCGACCACCACCGTCTCGGGCACGGCGACATCGGCGGCCCGGCCGTCGACGGGCATCCGCATCCCCGCGCGCTACGCCGTCACCGGTCCGAAGGTGACCATGCGACGCGTTCTGCGCTCGGAGTGGAGCAAGTTCTGGTCGCTGCGCTCCAGCTGGATCACCCTGGTGTCCGCGACGATCGTCCTGCTCGCGTTCGGGATCATCGCGGCCTCCGTCTACCGCCCCCACGCCACCCACGCCTCCGGAACGCCCACCGACCCGGTCGGTCTGGCGCTGACCGGGGCCTCCACCGCCGGACTGATCGTCGGCGTGCTCGGGGTGCTGCTGTCCGCCGGTGAATACGGCACCGGCATGGTGCGCTCGACGTATGTCGCGGTGCCGAAGCGGTGGCCGGTCCTGGCGGCGAAGAGCGCGGTGATCGGCGCGCTGGTCCTGGTGGTCGCCACGGTCACCGCGCTGATCGCCTTCGGCGTGGGTGCGGCGGTGCTGCACGGCGACGCGATCGCGCTGAACCTGGGCGACCACGGAGTACTGCCCGCGCTGCTCGGCGCCGGCGCCTATCTGGGCCTGTCCGCCGCGTTCGGCGTCGCCCTGGGCTCGCTTGTCCGTTCCACCTCCGGCGGTATCACCGCGCTGGTCGTCATCATGATGCTGCTGCCGGCGCTGGCCTCGCTGCTGCCCGGCTCGACGGGCGACAAGCTCAAGCCCTACTTCCCGGGCAACGCCGGTGACGCGATCTACGCCCTACACCCGGCCTCGCACTCGCTGGCGCCGGGGGCAGGCCTGGCGGTCTTCGCCGGATGGGTCGCGCTGCTGATGGCCGCTGCGGCCATCCGGCTGAAGCGGACGGACGTCTGAGGCGCGACAGCGGTGACAATGGCGAATGTGAGGCCCGACGACGCTGAGCGCACGGCCGCCGGGGCCCGGGCCCCGGAGACGGAACCGCCGTCTTCCGGGGCTGCGGCTGCTTCCGGGGCCGAGGCTGCCTCCAGGGCTGCCGCTGCTTCAGGGGCTGCGGCTGCTTCCGGGGCCGAGGCTGCTTGGAGCAGCCCGGTCCTGCGCCGGCTGCTGGGCCCGGCCGGCCGGCTGCGGCAGCTGGATCGGCGCCGGCCCTGGCTGCTGGACACCGCGATCGTGCTGATCGTCGTCGGCATCAGCCTGCCCGACCTGTTCTCCGGCGGCTCGCACGCGTCCTTCGGCGGCCCGGACTCCAGGCATCGGCTGCCGACGGCTGTGCCGTACGTTCTGACCGCCGTGTCGGTCCTGCCGCTGTGGTGGCGCCGGCGCGCGCCGGTCCCGGCGTTCGCGGTGACCGCGGCGGCGACGCTGGCCGCGGTCGCCATGGGCGTCTCGATGACGTCCACCTTCACCTCGCCGCTCGTCGCCTTGTACAACGTGGCCTTGCACGGTCCGCTGCGTCTGTTCGCCTGGTGCACCGTGGCGGCCACCGCCGAGAACGTCGTGTCGGGCCTGACCCAGACCACCGGCGGCAACCGGCTCGGCGGCGTGCTGTTCCTGCCGGGGATGGTGATCGCGGCGGCCGCCAGCGGGCTGGTCATGCGGATCCGCAGGATGTATCTGGCGGCCCTGGAGGACCGGGCCCGGCGCTTGGAGATCGAGCGGGACCAGCGTGCCCAGCTCACCACCGCCGCCGAACGCGCGCGCATCGCCCGCGAGATGCACGACATCGTCGGCCACAACCTGTCCGTCATGGTCACCCTCGCCGAGGGCGCCGCCGCGCTGGCCGCCCGCGACAACGAGAACTCGGCCGAGTCCCTGCGTGTGCTCGGCGACACCGGCCGGCAGGCCATGGGCGAACTGCGGCGGGTGCTGGGCGTGCTGCGGGAGGGCCGGGATGATCCGGAGACGAAGCTCAGCCCACAGCCCGGCGTCGGCGATCTGGACGCGCTCGTCGCGCGGGTGCGCGCCGCGGGGCCGGCGGTGACCTACCGGACGGCGGGCGACCTCGCTTCGCTCGGCGGCGGGCTCCAGCTCACCGTGTATCGGATCGTGCAGGAGTCGCTGACCAACGCCCTGAAACACGCCGGACCCGGCACCACGGCGGACGTCGGCGTGACGGTGGTGGCCGACATCGTGCAGATCCGCGTCGCCGATACCAGCATGCATCCGGACGCTGCTATTGCCTTGGCTGCCGGCGACGGCAGCGATGCCGGCCACGGCCTGATCGGCATCCGCCAGCGCGCCGCCCTCTACGGCGGCGCCGTCACCATCGGCCCCCGCGACGACCAGCCGGGCTGGCTCGTGGACGTCCGCCTCGACGCGACCATCGAACCCTCCGACCCGATCTCCGACCCGACCTCTGGCCCGACCTCCGACCCGACGACGGGAAGCGACCTGCCATGACCACCACCGTGCTGATCGCCGACGACCAGCCCTTGCAGCGCCTGGGATTGCGCATGCTCCTGGAGGGCACCGACGGCGTGACTCCGGTCGGGGAGGCCAGCCAGGGAGCCGAGGCCGTGCGCCTGGCCGCCGAACTGCGGCCCGACGTCGTCCTCATGGACGTCCGCATGCCCGGCATGGACGGCCTGGAGGCCACCCGGCAGATCGTCGCCACCGGCGGCCGCACCCGCGTCCTCATCGTGACCACCTTCGACCTCGACGAATACGCCTACGAAGGCCTGCGCGCCGGAGCCAGCGGCTTCCTGCTCAAAGACGCCCGGCCCGAGGAGCTGATCGCCGGGATCCAGGCGGTGGCCACCGGCGACGCGGTCGTCGCCCCGAGCCTGACCCGGCGGCTGCTGGACGCCTACGCTCACCGGGTACTCGCCCCCGACCCGTCGGGCGCCGACGATCCGCGGCTGAAGGAGCTCAGCGACCGCGAACGCGAAGTGCTGGTCGCGATCGGCAACGGCTGGACCAACACCGAGATCGCCGAACAGCTCTATCTGTCCGAGTCGACCGTGAAGAAGCACGTCGGCCGGGTCCTGGCCAAGATCGGTGCCCGGGATCGCATTCAGGCGGTGATCGTCGCCTACGACGCCGGGCTTGTCAGCTCCAAGCACTGACAACAGGTCCGCTCTGACGCTGCTGGAAGTTCATCGAAAAGGCCCGCCGCGAAAGCGGCCCAGTATCAGGCAGAGCGCGATAGCGGCCAGAATCCAACCGAGGTTCTTGATGTGCGGCAGGTGCACGTTGACGTGACCGAACTGCTGCACGCGCGCAGCGTAAATCAGCTTCGACACGGCTTGGCTCCAGCGCTGAGAATCGGCGATCAACGCAGTGGCCTGACCGCCACTGCTTCCCCTCCTCAACGCTAATCACGCGACCGGGCTGCTCAATGGGACCGCGGAGGACACTTGGCGGCGCGGGCGGCACCGCGGTACCACCGAGTCGTCATCACCAGTGATGAAGGCCGGCGTCTCAGTGCCCTACGAACGGATGTGGCCGGCCGGCAGCCTCACTTCGGCTCGGGCCGGGTGGTGCCGACGGCGTAGCCGGTGATCAGCGCGCCGAGGATGTCGGTCAGTCCCGGTTCGACGTCGACGCGGGCGTGGGCGAGTTCGGGTTCGGCTTCGTAGAAGGCGCGCAGGGCCGTGCCGGGCGCGGCCATCTGCCACATCGCCCCGGCCATCGAGGTCGCGGTGGCGACGACGGCGCGGGCCTGGTCCAGCCGCAGCGGGGTGACCGTGCAGAGCGCGGCGCCGACTTCGGCGACCGCGGCCAGGGCGCGGGTCTTGAACGCCTTGACCTTCGCCATCGAGACGTTGCGCTCCAGGTTCAGCGGCGTGTGCGCGAGCAGGTCGCAGAACAGCGGCCGGGTCACCAGCGAGTGCGCCACCACGGCCGCGACCTCGTACCCGGCCCGGTCCCAGGCCTGGTGTCCGAAGCCGGAGCCGGCGGCCAGGGCGTCTAGGTCGGCACGCACCGCCGCCGACCACTCACCCCACCCGTCGGCCGCCAGTTGCAGGAAGATGTCCTCGCGCGTCTCGAAGTAGCGCAGCATCGCCGACTTGTGCATGCCGACCTCATCGGCGACGGCGCTCGCAGTCACCTCCCGCACGCTGGCGGCGGCGGCGAGCCGGGCGGCGGCGGCCAGGATCGCCTCCTGGCGGGCCTGTTTGGCCGCGGGGGTGCGTGCGCGCTCAAAGTCCAATTCGGTCACCGTCCGAGCGTACCATTCTACCGCAACCCGGTTGCGGTGGAATCGCGCCGCTGAAGCTCTAACACAATGGAGTAGCGATAGCTGAGCTCCTTAGGGAAGTTACTGCAACTAAGTTGCGATACAAGCGAATCCGTGATGCACTGACAACCATGAGCACTCAGCCGAACACCTGGTTCATCACCGGTTCCTCCCGCGGCTTCGGCCGCTCCCTGGCCGCCGCCGCGCTCAAGGCCGGCGACAACGTCGTGGCCAGCGCCCGCAAGCCCGAACAGCTCGCCGACCTGGCCGCCGAGTACGGCGAGCGGGTACTTCCGGTGGCCCTGGACGTCACCGACGCCGCCGCGGCCGAGGCCGCGCTCGCCGCCGGGCTGGCGGCGTTCGGCCGGATCGACGTGGTGGTCAACAACGCCGGGTACGCCAACCTCTCCCCGGTCGAGACCGCCGACGAGGCCGACTTCCGCCGCCAGTTCGACACCAACTTCTGGGGCGTCTACAACGTCTCCCGGGCCGCGCTGCCACTGCTGAAGAAGCAGGGCGCGGGCATCGTGATCCAGTTCTCCTCGATCGGCGGCCGGGTCGGGCACACCCCCGGACTCGGCTCCTACCAGGCGGCCAAGTTCGCCGTCGACGGGTTCACCCGGGTCCTGGCCGCCGAGACCACGCCGTTCGGCATCCGCTACCTGGTCGTCGAGCCCGGCGGCTTCGCCACCGACTGGGCCGGGTCCTCCATGCGTGTCGAGGACGTGCCGCAGGACTACCGCCAAACCGTCGGCGCCATGAGCGATCTACTACGCGGCGGCCAAGGCGCCGTCGCCGCCGGCGATCCCGACCGGGCCGCGCAGATCCTGGTGCGTATCGTGCACGCCGACAACCTGCCCAGCCACCTGCTGCTCGGCGCCGGAGCAGCGCGCATGGCCCTGGACTACTCCCGCGGCCAGATCGCCGAGGCCACCGCGTGGCAGGCCGTCTCCGCCTCCGCCGATACCGGTGCCGAGTACCCGGTCGACCTGCCCATCGTCGACCTGCCCACCGGCAGCTGAACGCGGTCAGCAACGCCGGGGTGTCCGGCACCTTCAGCCGCTTGACACAAAAGTCAAGCGGCTGTTTGAGTTTCTTCTATGGCGACACACAAGGCGGATCAGCGGCGAGAAGCCGGGCAGCGCACGAAGGACGCCCTGGTGGCCGCCACGCTGGAGCAGCTGGCGCAACGCGGCCGGGAGGGCCTGACGCTCCGGGAGGTCACTGACAGCGCCGGGGCCAATGTCGCGGCGGTGAGCTACCACTTCGGGTCGCTCAAGGGGCTGTGCGACGCGGCGATCGAGCACGCGCTGGAACGCTATCTGGACGCGCAGATCCAGGCGCTCGACTCGCTCACTCCCGCCTCCGGCCTGGAGGACGTGGCCAGGGCGTTCGCCGCGCCGATGGTGCACGCGCTGGCAGCCGGCGGGCAGGAGCTGGTCGTCATGCGGACCGTCGCGCGGGTCGGGATCGATCCGCCGCGCGGCTGGGACCGGCTGGCCGGGAAGTTCGAGCAGACTCGGCGCGACACCCTGCGGGCGCTGCGGGCGAACCTGCCCGGAATCGGTGAGCCCGAGGCGGTCTTCCGGACCCGGGCCGCGGCCGGTCTGCTGAACTGGCTCGCGCTGGCGCCGATCGGCGCCGAGCTGGCCGCCGGGCCGGCCGAGGAGATCGAGCGGCTGGTCGTGCCGGTGGTCGCCGGAGCGTTCCGGGGGCTCCCGACAGCGGGCTGACCTGGTCGGGAGCCGTCGGTCCGTCGGTCGGCAGCCGCTGGCCGGAAACAATTCAAACGGACGCTTGACAGGGCGCGGAGCTCGGCGCAGAATTTCAAGCAAGCGTTTGAATAACTTTCTGGAAGGGGAGATCCATGAGCGACATCACCACTGGTGGCACTGGCGCCGGCACCACCGGGACCAGCACCACGGCTACCGACGCCGAAGCCATCGTCCGCGCCGCCTACCACGCGGCCGAGGGCAGCGTGCTGGACGTCGAGGGATTCAAGGCCCTGTTCGCCGAGGACGGCGTGTTCAACAACGTCGTCCCCGGCGAGAGCTACCGCGGCGAGCACCTGGGCGACCTGGTCGTCTTCATGGGCCAGTTGGCCCCCGACATCCACCGCGAGCTGCGCAGGTTCCACGTGATGGGCAACATCGTGGCCGTCGAGCTGAGCATCCAGGGCACCGCCACCGGGCCGTTCCCCACACCGGCCGGCGTCCTGCCGCCCAACGGCGCCAAGCTCGACATCCCGACCGCCGACTTCTGGTACATCGAGGACGGCAAGATCAAGGAGTTCAACTGCTACGTCGGGGTCAGCGTGATGCTGGCCCAGCTGGGCGTGCAGCCGGACTTCGCCGGCGCCGTCGCCGCCTCGGCCACGGCTTCGGCCTCAGGCAGCTGAGACCACCACGGATGGCAAGATCCCCTACCTATCTGGTAGGTTCTGCCACAGACAGCGACGACCGGCGTCGGCTGGGAGGTGGCGAGCAGATGTTCCCGTTGCAGGACCCCGCCCCCGTGACACGCCAGCGGGTAGCCGACCAGATCGTCGAGGATCTGCGCACGCGGATCCTCGACGGCTCGCTGCCGGACGGTTCGAAGCTGCCCGCCGAGCGGGAGCTGGCCGCGCACTATGACGTGAGCGCGCCGACCGTGCGCGAGGCGATCAGGGTCCTGACCGCGATGGGCCTGATCAGGATGCGCAACGGCGCCCGGGCCACGGTGACGGCGCAGGGCGGTTCGCTGCTCGCGCTGTCGATCTCCTCGGTCGTGCAGTTCGAGAAGATGCAGGTTCGCGACGTCCTCGGGCTGCTCGGCGCGCTGAACGCCTACGCCGCCGAACTGGCGGCCCAGCACGCCACCGACGCCGAGCTCGCCGAGTTCAAGGCCACGGCCGCGCGCACGTTGCAGACCGGCGACACCCCCCGCATGATCGCGGACCTGAAGGCCTTCTTCGACCAACTGGCTGACATGTCGCACAATCCATTGCTGACGGCGCTGTGCCGGTGCATCACCGAGATCCAGCTCGGCCTGACCGCCAAGGTGGCCGGGTCGGGCCGGGACGGGTTGAGCGGGAACGGCTCGGGCGGGGACGGGTCCGGCCAGGACGGCGCGGGCCGCGACGGGTCAGGCCGGGACGGCTTCGGCGCGGTCGCCGCCTCGGTCGCCGAGACCCGGGTCGAGATCGCCGACGCACTCGCCGACCGCGACGCGATCCGCGCCGTGAGCCTGGTGCGCGAGTACCACCGACGCGTCGTGGACCGCGTGCAGTCGCTGCCCCGCGCCAAGGAGCTCGCCGAATCCGATCCGGGACTGCGGCAGGCGCTGGCCGGCTGGCTCAACGAGAACGTGCGGCTGGCGGGCGCCGGGGAGCCTCGGCAGCGGTGATGACCGGGCTCGGGGAACCGGCCTCCGGGCTCCCGAGCTGCCGGACCCCCGGACTCCCGAGCGTTCTTCAGCCGATATCAGCCGTCAGCCCCACGCTCTGCACGCCGAAGACCGCGCAGGTCTCGTCATTCTCGGGCCGATCCCCGCTGACGCCGACCGCGCCGACGACTTCGCCGTCGGCGTCCCGGATCAGTACGCCGCCACGGGAGGCGGCGACGCGCCCCTCGGAAATGGCGCTGAGCTGCGGGATCTCATGGCTGCCAAGGCCTCGCCGCTGTCGCCGGAGGCACGAGACGCGGTGTGGGCCGAGCTTGTCCACCGCTCCCGCACGATCGGGGCGGTATGGACG
>NZ_JAAFZA010000111.1 GCF_015356865.1 Catenulispora pinisilvae
GAGACAGGCCCCGACGCCCCGCAGTACCGCGAGCAGTACGCCGGTCCGCAGAATCCGCCGCGCGGCGGCCGGGAGCCGTACGCCGCCGACCCGCGACAGGCCGGTCAGCCCCCGTACCGGGACGGCGACCAGTACCGGGATCCCGGCGCCTCCTCGCTGGGGCAGCGCCGCGACCCGCGCAGTCCGCAGCCGGACCCGCGGAACCCCCAGCCGGACCCGCGGAACCCTCAGCAGCACGCCGGGCCCCCGCAAGGCCGGCAGCCCGACCCGCGCCAGGCTCCGCACGCAGACCAGTACGGCGACCAGTACGGCGGCGGCCCCTCGCACGGCGCCGACCCGCGCCGCGCCCCGGCCGATTCCTGGCAGGCCGCCCCGCCCAACGGGAACTCCGATCCCGGCCACGGCCGGCGCTCGGGCGAGGAGAACCGGGCCCTGTTCCGCGACGAGATCCCGGGCCGCGGCGCCGACCAGCAGCCGCCGTCCTGGCAGCCGCCGCAGCAGGAGCAGTACGGCGCCGAGGACGAGCAGGAGCGCGACTGGCGCGACGACTACGAGGACGCGGTCAGCGCCACCCGCTGGGACCTCTCGCCGATCCCGACGATGACGGTCGCGCCCCGCCGCGCGAACCCCAGCAACCTCGAAGCCCTGATACCACCACGCCGCGGCCGGGTGCAGGGCCCGGCGACGCGCGGGCCCGGCGGCCCGGCCGGCACCGGACCGGGCACCCGCGAGGGCGGGCCCTGGGAGGCCGGCGTCCGGGACCGCACCCCGACCGAGGTCCGCCCGGCGGCCCCGGCCGAGCCCAGCGTCGGCCGCGCCTCGCGGCTGATGGCCCTGGGCACCCTGGCGTCCCGGCTGACCGGCCTGGTGCGGCAGTTCCTACTGGTGGCCGCAATCGGCACCGCGAGCATCGCCAACTCCTACACCATCGGCCTGAACCTGCCGAACATGCTGTACATCCTGATCATCGGCGGTGCGCTGAACGCGGTGTTCGTGCCGCAGTTGGTGCGCTCGATGCACCGGGACCGCGACGGCGGCTCGGCCTACGCCAGCCGGCTGCTGACGCTGGTCCTGACCGGCGTGTTCGTCCTGACGATCCTCACCGAGCTGTTCACCCCCGAGCTGGTGGACGTGTTCTCCAGCTTCAAGGGATCGGACCGGCAGCTGGCGATCGACCTCGGCCGGATGTTCATGCCGCAGATCTTCTTCCTGGGCCTGTTCGTGGTGCTCGGCCAGATCCTGAACGCCAAGGGCCGCTTCGGCCCGATGATGTGGACGCCGGTGCTGACCAATGTGGTGGTCATCGGCTCCACCAGCGCCTACTGGTACATCAACCGGAAGAACGACCTGACGCCCTCGACGATCCCGGCCTCCAACGTCCGGCTGCTGGGCCTGGGCGTCACGCTGGGCATCGCGGTGCAGGCGCTGACCCTGCTGCCGTACATCAAGTCCGCGGGCATGCACCTCACGCTGCGCTTCGACTGGCGCGGGCACGGGCTGGGCAAGGCGGTCACGCTGGCCAAGTGGACGCTGCTGTTCGTGCTGGTGAACCAGATAGGGCTGGCCGTGGTCATGCGGTACGCCTCCAACGTCAACAACGACGGCTTCGAGCACTGGGGCGTGGCGGCCTACAACAACGCCTTCATGATCTGGGGCCTGCCGCAGGCCCTGATCACCGTCTCGGTGATCACCGCGCTGCTGCCCCGGATGAGCCGCGCGGCGGTCCGCAACGACCTGGCCCAGGTCCGCGACGACATCTCCTACGGCCTGCGGGTCACCGGGGTGGCGATCGTGCCGTCGGCGTTCGCGTTCCTGGTCCTGGGGCCACAGATCGCCGTGGTGCTGTTCAAGCACGGCGGCATGTCCATGGACAACGCGCACATCATCGGTTACATGCTGTCCGCGTTCGCGCTCGGCCTGATCCCGTTCTCGGCCCAGTTCCTGATGCTGCGCGGCTTCTACGCCTTCGAGGACACCAAGAGCCCGTTCACCATCAACATCTGGATCTCGGCGGCGAACGTGGCGCTGAGCTCGGCGGTGTTCTACGTGCTGAAGGGCGGCGGCGAGGAGCGCTGGGCCGTGGTCGCGATGTGCGCGGTCTACGGCATCGCCTACTGCCTCGGCCTGGCGATCACCGTGCAGAAGCTGAAGCGGCGGCTGCACGGCCTGGACGGCAAGCGCATCATGCAGACCTACGTCCGGTTGATAGGAGCCTCCGCGGTCGCGGCCGGGGCGACGTTTATCGTCGCTTTATATGTGAACCGTATGGTCGGTCAGAGTTGGCTGGGCTCCGCCGTCTCGCTGGCGGTCGGCGGGGGTCTCCTGGCGACGCTGTATGTGGTGTGCGCCCGCCTGATGCACGTGGAAGAGGTCGAGCAACTGCTCGGCTCGGTACGCGCGAAGTTGGGGAGGTAGCCGCCTGGCGATCACCCGGTGTCGACCGATCGAGAGACGTTTCCCGATGCAACCGCCCATGGTTCTTAACGGTCTGCACAGATGAGGGTCGGACAACGCGCCACGAGGACGGCACGAAACCTAATACCATGAGGCGGGGATGACGAGACCATGCCACAGAGCATGCACGGACCAGGGAGTCATGTGGCAGCCGCGGACCAGACCACCGATCCGGACGGCGGCATCGGCGCGGACGCCGAGGCGCTGATCCTGTCTCTCGGCGTGACCGCCGGCGACCGGCTGGACGGCCGGTACCGCCTGGACCGAGTCCTGCACACCACGGGACCCGCCGTCACCTGGCTCGCCGCCGACGAGAAGCTGAACCGCCCGAACCGGATCCACCTGCTGCGCTCCGATCAGCCGCGCGCCGAGGCCTTCATGGCCGCCGCCCGGGCCGCGGCCGCGATGGCCGACAACCACTTCGTCCAGGTCCTGGACGCCGTGCCGGACGAGGGTCTCTACTACGTCATCACCGAGTGGCTGCACGACGGCCACACGCTGGGCGAGGTGCTCAGCGGCGGCCCGGTCCCGGTCACCGAGGCGGTCCGGATCACCACCGAACTCGCCCGGGCCATGACCGAGGCCCACGACCAGGGCCTGGCCCACCTGCGGCTGTCCCCCAAGACCGTGCTGCGCACCGACACCGGTGAGGTGAAGATCCTCGACCTGTGCCTGGCCGCGGCGCTGACCGGCACCGTCTCCCGGGACCCGCTGGGCACCGACCTGACCGCGATCGGCGAACTGTCCTACGCGCTGCTCACCGGCAAGCGCCCGCAGCAGCCGGACCCGATCCCGCCGAGCGAGCTGCGCCCGGAGGTCTCCCCGCAGCTGGACGAGGTGATCCTGCGCATCCTCGGCGACGGCCCGGCGGGCCCGCAGTTCCAGACCCCGACCGAGGTCGCCGACGCGCTGGCCCAGCTGCCGCGGCCACGCTACGAGGCCCCGCTGCCCTCGACCCCGCAGACGGCGCCGCTGCGCCACCAGCAGACCACCGTGATGCCCGCGATGCCGTCCGGCACCGCCCGGACCACCGCCATGCCGCAGGTGGCCCCGAGCTACCAGCCGGCGCCCACGTCGCAGCAGCGCCCGGTGGGGCACACCGCCCCGCAGCGGCCGGCTTCCTACGACGAGGACGAATACCGCCCGCGTGGCGGGGGATCGGGCTCCGGCTACGGCGGCTCGCGCGGCTCCGGCAACGGCGGCGGCGGCCGGAACAGCTCGACGCTGATCGGCATCGGCGGACTGGCCGCCGTGGTGGCCATCGCGCTGCTGGCCTACACGATGTTCAGCGGCAGTGGCAGCAAGGGCGACCAGAAGGCCGGCGCCACGAACAGCTCCGCTTCTCAGACCTCTACCACGGGTGCCAGCCAGGCACCGCCGTCGGCCGGCGTCACCGCCGCCTCGGTGTCGATCTACGACTCGGACGACGGCAGCGAGGGCAAGGGCTACCTGGTGAACAACCAGATCGGCGACAAGGGCTGGATCACCAACCAGTACTGCGGGCCCACCCCTACCCACAGCGGCAAGCCCAAGGGCACCGGGCTGATCTTCGACCTGGGCTCGGCCAAGACCATCTCCAACGCGACAGTCACCATCGGCACGGCGGGCGCGGCCATGGAGATGTGGACCGCGGACTCGTCGGTCACTTCAGTACCCTCCATCAGCGCCGGCCAGCCTCCGGCGGGGTTCACCAAGGCCGCTTCGGCAGACCCCGGCAGCACCACGGTCACGCTGAAGGCCAACTCCCCGGCAAGCACCCGCTTCGTCCTGATCTGGTTCACCCAGCCGCTGCCGGCCGCCCCGAACCCGGACATGTCAATACCGTGTGCCAAGGGTGGGACCAGCCGCTACGGCGACTCCATCATGTCCGTGAAGTTCAACGCCTCCTGATCCGCACCCACCATGCCGCCCCAGCGCGCCGACCTCACCCTGCTCGACGACCGGGCCCTGCTGGCCCGGCACGTCGAGGGGGACGGTGACGCCTTCGGCGAGCTCTTCCGCCGGCACCGCGACCGGCTCTGGGCGGTGGCGCTGCGTACGCTGAGCGACCCGGAGGAGGCCGCCGACGCGCTGCAGGACGCGATGATCTCGGCGTACCGGGCGGCCGGCTCGTTCCGCGGCGATTCGGCCGTCACCACCTGGCTGCACCGGGTCGTGGTGAACGCCTGCCTGGACCGGATGCGGCGGCGTAGCAGCCGGCCCACCGTCCCGCTGCCGGAGGTGGAGACCGAGTACGCGCGGCCCACCGTCACCGACGACATCGCCAACACCGACCTGCGCCTGGCCCTACAGTCGGCGCTGGCCACCCTGCCCGAGGAGCAGCGGGTGGCGCTGGTCCTGGTGGACGTCGAGGGCTACAGCGTGGAGGAGACCGCCCGGACCCTGGGCGTGGCCCCCGGAACCGTCAAGAGCCGCTGCGCCCGGGCCCGGGCGAAACTCCTGCCACTCCTGAGACATCTCCGCGAGGGGAACCCACCGCCGCCCGCGGGGAAGGCTGAACCAGGCGGGAACCAAGGGGGCACGGCGCGCGTCAAAGTTCCGACGCGCCAAGATCGACGGGAAGGAGGCAGGGCCGGATGATCACCGATCCCGCCGCTTCCCAGCCCGGCACCCACCTCGACCCGGACCAGCTCGCGGACCTGTTCGAGGGGCTGCTCGATCCGCCGACGACCGAGTCGGCCCGGGCCCACCTGGCCTCGTGCCCGCTGTGCTCCACCGACTTCGCCCTGATCGCCGGCGACACCGGGCTCGCCGATCTGCTGCCGCCGGTGCCGATCCCGCGGGACGTCCTGATCCGTGTCGAGGCCGCTCTGGACCGCGAGCCGCCGCTGAGCACGGCCCCGGCCGCGGACACCGCCCCGGCGGGCCATGCCGCCGCCCGGCCGCGACGCCGGCGGTTCCGCATCGCCCTGGGCGGCCTGGCCGGGGCGACGCTGGTGATCGTCGGCGGGATCGGCACGGTCGTCGCGCTGAACAGCGGAAGCGACGGCGTCCGGAAAAGTGCCAGCAACGCGGCCGCGGACGGGGCCGGTCCGCGACCGAATGCCGGCGGCGTCCAGTCCGGCGAGGCCGCGAGCCCGGTCCCGGGGATGTCACCCCAGGTCGGCGTCGCCCCCGACGGCGGCTCGTCGGGCCCGACATTCAGCACCTTGAGTATTCAGCAGCAGGCTGAGGGCTTGATCGGTGGCCATATGTCGACTCCGGCTAATGGCACGCCCCAGAAGGGCGCCACAGCATGCCTGCCGAATTCGGTGCCCAGTGGCGCACAGCTACTGGCTGAGGCCCAGATCCAGTACCAGGGCAAGCCGGCGACGCTGTCGGTCTACTCGCGGCCCGGCAGCACGACGGTCGCCGACGTGTTTGTCGTGGACCTCGATTCCTGCACTTCGGGCAAAACCGGACAAGCCGTCGACCAGACCACGGTCCCCCGCCCTTAACACCACGTGTGAAACCCGCCACGTGGCGCGGCCGGGAATGCATCTTGCCTAGGATCGGTTGAGCCAACCGGCACTGAAGTCGCCCCAGGATTCGAGAGGCCAGGCTCACGTGAGCGAGATCCGTAACGTCATCATCATCGGTTCCGGACCCGCCGGGTACACCGCCGCGGTCTACACCGCGCGTGCGGGCCTGAATCCGCTGGTGTTCGCCGGTTCCGTGACGGCCGGCGGCGCCCTGATGAACACCACCGAGGTCGAGAACTTCCCGGGTTTCCCCGAGGGGATCATGGGCCCGGATCTGATGGACAACATGCAGAAGCAGGCCGAGCGGTTCGGCGCGGAGCTGGTCTTCGACGACGTCACCGCGGTCGACCTGACCGGGCCGATAAAGAAGGTCACCGACTCGGCGGGCACCGTCCACGAGGCGCACACCGTCATCGTCTCGACCGGCTCGGCGTACAAGGAGCTGGGCCTGCCGGACGAGAAGCGGCTCAGCGGCAAGGGCGTCTCCTGGTGTGCCACCTGTGACGGCTTCTTCTTCAAGGGCCAGGACATCGTCGTGGTCGGCGGTGGCGACACCGCCATGGAGGAGGCGCTGTTCCTCACCCGCTTCGGCCAGACGGTGACCGTCGTGCACCGCCGGGATGAACTGCGGGCGTCCAAGGTGATGCAGGAGCGGGCCTTCGCCAACCCGAAGATCTCCTTCGTCTGGGACTCCGAGGTCGCCGGCATCGAGGGCGACGCCCACGTGACCGGGGTGCTGCTGCGCAACCTGAAGACCGGCGAGGAGACGCTGAAGCCGGCCGGCGCGCTGTTCGTGGCGATCGGCCACCTGCCGCGCACCGAGCTGTTCCGCGGCGTGCTGGACCTGGACGACGAGGGCTACATCAAGGTCGACTCGCCGACCACCCGGACCAGCCTGCCGGCCGTGTACGCGGCCGGCGACGTGGTCGACCACACCTACCGGCAGGCGATCACCGCGGCCGGCACCGGGTGTGCCGCCGCGCTGGACGCCGAACGGCACCTGTCCGAGCTGGCGCACCACCAGACCGTCACCGTCTGACCGACGTTTCCCGTGAAACATCGCGCGATGTTTCACGGGGCTGCATTCGATTTGAAGGCGCCACCACCCCGGACGCTGGCTACACGAGGAACTACACGAGGAGCACACCATGGGCGACATCCGCGCAGTGACCGACGCGACCTTCGAGACGGAGGTCCTGAAGAACGACAAGCCGGTGCTGGTCGACTTCTGGGCGCCCTGGTGCGGCCCGTGCCGCCAGGTCGCCCCGGTGCTGGAGGCCATCTTCGCCGAGCACGGCGACAAGATCGACGTCGTGAAGCTCAACACTGATGAGAACCCCCTCACCCAGGCCAAGTACGGCGTGCGGTCGATCCCGACGCTGAACGTCTACCGCGGCGGCGAGGTCGTGAAGACCATCGTCGGCGCCAAGCCGAAGGCCCTGCTGCTCAAGGACCTGGCTGACTACGTCGGCTGAACCAGTGTCGGCTCGTCAAAGGGGCGGTCTTTTGACCGCCCCTTCGCCTTTGCGCAGGAGGCGAGTGGCAGAGTGCGTAGGGTAGAGGACCGTGACCACTGAACCGACCTACCGCCGCGGCGACTCCGGGCCCGCGGTGGCCGCGATCCGCGAACGCCTGGCCCGGCTCGGCCTGATCGACGCGGGGAACATCCCCGTGCAAGGCGAGCCGGTCTTCGACGAGGCGGTGGAGACCGCGGTCCGCCACTTCCAGCAGACCCGCCGCACCACGGTCGACGGCATGGTCACCCCCGGCACGATGCGGCTGTTGGAAGAGGCCTCCTGGCGGCTCGGCGACCGCGACCTGACCCCGGCGGCCGAGCCGCCGTTCGGCGACGACGTGGCCGAACTCCAGCGCTCGCTGCTCACCCTCGGCTTCGACTGCGGCCGGGTCAACGGCGCCTACGACCCCACCACCGTCGGCGCGGTCCGCGAGTTCCAGCGCAACGTCGGGCTCCCGGCGACCGGCATCACCGATCTGGCGACCGTACAGGCCCTCAACCGCCTGAACCGCCGGATGGCGCACGGCGGCCTGCTGCACGCGATGCGCGAGTCAGAGGCCATCCAGAGCGCCGGCCCGGCCCTGCCCGGCAAGACCCTGGTCCTGGACCCCGGCCACGGCGGCCCGGACTCCGGGGTCGGCGCCGGCGGCCTGATCGAGGCCGAGGTGGTCTTCGACATCGCCGACCGGGTCAAGACCCGGCTGGAGAAGCTCAGCGTCACCACGTACCTGTCACACGGCCCCGGCGGCAGCCCGGACGACCGGCGCCGCGCCGAGAAGGCCAACGAGCTCGGCGCGGATCTGCTCATCTCGCTGCACTGCGACGCCCACAGCAATCCGGCGGCCTCCGGCGTCGCGGCCTTCTACTACGGCAACGACCGCTTCGGACACAGCTCCCCCACCGGCGAGCGGTTCGCCGGCCTGGTGCAGCGTGAGATCACGGCCCGCACCGGCCTGGCCAACCTCGGCACCCACGGCATGACGTGGGACGTGCTGCGCTACACACAGATGCCCGCGGTGCGGATCGAGCTCGGCTACCTCACCAGCCCGCACGACGCGGCCCTGCTGGCCTCACAGCGGTTCCGCGAGTCGTGTGCCGACGCCATAGTGATCGCGGTCCAGCGGCTGTACCTGCCGCCGGAGTCGGACTCCCCGACCGGCGTGCTGCGGCTGGCCGAACTGCGCGCGCAGTAGGCGATCAGGCTTCGGCGGGTCCCGTATCGGTCACCCGGACCCGCCCGCTGGTATCCGCTGGCTCTCCCCTCACCGCCAACCGGCGGGTCACCGGGAGCTCAGCCCCGGATCGCGCCCCTACCCTGGAACCGTGCCTCATCCCCAGCAAGCCGTCCTCGTCGGCCGCGGCCACCCGGCGATCCGGGCGACCCATGCGAAGACCTTCGAGCTGACCGCGGAGCCGGCCATCACGCCGCGCGCGACGTGTGTGCTCGCGGTCGGCACGGTCCTGGACCCGAATCTGGCCCCACTGCGCGGCCGGGTCCGACTGACCCTGGCGACCCCGGGGCTGCCCGCCCTCACCGGTGAGGCCACGCTCAATCCGCGCCGCGCGCTCACCGACCGCGCCGTCATCCGCCGCAGCCGCACCCTCGACGCCGACACCCTGGCCGTCGACTCCACGCTCACCGCGGACGACCTCCCGGAGGAGTTCGCCGCCGCCCTCACGGACCCGGAGCGCGAAGTCACCCTCACCGTCGAAGAGCTCGGGCCGTCGCGCCCCCTCCTGCGGGTCACCTTCGGCGACCGCACCCGGCTCCCCGCCGCGAAGGCTCTTGTTTCACGGGAAACCATCGATGTTTCACGGGAAACCGTGGACCTCACCATCGCCGAGGACGCACCGCCCAAGGAGGTCGCCGCGACCAACGCAGTGCTCGAACGAGCGGCCGCCGCCGGAGCCCGGGTCACGGTCCCCGGGCCGCACAAGCCGCTGGAAGCTCTTCTGGCCGCGGGCCTACCTCCTTACCCCTGCACCTATCTGGGGAGCCCTCAGCGCCTCTCCACGCTTCCTCTGACCGCGGTCGTGTTCCACATGCCACCGGCGAGCTCTGCCGCACTGTTCGCCGGGCGGGACGTCTGGATCGAGGACACCTCGGAACTCGACCTCGGCACGGCCGTGATGCACACGGTCGCGGCTGCCGCGGTCGATACGCCCGGCGTACTGACCGTCGTCGGCCCGGCCTCCTCCGACGCCGAACCCGTCGACCTGACCGCCGTCGCCCGCGCCCTCACCGAAGCCGGCATCGCCCCCAGGACCCTGACCGAGGCCCTGGCCCCCTTCGGACTCACCCGCAAACGGCTCTACGCGCTTCTCAACGAGCAGGACCAGACATGACCCGCACCGCCGCACTCAAAGTCCTCGCCGGCAAGAAGCTGACCGACCTGGCTCCCACGGAACTGGCCGGCGCCCTGGCCGCCGCCGAGCGGGTCCTCGTCGACGTCGGCACCGGCGACGCCCGCACCGCCTACCGCCAAGCCGTCGCGCACCCGGAGTGGTTGGTGATCGGCGTCGATCCGGCGTGGCAGCGGATGACCGAGACCGCCGTGCGGGCCGCCCGCAAGCCGGTCAAGGGCGGGGCACCGAACCTGGTTCTGGTGAGTTCGGCGATCGAGACGGTCCCGGCCGCGCTGCACGGGGTCGCCGACGAAGTCACGGTGCTCATGCCGTGGGGCAAACTGCTGCGCGGCGTGGTCCTGGGGGAGACCGACGTACTGTCCGGGCTGCGTGCGGTCGCCAAGCCCGGCGCGCCTTTGGAGATCTCGATCGGCACCAGCATCTGGCGGGATCCGGTCCCGCTGGAGATCCGCGACCTCCCCGAACTCACCCCGGAGGCGGTGGCCTCAACCGGACTGGCCGATCGTCTGGCCGCGCTCGGCTGGCAGCTCGCCGACGTCCGGCTGGTGCCGCACACCGAGCTGGCCACCATCAGCTCCTCGTGGGCGCGGCGGCTGGGGTCGGGGGCCACCGAGACCGTCCTGCACCTCCGAGCGGTCGCGGTCGACCCACGTGACCCGGTGCGGCCGCAGGACGCCGCTGCCGAACCCGGCGAGGACGCCGCCGGCGAACCACAGCGCGACGTTTAGCGCACGCCGGACCGTCAGCCGGCCCTTGAGCAGTGAGGCGATCCGCCTACGCATCAGCCGGCTCCTTCCGGATCAGATCGGCGATGACCGGCGGAAAACCCGCCGCTGAGCTGCCAGTGCGGCGTTCCGCCAAGGGGATGTTAGTCCTGTCACACGGCGTCGAAAAGGCGGACAAGCCCCCGGGAAGATGGCTTTGCCTGCTTGACTTGGTGAACAGGCATCGACCTTCCGACTCCAAGGAGAGTGATATGGAACTCCCGCAGCGTCCGGGTTCCCGGCTCGACTCGTATGTCGACCGCTACGCAGCCAGGACCCGCGGGATGACCGCATCGGAGATCCGAGCTCTCTTCGCCGTGGCCTCCCGGCCGGAAGTGGTGTCCCTCGCCGGCGGCATGCCGAACCTCGCGGCGCTGCCGATGGACGCGATCGCGACCGTGGCCGAGGAACTGGTCCGCGAGTCCGGCACCGTCGCGATGCAGTACGGCGGAGCCCAGGGCGATGAGAAGCTGCGGGAGCAGATCTGCGAGATCATGCGCCTGGAGGGCATCGAGGGCCACCCCGACGACGTGATCGCGACCGTCGGCTCGCAGCAGGCGCTGGACCTGGTCACCCGGATCTTCATCGACCCGGGCGACGTCATCCTGGCCGAGGGCCCTTCCTACGTCGGCGCGCTCGGCGTCTTCGCCTCGTATCAGGCGCAGGTGGTCCACGTGGAAATGGACGACCAGGGCCTGGTGCCGGACACCCTGCGCGCGGCGATCGCCTCGGTGAAGGCCTCCGGCCGCCGCATCAAGTTCCTCTACACGATCCCGAACTTCCACAACCCGGCCGGCGTGACGATGGCCGTCGAACGGCGGCCGCAGATCGTCCAGATCTGCCGCGAGGCCGGGATACTGATCCTGGAGGACAACCCCTACGGGCTGCTCGGCTTCGGAGGCGAGATCTACCCGGCGCTGCGGTCGCTGGACACCGAGAACGTCATCTATCTCGGCTCGTTCTCCAAGACCTTCGCCCCCGGCTTCCGGGTCGGTTGGGCGCTGGCCCCGCACGCCGTGCGGGAGAAGCTGACGCTGGCCGCCGAAGCCGCCGACCTGTGCCCGCCGGCTTTCTCCCAGATGCTGGTCTCCCGCTATCTGGGCACCCAGCCGTGGCGCGAGCAGATCAAGGCGTTCCGGGAGATGTACCGGGAACGGTGCGAGGCCACGCTGTCGGCGCTGTCCGATCTGATGCCGGCGGGTGTCACGTGGACCAAGCCCGACGGCGGGTTCTACGTGTGGGTCACCCTCCCGCCGGGGCTGGACTCCAAGGCGATGCTGCCCCGCGCGGTGACGGCCCGCGTCGCGTACGTCCCGGGCACCGGCTTCTACTCGGACGGGTTCGGCACTTCCTCGCTCCGCCTGTCGTACTGCTACCCGACGCCGGAGCGGATCCGGGAAGGCGTGCGGCGGTTCGCGGACGTCCTGCGCGAGGAGATGGAACTGCGGGCTGCCTTCGGGCACGAGGCATCCCGAGCGCTCGAGACCCGGGACGGGGTCGACACACCCGGACCGGATCTCGCCTAGCGACCGATGTTTCACGGGAAACCGGGGAACCGGTTTCCCGTGAAACATCGGTCGGGCAGCGTGAAACGGCGGGGTGTTTCCCGTGAAACATGACGCGGCCAGACTGCCGGTGACCCTGTTTCACGGGAAACCGAACCACCGTTTCCCGTGAAACATCGGCCTCCAGCCGGTCCGCGGACTGGCATGATCGGGGGCGAAGAAATCGGAGAAGGGCAGTGATTGCAATGAGCGACCTGGGCCGTGTCGTCGTCTTGGCCGGCGGCCTCAGCCACGAGCGCGACGTCTCGATCCGCTCCGGCCGACGGGTGGCGGACGCGCTGCGCGGGGCGGGCGTCGAGGTCCAGGTGCGCGACGTGGACGCCGGACTCCTGCCATCGCTGCTCGCCGACCGCCCCGACGCCGTCTTCCCGACCCTGCACGGCGCGACCGGTGAGGACGGCGCGATCCAGGGGATCCTGGCTCTGCTGGGAGTGCCCTACGTCGGGTCGTCCCCAGCGGCCTGCCGCCGCGCCTTCGACAAACCCTCGGCCAAGGACGCCATCCGTGCCGCCGGACTGTCCACCCCCGACTGGGTCGCCATCCCCAAGACGACGTTCCGGGACCTCGGTACCCAGGCCGTCCTGGACGCGGTGTCCGCCGCATTCCCGTTGCCGCTGTTCGTGAAGCCCGCCCGCGGCGGCTCATCACTCGGCGCCGCCGCCGTCCGCACCCGCGAGGAGCTTCCGGCCGCCCTGGTGGCCTGCTTCGCCTACGACGAGACGGCACTCATCGAGCGCCAGATCGCCGGCCGCGAAATCGCGGTGGCGGTCGTCGACACCGGCGACGGCCCACGGGCCCTGCCCGCCGTCGAGATCGTCGCCGACTCCGGCGTCTACGACTACGCGGCCCGCTACACCGCCGGCATCACCGAGTTCTTCGCCCCCGCCCGCCTCACCCCCGACGAGGAGAAGGCCGTGGCGGACGTCGCCGTCCGGGCGCACACCACCCTCGGCCTGTCCTGCATGTCCCGCACCGACCTGATCCTCGACGCCGACAGCACGCCCTGGTTCCTGGAAGTCGCGGTCGCACCGGGCCTCACCGAGACCAGCTCGGTCCCGCTCGCGGTCGGCGCCGCGAATCTCGACCTCGGCGTGCTCTACCGGGATCTGGTCGAGGCCGTCATCGCCGAGTAGCGCTCCCATGTTTCACGGGAAACCGAGGCCTGGTTTCCCGTGAAACATGGCTCGTTTCACGGGAAACCAGCCGGTGTTTCACGGGAAACCAGCCCTGTCCGCCCGGGCCCGTGGCAGATCTCCCTCGCGATTAGCCTTGCCGCCCCGACGTCCGCTCTGCTGCACGCTGGCTCGGCACCGAGCCCCGGCGAGCGCGCCCCGTTCCTCGAGGGCTTCCCGACTCGGTTCCATCTTCGGCAGCGGCCAGTCGGCACTTCGACTCCCGGACGACCGCCGCACCCGTCGGACGTCCTGGCCCCTGGTCCGTGAAGGCCTCGTTTCCCGTGAAACATCGCCGTTGTTTCCCGTGAAACATGGCAGAGGCCCGGCGGACACCGCCGGGCCTCGTCACGGTTTCCCGTGAAACAACTACTCGCCGAGGATCGTCTTCGCGATCCGCTTCAGGTCCTCTATCCCCGCGTACTCGATGGTGATCCGACCGCGCTTCTGCATGATGTCGACCTTCACCCGGGTCTCCAGCCGGTCCGACAGCCGCTGGCCGAAGTCCTCCAGGATCGGCATCCGGCTTCCGGAACGCACCCGCTTACCCTTGGGCTTCTCGCTGAGGTCGAGGTAGTCCTCGCCGGGCTCGGTCAGCGCGGTGTCCAGGGCGGCGGCGTCCCAGCGGCCCATCCCGGCCAGCTCCTCGACCGCCCGCACCGAGAGGTTCTCCCGGACGATGCGCTTGGCGATCTCCTCCTGCTGCTCCACCGACTTCAGGCCGAGCAGCGCCCGGGCGTGGCCGGCGGTGATGACGCCGGCCGCGACCCGGCGCTGGATCCCGGGAGTCAGGGTGAGCAGCCGCAGGGTGTTGGTCACGTGCGGCCGGGACTTGCCGATCTTCTCGGCCAGCACCTCATGGGTGCAGTCGAAGTCCTTCAGCAGTTGGTCGTAGGCCGCCGCCTCTTCGAGCGGGTTCAGCTGGGCGCGCTGAAGGTTCTCCAGCAGCGCGTCCAACAGCATCCGGTCGTCGCGGGTGTCGCGGATGATGGCGGGGATGGCCGACAAGCCGGCCTCCTGCGAAGCCCGCCACCGCCGCTCGCCCATGATGAGTTCGTAGCGGTGCTCACCCTCGGGCTCGGCCAGCTGCCGGACCACGATCGGTTGCAGCAGGCCGACTTCCTTGATCGAGGCGACCAACTCGGCCAGGGCGACTTCGTCGAACTCGGTCCGCGGCTGCACCGGGTTCGGGCGGATCTGGCCCTGCGGGATCTCGGCGAACGACGCGCCCGGAACCGGCATCAGCCCGTCCGGCAGGTCGGCGTCGAAGGCGGATTCCGGGCTCGATGCCGGGGCCGGAACCGACGCCGAACGGGACCCGATGCTCGCCGTGTCGGACGACCGATAGTCCGGAGCGGTGTCGATCGGCAGCGTTCCCAGCGCCGTCCGCACCGGCACGGCCGGCGCTGTTTCCCGTGAAACATCGGTCGCGGTTTCCCGTGAAACAGTGTCTTCGGCGGTCGACGTGGTCGCCGACTCGGCACGGGACTTCTCGGACAGTATCGACGTGGGGGCGCCGGAGGGAATCAGGGCCCCCAGGCCCTTGCCCAGTCCGCGTCGGCGGTCGTTCACCACTGCTCTCCCATCGTGCCGTTCACTGCCCACCGCTGTGCAGGGACGCCCCACCGTACTCGATGTCGGCCCGGAAATCGTTCATGCCGTCCATCGGGACCCGGGACGCGCCGCGCTCGGCGATCTCCCGGGCCGCGTCCCGGTAGGCGATGGCGCCGGTCGACACCGGGTCCCACGTCATCACGGTCTGGCCGTACGACGGCGCCTCGGACACCCGCACCGAACGCGGGATCGCCGAGGACAGCACCTCGTTCGGGAAGTGCGTCCGCACCTGCTCGGCCACCTCGGTCGACAGCCGGGTCCGGGAGTCGTACATGGTGAGCAGGATCGTCGACACGTGCAGCTCGGGGTTGAGGTGCCCGCGGATCAGCTCGATGTTGTGGAGCAGCTGGCTCAGACCCTCCAGCGCGTAGTACTCGCACTGGATCGGGATCAGCACCTCGGCACCGGCCACCATCGCGTTGACCGTCAGCAGGCCCAGCGACGGCGGGCAGTCGATGAGGACGTAGTCCATCTTCTTCTGGTAGGCGGACAGTGCCTTGCCCAACCGGTTCTCCCGAGCCACCATCGAGACCAGTTCGATCTCGGCACCGGCCAGGTCGATGGTCGCCGGGCAGCAGTAGAGATTGGGGATCTCCGGGACCTGCTGCACGACCTCGTCCATCGTGTAGCGCTCGATGAGGACGTCGTAGACCGAGGGCACGTCGGCGTGGTGCTCGACCGACAGCGCGGTGGACGCGTTGCCCTGCGGGTCCAGGTCGATCACCAGTACCGAGGAGCCGGCCTGGGCGAGCGAGGCGGCCAGGTTGACCGTGGTCGTGGTCTTGCCGACGCCACCCTTCTGGTTGGCGACGACCAGCACTCGGGTCTTGTCCGGCTTGGGAAGCCGGGTGACTCCGGACAGCGCTTCTATGGCGGCGGCGGCTTGGCGGGCGATCGGGGTGTCCGAGTCGTCGGCGACGGAGGGACCCTGGGCGGGAACGGAAGAAGACGGCATGTGCGATACCTGAAGGGGTGCAGAGGGAGTGGCTCCCGCGGGAACGTGTCCGGACTCGTACTCGAGGTCCACCGGCGGCGTGGCCATCACGTCGGTGGTCCCGGCGGGGTAGTAGGGCTCGTCGTTCAGGCTGTCCACCACTGACTGCGCGAGCAGCGGGTCGACCCCCTGGTGCTCTCGGTGTTCATTGCCGGGTGCGGCCACGGAAGAACTCCTGTCATGGGACGCGCGAATGGCTGTGCTCGCCGAGGCGAGAAGCTACGAACCAACAGTCTGCCGTACTCGCTTCCCCGAGAACGAACGAAGGGCGGAGTTTCGGCGTGAAACACAGCCTCTTTCGCCAGTTTCCCGTGAAACATCGCCCGGGCCAACCGTCGCGAGCCGGTTTCACGGGAAACATCCGGCGATGTTTCACGGGAAACCGGCTCACTGGTCCGGCGATCACCGGGGAGCTACGCGCTACCGGCCCCCGCTGTTTCCCGTGAAACATCGACGACCGACGCCCACTCTCAGCGCCCGGGCCGCCGGTTCCGCGGCCGGGACTTCTTCGCGCTGCGAACCTGGATCTCCTCGTCGATCCCGACCCGGATCACCGTCGTCGGCGGGTCCACGATCCCGGCGCCGACCATCTGTACGCTCCAGCGCGTGGCGCCGAGCTTCGCCAACAGCTCCGCGCTCTCGGCCAGCTCGGCCTCGGCCGAACCGCCCTTGAGCGCCACCATCTCTCCACCGGAACGCAGCAGCGGGAGCGACCAACCGGCCAGCCGGTCCAACGGCGCCACCGCCCGGGAGGTCACCACCTCGAACCGCTCCTTGCCGGCGAACTCCTCGGCCCGGCCGCGCAGGACCCGGACGTTCTCCAGACACAGGAGGTCGATCACCTCGTCCAGGAACAGGGTGCGGCGCAGCAGAGGCTCCAGGAGGGTGACCGACAGGTCCGGACGCGCCAGCGCCAGGACGATGCCGGGCAGACCCGCGCCGGAGCCGACGTCGCACACCCGGATGTCCGCGGGCAGCAGTTCACCGACCACGGCGCAGTTGAGAATGTGCCGCTCCCACAACCGCGGCACTTCGCGGGGACCGAGCAGTCCGCGGGTCACCCCGGGGCCGGCAAGGATCTCCGCGTACCGGGTGGCGTCCGCCGCCCGGTCCCCGAAAACGGACACCACCGCCTCCGGGGCGGGGCCTAGCACCAGATCGGTGGGCTCGCCGCCGCCGGCGACGGCAGGGTCCGGCGCAGAAGGTCGCATGTCTCCACTATGTCCCAGCTCGGTCCTGCTCGATCCTCAGGCCGACTGTGACAGGGACGGAAGGACGACCACACAGCGGTTCGGCTCCTCGCCCTCCGACTCGCTGCGCAGCCCGGCGGCCGCCACCGCGTCGTGCACCACCTTGCGCTCGAACGGCGACATCGCCGAGAGCTTCACCGGCTCGCCGGTCTCGGCCACCTTGCGGGCCGCCTCGGTGCCGATCCGGGTGAGCTCGGAGCGCCGGGTGGCCCGGTGCCCGTCGATGTCCAGCATCAGCCGGGACCGCTCGCCGGTCTCCCGGAGCACCGCCAGCCGGGTCAGCTCCTGCAGCGCGTCCAGGACCTCGCCCTCGGAGCCGACCAGGTGCGAGAGCTTGCCGCCGACGATGGACACCGAGGCCCGGTCGCCCTCGACGTCCATGTCGATGTCGCCGTCCAGGTCGGCGATGTCGAGCAGGCCCTCCAGGTAGTCGGCGGCGATGTCGCCCTCCCGCTCCAGGCGGGCGATGCGCTCGGCCGGTGACTCCGGGGCCCGCTCGGCGGGCTTGTCGGCCTGTTCCTGGCCGGCCTGCGGCTCGGCGTCGGCCAGTTCGGAGGCCTCGGCCTCGGTCACCGCGGTGGTGTCGCTCATGCCGTGCGGCTCCTCTACTTCTTGCGCTTGCTACGAGTGGTGCGGACCGGCTGCTGTCGCTGCCTGGAGACCGCCGCCTTGTCCTGGGCGGCGGCGTTGGCCGACGCCAGTTCCCTGGCCGCCTCCGGGTCCTTCGCGATCAGGTCGTGACGCTTCTTCTCCTCCTTGGCCTTGCGGCGGGCCAGCATCTCCTTCTCGGCCTGGCTGCCGGGCATCGGGGAGTTGCGCAGAGTGTAGAACTGCTGACCGATCGTCCACACGTTCGTGGTCATCAGGTACAGCACGACGCCGATCTGCACGTTCAGGCTGAAGAACAGCATGCCGAACGGCATGACGTAGAGCATGATCTTCTGGCTCTGCATCATCGGGTTCGGGACGCTGTTGTCCATGTTGGTGTTCTTGGCCATCATCATGCGCTGCGTCAGGAACTGTGACGTGGCGTAGATGACCGCCATGATGACCGCGACGACCTGCAGGTTGGTCACCGAGTGCACACCGATCAGGGCCATCTGGGACGAGCTGTGGTGCAGGAAGCTCAGGGACAGCGGCGCGCCGAAGAAGTTCGCGTGCTGGGCGCTTTGGGCGTCGGTCTTGGACAGCGCCCCGACGGCGTTGCCGGCGGCGACGTGGCTGAGCACCCGATACAGGCCCATGAAGAACGGCGTCTGCAGCAGGATCGGCATGCACGAGGCGAACGGGGACGTCCCGTTGTCCTTGTACAGCTTCATCATTTCCTGCTGAAGCTTCTGCTTGTCGAGCTTGTACTTCTTCTGCAGGGCCTGGATCTGGGGCTGGAGTCGCTGCATGTTCTGCATCGACTTGATCTGCTTACGGAACAGCGGGATCATCGCCGCGCGGATGGTGATCGTCAAAAAGAGGATCGACAGCACCCAGGACGCCGAGGAATCACTGCCGAAAACCGCCCCGAACGCCCGGTGCCACAGCATCATCACGAAGCTGGTGGCCCAGATGATCGGGGAGAGGATTGTGTCGATCACGATCGCGCTCCTCGGCTGGACATCAGGTCGGGCCGGACCGCGTCGCGGGCCGGCTTGGTGGGCAAACCGACCATCTCAGTCCGGTCGGAAGTCTGTGTTGTCTCACCAGGGGAACTCGTCTCGGACGCCGAGAGGTTCCGCGCCTGGCCGTCGTCTTCGTCGCCCTCAGGACCCCTGGGCTCACGGGGCTTGACTGGATCGTATCCGCCCGCGCTCCACGGGTTGCAGCGCAGCACCCGCCACACGGTCATGCCGCCGCCCTTGATCGCCCCGTGCGTCTTCACGGCCTCATAGCCGTAGTGGGAGCACGAGGGCTCGAACTTGCACACCGGGCCGCGCCAGTTCACGACCGGGCTCAGGACGATCTGGTAGAGCCGGATCAGGCCCATCAACACGTACTTCATCGCAACAGCTTCCGCAGGGCCGAATCCAGGTCGGCGCCAAGGGTCGCCGAGTCCGCGGTGGCCGCCGCCGGGAGTGCCCGGACCACCAGTCTGGACCCGGCGGGCAGCAGATCCAGCCGATCGCGGACCAGGTGCCGCAGCCGGCGCTTGACCGCGGTCCGCACCACGGCCGGGCCCACGGCCTTGCTCACGACGAAGCCCGCCAGCACGGCGGCATCAGCCGCGGCGGGCGGGGGGTCGCTGGGAACGGCCAGGTGCGCGACAAGGGTGGTCCGTCCGGCACGTCGGCCGCCGCGTACGGCAGCACCGAAGTCCGCCGACCTCCGCATGCGGTGCGCGGAGGAGAGCACGGCGGGTCGGAAGGATCTGAACCGCGGCTCAGGCCGACAGCTCGCTACGGCCCTTGGCACGGCGGTTGGCCAGGATCGCGCGCCCGGCACGGGTCCGCATCCGGAGACGGAAGCCGTGGGTCTTGGCACGACGGCGGTTGTTCGGCTGGAAGGTGCGCTTGCTCACTGGGGGCTCCGCTTTGTTGGTTGGCGCCCTTCAGGGCGGCGTCACTGCTCGGTATGTCTGTGAAGTGCGGCAACAGGGTCTCGCGCGTAGACGCGCGGCATCGGCAATCGACTTCTCGACCTGCTTACGGTACGTGGCGCCACCCGGAAGGGTCAAACCCGAGGTGGGCCCGGCCGTCACAGCACTCCTGAGGACTATTATCCACAGGACCACTGTACTTGTGGATAACCGTGGGGAACCGCTACCGTCAGCGAACCGTCGCCGCCAGGCGGTGTGCGGCATTTTGTCAGGCCCGCTCGGCCCCGGTGGGCGCCGGACCTGTGAAAACGACAGATACGACAACCGACGCGGCCGCGCCCGGCCTTATCCACAGCTGTACACAGTTGCTGCGTACGACCTGTGGAAAGCCTGTGGGAAACGTGACGCCGATCCGCCGGCGCCGGCCAGTGGCGGCAACAGAATGGAGCCGCAGGACGTGTCAGACCCGCAAGGCTACACCCCGCTCCCGCATCCGCCGGCCGCCCCCGGCGATGCCACCGCGCTGTGGCCGCAGTTCCGCGTCCGGGTCGAATCGGACAGCTCCCTGACCAAGAGCGAGCAGGCCTTCCTCATGATCCCGGAGGCCCGGACCGTGATCGGCGACACGATCGTGCTCGCGGTGCCTGACGACTTCTCCAAGAACTATCTGGAGCAGCGGCTGGAGCCGATGCTCACCACCCACCTGGCCGCCATGTTCGGCCCGGACATCAAGTTCAGCCTGTTCGTCGACAAGGCGATGGAGAACACCCCGGGCTCGGCGTCTTCGGCCCCGGCCCCGGCCGCCCCGGTCATCCAGCAGCTCGCGCCGCCCCCGGCGCACTGGACGCCGCCCCCGGTGACCTCAGCCGGTCCCGAGCAGCCCGTGCCGTCGGCCTTCCACAGCGACCCGCCGGGCTTCCCCACCGAGCTGCCCCGGGCCTCGGCCGGCGGCGTGGCCCTGCCCCCGCCGCGCATCTCAGAGCCCCCGGTCGAGGAGAGCGACCCGATAGCGGCCACTCTGTCCTTGTCCACCGGCAGCCCCGGCGCCCGTTCGTCCACACCGGACGACGGCGCCAAGGCCCAGCAGGCCAAGCTCAATGAGAAGTACGTCTTCGAGACCTTCGTCATCGGCTCCAGCAACCGCTTCGCGCACGCCGCCGCGGTCGCCGTCGCCGAGGCCCCGGCCAAGGCCTACAACCCGCTGTTCATCTACGGCGACTCCGGCCTGGGCAAGACGCACCTGCTCCACGCGATCGGCCACTACGCGCGCAACCTGTACCCGGGCACCCGCGTGCGCTACGTGTCCACCGAGGAGTTCACCAACGACTTCATCAACGCGATCCGCGACGGTGCCGGCAACCACCTGCGCAAGCGCTACCGCGATGTCGACATCCTGATGGTCGACGACATCCAGTTCCTGGAGAACAAGGAGGGAACGCAGGAGGAGTTCTTCCACACCTTCAACACCCTCCACAACGCCTCCAAGCAGATCGTCATCTCCAGCGACCGGCCGCCCAAGCAGCTGAACACCCTGGAGGACCGGCTCCGCTCCCGGTTCGAGTGGGGCCTGATCACCGACATCCAGCCGCCCGAGCTGGAGACCCGGATCGCGATCCTGCGCAAGAAGGCACAACAAGAAGGTCTGAACGCGCCGCCGGAGGTGCTGGAGTTCATCGCCTCCAAGATCTCCACCAACATCCGCGAGCTCGAGGGCGCGCTGATCCGGGTCACGGCGTACGCCTCGCTGAACCGGGCCCCGGTCGACTTGTCGCTGGCCGAGGACGTGCTGAAGAACCTGATGCCGGACGCCGCGGGTCCGGAGATCACGGCCTCCACGATCATGGCCCAGACGGCGATGTACTTCGGGATCACCATGGAGGACCTCTGTGGGACTTCCCGCAGCCGGATCCTCGTGACCGCCCGGCAGATCGCCATGTATCTGTGCCGCGAGCTCACCGACCTCTCCCTGCCCAAGATCGGGCAGGCCTTCGGCGGCCGGGACCACACCACGGTCATGCACGCCGACCGCAAAATCCGCAACCTGCTTCCGGAGCGCCGGGCCATCTTCAACCAGGTCACCGAGCTCACCAACCGCATCAAACAGTCCGGCTGACCTGCCTGTTCGCTCTAAGGTCCCCCGCGCGCCCGGCGCGGGGGACCTTTTTGATGTGCCGCCACGCGCCGGTGACGCGACACGCCGAAGATCGAGAAAACCCGCGCCTCCCACCTTTCATAGCTCCTTGTCGACTAATGTCCTCACATGTCCGCTTCGAAGCTCTATGTCGCTAAGGAGATGGCGGGAAAAGGTCCGGACGCATGACGTTCCACTGGTTCAACTTGTCACCCACATGGCAGATCGCAAGGGTCACGCCCGGCTGGGGAAAAGTCGGGGGAAAACTGGGGATAACCTGTGGACAACGCTGTGCGTAACTGAGTGGACGTGTGGATACCAGCGAGTTATCCCCAGAGATGATTTGTTTTCCACAGCTGAATACACAAGCAATGTGGACTAACATAATAGGTCTGAGCTGCCCAGAGACCGGTTATCCACAGTATCCACAGGCCCTACTACTACTACGAGAACAGTTAGCTACGTCGGCCGATTTGATCAGTCTCGGCCCACATCTGTGGAAAACCTTGCGGTCCACTTGTCGGACGTCCTAAGGCGCCGAGGCCGGATTCACTCTTTCAGGGTCCTCTGACAGTGCTTCCCCCGTTCTCGCCGTTTCCACTCCTGCCGAAGCTCGTTTCAGGCACACTGGAACCTCTCGATCGCCGCGCCGATTCACAGCCTGTGGGTCGCAGGCGGCATGATGGGACGCTGGTTCCGACGAGCAGCGAGCAAAGCAAGCAGGAGGCGGTGTCCGGTGAAGTTCCGGGTCGAACGCGACGTCCTTTCCGAGGCCGTGGCATGGACTGCGCGGTCCCTGCCCAGCCGCCCGGCCGCCCCGGTGCTGGCCGGCCTGGTCTTCGAGGCCGTTGAGAGCGAGGGCGGCGAGGGGGACAACGGTTCGGTCACGCTGTCCGGCTTCGACTACGAGGTCTCCTCGCGGGCGCAGATCGGTGCCGACGTCACCGAGCCCGGCCGCATCCTGATCCACGGCAAGCTCCTGGCCGACATCGCCAAGTCGCTACCGAACCGCCCCGTGGAGTTCTCCACCGAGGGCTCCAAAGTTCTCGTCAGCTGTGGATCCAGCCGCTTCACTTTGCAGACCCTCCCGGTCGAGGACTACCCGGCGCTGCCCACGATGCCGACCGCGACCGGTGCGGTCACCGCCTCCGGCCTGGCCAGCGCGGTCTCCCAGGTGGCCATCGCGGCCGGCCGCGACGACACCATCCCGATGCTGACCGGGATCCGGGTGGAGATCGAGGGCGAGAAGATCACCCTGGTCGCCACCGACCGGTTCCGGCTGGCCGTGCGCGAGCTCCAGTGGAAGCCCGAGCAGCAGGACATGTCGGCGACCTCGCTGATCCCGTCCAAGGTGCTGTCCGACACCGCCAAGGCGCTCACCGGCGGCGACTGGGTCACCCTGGCGCTGTCCGGCGGCGACGCCGGTGAGGGGCTGATCGGCTTCCAGTCCGGTGACGGCGCCTCCAGCGGCGCCAAGGGCTCGCGCCGGATGACCTCGCGGCTGCTGTCCGGGGAGTTCGTGAAGTACCGCTCGCTGTTCCCGTCGGAGTACAACATCACCGCCACGGTCGAGACCGCGCCGTTCCTGGAGGCCGCCAAGCGCGTGTCCCTGGTGGCCGACCGCACCTCGCCCATCAAGCTGGCCTTCACCCAGGGCGAGGTGACCCTGGAGGCCGGCGCGGGCGACGAGGCGCAGGCCTCGGAGGCCATGGACGCGGTACTGGACGGCGAGGACATCAGCGTCTCGTTCAACCCCAGTTTCCTGCTGGACGGCCTGCAGGTGATCGACACGCAGTACGCGCAGCTGTCGTTCACCGTCGCCTCCAAGCCCGCGGTGCTCATGGGCCGACCGGCGTTGGACGCCCCGCCGCAGGAGGAGTTCCGTTACCTGATGATGCCGCTGCGTGTCCCGGGTCAGTCCGCAGGCTGACCGGGCAAGCACACGCTGCGCGCTCACCGTAAGGTCGGTCCTGACACAATCAGGTGACGGAACAATCAAGGGGAAGACCATGGAGATCGGTCTTGTCGGCCTGGGCAAGATGGGCGGCAACATGCGCGAGCGCATCCGCCGCGCCGGGCACACGGTCGTCGGCTACGACCGCGACCCCAAGCTGGCCGACGTCGGCTCGCTGAAGGAGCTGGTCGAGGCGCTGCCGGCGCCGCGCGCGGTCTGGATCATGGTCCCGGCCGGCGAGGCCACCGACGCCACCGTTCGCGAGCTGGCCGATCTGCTGGACGCCGGTGACATGGTGATCGACGGCGGCAACTCGCGCTGGACCGAGGACGTCAAGCACGGCGAGCTGCTGAAGACCAAGGACATCTCCTTCGTCGACGCCGGCGTCTCCGGCGGCGTCTGGGGCCTGCAGAACGGCTACGCCCTGATGGTCGGCGGCGAGGACGCGGACATCGCGCGGGTGCAGCCGGTCTTCGACGCGCTCAAGCCCGAGGGCGACAGCGGTTTCGTGCACGCCGGCGGGATCGGTGCCGGCCACTTCTCGAAGATGGTCCACAACGGCATCGAGTACGGCATCATGCAGTCCTACGCCGAGGGCTGGGAGCTGCTGGAGTCGGCCCCGAACGTGACCAACGTGCGCGAGGTCTTCCGCTCCTGGCAGGAGGGCACCGTCATCCGCTCCTGGCTGCTGGACCTGCTGGTCCGCGCGCTGGACGACGACGAGCACCTGTCCGGCATCCGCGGCTACGCCGACGACTCCGGCGAGGGCCGCTGGACCGTGGAGGCCGGTATCGACCTGGCCGTGCCGACCCCGGCCATCACCGCCTCGCTGTACGCGCGCTTCAGCTCGCGGCAGGAGGACTCCCCGCAGATGAAGGCCGTCGCGGCGCTGCGTAACCAGTTCGGCGGCCACGCCGTGCAGAAGGAGAGTTAGGACCTTCCAGTGCGGGTCACGCATCTGTCGCTGGCGGACTTCCGCTCGTACGCCTCCCTGGAGATCGCGCTCCAGGGAGGCGTCACCGCGTTCGTCGGGCCCAACGGGCAGGGGAAGACCAACCTGGTCGAGGCGATCGGCTACATCGCCACCCTGGACAGCCACCGGGTGGCCACCGACCAGCCGCTCGTGCGGTTCGGTGCGCCGCGCGCCATAGTGCGGGCGAACGTGGAGCGCGAAGGCCGTACACAGCTTGTGGAAATCGAGCTGAACCCGGGCGGGGCGAACCGGGCGCGGCTGAACCGCAACCCGGTGCCGCGGCCCCGCGAAGTCCTCGGCGTGCTGCGCACGGTGCTGTTCGCCCCGGAAGACCTCGCGCTGGTGAAGGGCGACCCCGGGGAACGCCGCCGGTTCCTGGACGAGCTGTTGGTCGCGCGCTGGCCGCGGTACGCCGGGGTCCGCGCGGACTATGACCGGGTGTTGAAGCAGCGGAACACTTTGCTGCGCACGGCCGCGATGGCCCGGCGTAACAAGACCTCCGGCCCCAACCTCACGACCCTCGACGCGTGGGACCACCACCTGGCCAAGGTCGGAGGGGAACTGGTCGGTGCGAGGCTGGCCCTGATCTCGGCGTTGTCCCCACTTGTGGACAAGTGTTACGCCGAGATCGCCGAGGGCGGCGCGACCCGGATCGGTTACCGCTCAACGCTTTCCCCGGAACCCGACCCGGCTGTCGATGTCCTCACGGAACAGTTCTTGGCGGCCCTCGGCCAGGCCCGCGCTAACGAATTGGACCGCGGTATCACCCTGGTCGGCCCGCATCGCGACGAGATGGTGCTGGAGCTGACCTCCTCTGCCGGGGAGGCCGGGCTCTCCGCGGGTCTGATGCCCGCCCGCGGCTACGCGAGCCACGGCGAGTCCTGGTCATACGCGCTGGCATTACGTTTGGCCGCCTACGATCTGCTGCGTTCGGACGGCTCAGAAGGCGGCGAGCCGGTCCTGATCCTCGACGACGTCTTCGCCGAACTCGACGCCAAGCGCCGCCGGCGGCTGGCCGAACGGGTCTCCGGTGCCGACCAGGTGCTCATCACCGCCGCGGTGGACGCCGACGTGCCGGAGCAGCTGATCGGCCAGAAGTTCGCGGTGGCCGGGGGATTGGTGAGTGCGGCGTGAATCCACAGCCTGTGGACAACGGTTCCGGCGCTGATGAGGCCAAGGGTTCCGGCATGGATCTGGCCCGTGCCGCGCTCACGGCCGCGCGGGCCCGCGGCAAGGAAGGCGGCGGGTGGAACGGCAATCGCCGACGTAACAACAACCCGGGCCAGCGTTCCGGATCCGGCCCAGACGAACGTGATCCGCAACTGCTCTCCTCGGCGCTCCCCAGAATGATCGAGGACCGCGGCTGGAGCGTTCCGGCGGCGGTCGGCGGCGTCATGGGCCGCTGGGGCGACATCGTGGGCAGCCACATCGCCGCGCACTGCACCCCGCTGGAGTTCAACGACGGCATCCTGACCGTCCGCACCGATTCGGCGGCCTGGGCCACGGAACTGCGGATGCTCGCCCCCCAGCTGCTCGCGAAACTCAATGCCGAACTGGGGACGTCGCGGGCGAGCCATGGCGGCCGGGAAGCCGCCGGGGCGATCTCGAGCCTGAAAGTGGTCGGGCCGGGCGGCCGGTGACCGATCGCGGCCGGTTACCTGTCTTTTGACCTTGTTCCGGCCTGCCGGGGTCGTTAGGTTCGCGACGGGCCGTCCCACCGGCTCCGTCGTCCCGGGGTCCACAGGTGTCTCATCAGGCACAATCACCTGGTCGCGGCTTGGGAATCGGCCAGCTGATCGGCGACTATAAAGGTCCATATCTGTGACAATCACCCTCTCGCATCCTCAGACCGTGCCGGACGCTCTCGTGAGCCGTTCGCAGGGCGGCTCGTATGGGGGGACTTCAAAGACGGGCAAAAAATGTCTCTCAAGGCCTCACAGGGCCGTATGAGGGCCACTTTGGTCAGCCGGGCAGGGTAGAATAAAGCTCGTAAGTCTTCCCCTTCGCGGCTCGCGTCGGGCCGCGACTGTCCGGTGGGTTCCTCCGACGGCGCGCTCCGCACGCTCAGGGCCGTGTTTTGAGAAAGGGCCAGCGCGCCGTGGCGGACGTAGAACCGACCGGGGACATCACCCCGAACCCCGATGGCACCTATAACGCTGACTCCATCAGTGTCCTGGAGGGGTTGGAAGCCGTCCGGAAGCGGCCGGGCATGTACATCGGCTCCACCGGTGAACGCGGCCTGCACCACCTGGTCTACGAGATCGTCGACAACTCGGTGGACGAGGCGATGGCCGGGTACGCCGACACCATCGAGGTCAGGCTGCTGGCCGACGGCGGGGTGAAGGTCGTGGACAACGGCCGCGGCATCCCGGTCGGCATCAACACCAAGACCGGCAAGTCGGCGCTGGAGGTCGTGATGACGATCCTGCACGCCGGCGGCAAGTTCGGCGACGGCGGTTACAAGGTCTCCGGCGGTCTGCACGGCGTCGGCGTCTCGGTCGTGAACGCGCTGTCCACCCGGGTCGAGGTCGAGGTGCACACCGAGGGCTTCGTCTGGAACCAGGTGTACAAGCGTGGCGTTCCCGAGGCCGAAGTGAGCAAGGGCGGCCCGGCCGCGGACACCGGCACCTCGACCATCTTCTGGGCCGACACCGACATCTTCGAGACCACCGTCTACTCCTTCGAGACCCTCTCGCGCCGGTTCCAGGAGATGGCCTTCCTGAACAAGGGCCTGACGATCTCGCTGACCGACGAGCGCCCGGAGTTCATCGACGAGAACGGCGAGCAGCGCTCGGTGAAGTACCACGCCGAGGGCGGCATCGCCGACTTCGTGCGGCACATCAACTCCCGCAAGGGCGAGCCGGTCCACCCGAACGTCATCGACTTCGAGGGCGAGGACAAGGACCGCACTCTGGCGGCCGAGATCGCCCTGCAGTGGAACAGCCAGTACTCCGAGTCGATCTACACCTTCGCCAACAACATCAACACCCACGGCGGCGGTACGCACGAGGAGGGCTTCCGCGCGGCGCTGACGACGCTGATCAACAAGTACGCGCGCGACCAGAAGCTGCTCAAGGAGAAGGACGAGAACCTCGCCGGCGAGGACATCCGCGAGGGCCTGACCACGATCGTCTCGGTGAAGCTGTCCGAGCCGCAGTTCGAGGGCCAGACCAAGGACAAGCTGGGCAACCCCGAGGCCAAGACTTTCGTGCAGCGTCTGGTCTACGAGAAGCTCGGCGAGTGGCTGGAGGAGAACCCGAACGAGGCCCGCGAGGTCATCCGCAAGACGATCCAGGCCTCCACCGCGCGCATGGCCGCGCGCAAGGCCCGCGAGCTGACCCGTCGCAAGGGTCTGCTGGAGTCCTCCTCGCTGCCCGGCAAGCTGTCCGACTGCCAGTCCAACGACCCGACGAAGACCGAGATCTTCATCGTCGAGGGTGACTCCGCCGGCGGCTCGGCCCGCTCCGGCCGCGACCCGATGACCCAGGCCATCCTGCCGATCCGCGGCAAGATCCTGAACGTCGAGAAGGCGCGGATCGACAAGGTGTTGCAGAACACCGAGGTGCAGGCACTGATCTCGGCGCTGGGCACCGGGGTGCACGACGACTTCGACATCAGCCGGTTGCGCTACCACAAGATCATCCTGATGGCCGACGCCGACGTCGACGGCGCGCACATCAACACCCTGCTTCTCACGCTGCTGTTCCGGTTCATGAAGCCGCTGGTCGAGGCCGGGCACGTGTACCTGGCCGCGCCGCCGCTGTACAAGGTGAAGTGGACGCAGAACGACTTCTACTACGCCTACTCCGACCGCGAGCGCGACCAGCTGCTCGAGGCGGGCGTCGCGGCGAACAAGCGGAGGAAGGACGAGACCGTCCAGCGCTTCAAGGGCCTCGGCGAGATGAACGCCGAGGAGCTGCGGATCACCACCATGGACCGGGAGCACCGGATCCTGCGGCAGGTCACCCTCGACGACGCGGCCCAGGCCGACGACCTGTTCTCGGTCCTGATGGGCGAGGACGTCGAGGCCCGCCGCAACTTCATTCAGCGCAACGCGAAGGACGTCAGGTTCCTGGACATCTGAGTCCACACCCGTCCACGAACAAACCTGACGAGAGCACCACCTCTCCTTGACAGCGAAGGATTGAGATTTGAGCACGGAGACTGTGGACGAGATGCCGCAGGGAGACCGGATCGATCCGGTCGACCTCCAGACGGAGATGCAGCGCTCGTACCTCGACTACGCGATGAGCGTGATCGTCGGTCGCGCGCTGCCGGACGTCCGCGACGGCTTGAAGCCGGTGCACCGCCGGGTGCTGTACGCGATGTACGACGGCGGCTACCGGCCCGACCGCGGCTACTACAAGTGCGCCCGCGTCGTCGGTGAAGTCATGGGTATCTACCACCCGCACGGCGACTCGCCGATCTACGACACCCTGGTGCGCCTGGCCCAGCCCTGGTCGCTGCGGATGGTGCTGGTCGACGGCAACGGCAACTTCGGCTCCCCGGGCAACGACCCGGCCGCGGCCATGCGCTACACCGAGTGCAAGATGGCGCCGCTGTCGATGGAGATGGTGCGGGACATCGACGAGGACACCGTCGACTTCCGCCCCAACTACGACGGCCGCTCCGCCGAGCCGGTGGTGTTGCCCGCGCGGTTCCCGAACCTGTTGGTGAACGGCTCGACCGGTATCGCGGTCGGCATGGCGACCAACATCCCGAGCCACAACCTGCGCGAGGTCAACGACGGCGTCCAGTGGTTCCTGCAGAACCCCGAGGCGAACAACGAGGAACTGCTGGAAGCGCTCATCGAGCGGATCAAGGGCCCGGACTTCCCGACCGGCGCGCTGATCGTCGGCCGCCGCGGCATCGAGGACGCCTACCGGACCGGCCGCGGCTCGATCACCATGCGCGCGGTGGTCAACACCGAGGAGATCAACGGGCGGATGTGCCTGGTGGTCACCGAGCTGCCCTACCAGGTGAACCCGGACAACCTGGCGCTGAAGATCGCCGAGCTGGTGAAGGACGGCAAGGTCGCCGGCATCGCCGACGTACGTGACGAGTCGTCCTCCCGGACCGGCCAGCGCCTGGTGATCGTGCTCAAGCGGGACGCGGTCGCCAAGGTCGTGCTGAACAACCTGTACAAGCACACGCAGCTGCAGGACTCCTTCGGCGCCAACATGCTGGCGCTGGTCGACGACGTGCCGCGCACGCTGTCGCTGGACGCCTTCATCCGGCACTGGGTCGTGCACCAGATCGACGTGATCGTGCGCCGCACCCGGTTCCGGCTGCGCAAGGCCCAGGAACGCGCGCACATCCTGGTCGGCCTGCTCAAGGCGCTGGACGCGATCGACGAGGTGGTGGCGCTGATCCGCCGCTCCCCCACGGTCGACGAAGCCCGAACCGGCCTGATCGAGCTGCTCACGATCGACGAGGTCCAGGCCAACGCGATCCTGGAGATGCAGCTGCGCCGGCTGGCCGCCCTGGAGCGGCAGAAGATCGAGGCCGAGCACAACGAGCTGATGGCCAAGATCGCGGACTACAACTCGATCCTGGAGTCGCCGGAGCGGCAGCGGCGGATCGTCTCGGAGGAGCTGCAGGCGATCGCCGACAAGTACGGCGACGAGCGGCGTTCGCAGCTGGTGCCCTACGAGGGCGACATGTCCATCGAGGACCTGATCCCCGAGGAGGACGTGGTCGTCACGATCACCCGCGGCGGCTACACCCGGCGGACCAAGACCGACCTCTACCGCTCGCAGAAGCGCGGCGGCAAGGGCGTCAAGGGCGCGCAGCTGAAGCAGGACGACATCGTCGACCACTTCTTCGTCACCACCACGCACCACTGGCTGCTGTTCTTCACGAACAAGGGCCGGGTGTACCGGGCCAAGGCGCACGAGCTGCCGGACACCGCCCGCGACGCGCGCGGGCAGCACGTGGCGAACCTGCTGGCCTTCCTGCCGGACGAGAAGATCGCCCAGGTGCTGGACCTGCGGGACTACGAGCAGACGCCGTATCTGGTGCTGGCCACCAAGAACGGCCTGATCAAGAAGACCCCGCTGCGCGACTACGACTCGCCGCGCACGGCCGGCGTCATCGCCATCAACCTGCGCGAGGACGACGAGCTGATCGCCGCCGAGCTGGTCTCCGCCGAGAGTGACCTGCTGCTGGTCTCCAAGCAGGCGCAGGGGCTGCGGTTCACCGCGACCGACGAGGCGCTGCGGCCGATGGGCCGGGCCACCTCGGGCGTGATCGGGATGCGCTTCCGCGAGGACGACGAACTGCTGTCGATGGACGTGGTCCGGCCGGACACCTTCCTGTTCACCGCGACCTCCGGCGGCTACGGCAAGCGGACGCCGGTGGACATGTTCCCGCTGCGCGGCCGCGGCGGCCTGGGCGTCATCGCCGCCAAGACCGTCGACGAGCGCGGCGGCCTGGTCGGCGCCACGATCGTGGACGAGGGCGACGAGGTCATGGCGATCACGCTGTCCGGCGGTGTGATCCGGACCCGGGTCTCCGAGGTGCGGCCGACGTCCCGGGACACCATGGGCGTGCGGGTGATCAACCTCAGCAAGGGGGACACGGTGCTCGCGATCGCGCGCAACGCGGACCCGGTCGAGGACGAGATCGAGGGCGAGGCCGACGGCGAGGTCGGCGAGGAGCTGGCGAGCGGCGAAGGCGTGATCGTCGCGGCTGACGTGACCGACGCGACCGACGTGGCCGCGGGCTCGGGCGAGTCGGAGAACTCGGAAGGTGGCGAGGGCTCGGACGGTGCCGAAGGCTCGGAGGGCTCCGACGAGGAGTGACCGACTGAGGCGAAACGCAGGGCGGCGGCATCGGTGCGGGAGCACCGGGCCGCCGCTCGGCGTTTCGGCTTGTGGCAGATGGGTGACGCCCGTTCGGCGGTCCCGGGTAGGCCGCGGCGACGCGCCAGTTCCGCTGCGTGTCCGGTTATGCGCATGGAGCAGCGTTGAGGTCCGTCGAACATACGGTCCCCGCTACGGAAAATGGCGGGGCCGGGGAGACCTACAAGGATTAGGACGGTAGCTTGGCCGGGTGAGTAGCGAGACGACGACCGATCCCAGCCGCGGAACCGACCCCGACGGCGTCGGTGGCGGGGCCCGCGCTTATGGGCCCGGCCCCGGCGCCGCTTCCGTTTCCGACGCCGTGCCGCCCGGGGCGCATCGCCAGGCTCCGCCGCCGAACCAGCCGCCGCCCGGCTACCGGCCGCCGCAGGGCGGACGAGGCCCGGCGGGCCAGGGCCAGGGCTACGGTCCGGCCGGTTCTGGCGTTCCCGGTGGCCAGGGGGCCCACGCCCCGCAGGCCGCGCCCATGGCGCCCAACGGCCCCGGTGCTTCCGGCCCGTACCTGCCTCCCGGCGCGCCGGGCATGGCCATGCCCGGCCCATCCCACGC
>NZ_JAAFZA010000112.1 GCF_015356865.1 Catenulispora pinisilvae
ATGGTGGGGGGTGGTGCTGGTGCCGGCACCGGTGTCGGCATCGGTGCTGATGTTCTGCGGACGCCGTGATATCGGTGTTCTGTGACGTCTCTTGGGGCGGAGCTGGATCAGGTCCGGGATTCCAATGCGCGCCTGCTGGCGACTGTGTCGGGGCTCGACGGGTCGGAGCTGCGCGATGCGTCGCCGCTGCCCGGCTGGTCGCGTGCGCATGTGGTGGTGCATCTGGCGCGGAACGCCGACGCCCAACTGCGGATGATCGATGCCGCGCTTCGGGGCGAGAGTGTTGAGCAGTATCCCGGGGGCGAGCAGGGCCGGGCACGGGAGATCGAACAGGGCGTGACCGCTGACGCCGAGAGCATCGTTGCCGGGCTCGTGGCGTCGATGGCGGCGCTTGAGCAACGGTGGGCGACGTTGCCGGAGCAGGCGTGGGAGCTGGAGACGGTGACGCTGCGGTTTCGTCGCACGGTGCGGGAGGGGATCGCGGCCCGATGGCGGGAGGTGGAGATCCACCACGTGGACTTGGGCTGCGGCTATGGGCCCGCGGCGTGGCCGGTGGAGTTCGTTGGTGTCTTTTTGGAGCGCAGTATCGCCCGGCTGCCGAGCCGGCTGCCGGCGGCGCAGGAGCCGAGCCTCCGCTGGCGGCTTGTCGACCGGTGGTGGCGCTGGTGCCCGGCATTTTGTTAGGAGGCATTCGCCCCTTATATAGGTATATCTGGCAGCGCCGACATAACCGCCGCTGGCCCAGAGTCAAAGCAGACCGGGGCCCAGGCGCCCCTATCGGCTCTTCCGCAGTGCCGTGAACCCGAACTCCATCGCCACCGGTGAGGGCTGCCGGATCAACGTCGTGGAGCGTGGCCGGCGCGCCACCCGGGTCTCGCCGTCCTCCGCTTTGGCCTCGCCGGTGTCGATCACCCGGTCGAAGTCGATGCGTCGGGCCTCGGGGATCTCCTCGCGCAGGACCCGGGCGATGTCCGGCCAGATGCCGGCGCGCTGCCAGTCGCGCAGGCGGCGCCAGCATGTCATTCCGCTGCCGTACTCCAGTTCCTGGGGCAGCTTCTCGAAGCCGATGCGGCGGCCCAGTACCACGAGGATGCCGTTCAGTACCGCGCGGTCGTCCAGGGGCTTGCGGCCGGGGTTGCGGCGGCGGCGGGGGCGTTCGGGGAGCAGGGCGCTGATGCGCTCCCAGGCGCGGTCGGTGACCATCGGGTCCTGATGGCCGGTGCGGCGCAGGCGTGTCAAGGTGCTGCTGCCGGGGACCGTGGCGGCGGGGTCGCGGCGTGGGGCGGGGACCCCCAGCAGAACTGCGCTGTGGACATCCTGGACGTCCGACAGTTCGGTCCGCGGCTGGATCTGGGGCACGTATCGCCCAACGCGGTCGAAACAGCAGACGTCACGCTTTCGGGTCGCTTGTCACCCATTGGAGGCAGACGAAAGCACCGCGTGGCATTACCCTGTCCGATGGTCGTCGGATGGTCCACTGGATGAGAGACCCCGAAGGGATACGTGGCGCTTATACGCCGAAAGGACTAGGCGGGGACTAGATCGGTACGGTTCGGCAACCGAAGGCGTCGGGCTTTCGTCAAAATGTTGAGTGCGGGGAGCGATCGCGGGTAGCCGGGGGCTGCTCTGCAATCCGGGTACGACGACTCTCTCTTGGGGGGATCCGCAGGTGGGAACGAACGGACGCCATGCCGCCGAGGCTCGCAGGAGCTGGCCGGAAGGGGACCCGGTAGCGGTGGCGATGGTGGGCCTGCTCGATGTGGAGCTGCGCCGGCGCGGGTGCGCCTGGTCGATCGTGGAGGAGGGGCTGATCGAGGTCTACGGCCCGCACCGGGGCCGCTGGCCGCTGGCCGCCCTCAAGCGCCGGATGGAAGTGGCCGAGAAGGCCGACTGGCCGGAGATGGTCGAGGAACTGGTCCTCACCCGGGTCGACCCCTCGGGCTTCTATGCCAGCTCCGTCTCGCTCACCGGCGACCACGACTCGGAGTGGGCCTCGGTGCGCGGCCGGATCCGCGCCCGCCTGTTCGGCGGCGAAGACGCCGACTCCGCGGCGCTGGCCGGTATAGAGCACCGGTTCTGCGCCGACGGCCTGGTCGAGGTGCTGGAACTGGTGCCGCCCTCGCCGCTGCGCGACCCGCTGGGGGCCGGCCTGCGCTGGTATCGGCCCGAGGAGGGGCCGGTCGCGTACGGGGACCTGGCCCGGTGGAAGGTGACCGCCCGCGAGGCGTACCGGACCGCGCGGGAGAACGTCCGGCGCGAGGGCCTGCTGGAGACCCGGTCGTTGGAGGCCGAGGGCGTCAGCATCACCGTGGTGCGCGGCGGCACCGGCTACGCCCCGACCCACTCCTTCTGGCTGCCCGACTACGTGTCCGTGGACAGCAACGGCGCTCTGGTGGTGATACCGAACCGCGGACTGTTCGCGGCGCATCCGGTCCGCGGCCCGGAGGCGGTCCCGGCCGCCGAGGGCATGTTGCGGCTGGCCCGGCGGCAGTTCGAGACCGGGCCGGGCCCGGTCAGCGACCAGCTGTTCTGGTGGCGGGACGGGGTGCTCTACCGGCAGGGCTCACGCCGCGTCGAGGACGGCATCCGGTTCGTGCCGACGCAGGAGCTCGCGGACGTGCTCAGGGCGCTGGCGCGGTAGCGGTTCCCGACGCCGCGCCGGTGGCGGCCGTCGACGCGACGGCCGTTTCGGGCTCGCGTTCCAGGTCCAGGTCCAGGCCGGTCTCGGCCTCGGTGTCGTCGTCCTCTTCTTCGTACTCTTCGTCTTCTTCGTACTCGTCGTCGTACTCGTCCTCTTCGGCCGCCTCCGCGGCCTCACGGTCCCGGTGCTGGGCCTCCCGCCGGATGATCGTGATCCAGCCGCCGATCGCGATCACCCCGAACAGCCACCACTGGAACCAGTAGGACAGGTACGGGCCCTCGTCCAGCGAGGGCGCGTCGACCGGCGTGATCTGCGAGGAGTCGACCGGCTTCATGCTGATCACTTCGGTGTAGCCGCCGCGTAGCTGCAAGCCGGTCTTGACGGCCAGCGAAGCGGTGTTGATCAGGCTGATCTGCCCGGTCGGCAGGCCGGCGGTGACGTCCCGGATCCCGGTGTTGCCCTTGGTTTCGGACTGCTGGAGGCGGCCGGTGACGGTGACCGTCCCGGCCGGTGCGGCTGGGATCGGCGGCGACTGCTGCTCGTCGGTGCTGACCGTGGGGACCCAGCCCCGGTTGACCAGGACGGAGGTGCCGTCGCCGAGGGTCAGGGGGGTGATCACGTAGAAGCCCGGGTTGCCGCCGTTCTGGTGGTTGCGGGCCAGGAACTGGTGGGCGGGATCGAAGGTCCCGACCAGGGTCAGCTGCTTCCACCGCTCGGACTTGGGGACCGCGGCGCCGACCGCGTCCGCGCCCTCGATCGGCACCGGCGCCGCGTTCATCGCGGTCTTGATGACCGAGTTCTCCGCGCTGCGCTCGTGGTAGCGGCTCCGCTGCCACATCCCCAAGCCGTAGAAGGAGGGGAGGAGGATCAGCCAGATCAGGACATGCAGGCGGATCCAGCGCCAGGAGAAGACGAACCGGTACCGAGACACAGCCTGACGCTACCCGACGCTGTTAAGCGCTCCGACGGCAGGTCGCACTCAACTCTTGACCAGCCCGAAGACGATGCCGACCACCACGACCGCGACCCCCGCGAGCTGCGCCGGCCCCGGCGTCCCGACCCCCAGCGCGGCGCTGGCCGCGCAGGCCGCGACCGGCACGGTGCCGATCAGGAGCCCGGCGCGCTGCGGCCCGAGGCCACTGAGCGCGCGGTACCACAGGAGGAAGGCGAAGACGGTCAGCGGGAGCGCGAGGTACAGCAGCGCGGCGGTCTCGGCGAGGGTCGGCACGCGCAGCATGCCGGTGCCGTCCGTGGCCAGCCCGGTGACCAGCAGGATCGGGACGGCGATCGCGGTGACGTGGGCCGAGACCCGCAGAGCGCCGAACTTCGGCAGCAGCGGCACCGCGAGCAGCGAGAACAGTGCCTCGCAGACCAGCGTCAGGACGGCGAAGACGATCCCGGCCGCGCTGCCGGGCCCGAAGCCCTGCACCATCGCGCTACCGGCGACCACCAGTACCGCGGCGCCGATCACCGGGCCCGTGCGCAGCCGCTTGCCGGTCCTGGCGACGAGGGGCCCGGCGACCGCCAGGACCAGCGGGGAGCAGGCGACGACGCTGCCGAGGGTGGCGGCGTCGGTGTGGCGGAGTGCGGCCAGCACGAAGACGTTGAACAAGACCAGGCCGGTCGCCGAGAGCAGGACCAGCTGGAGCCATTCGCGCGCGGTCGGGCGGATGCGCGGAAGGTCGCCGCGCCGGACGATGACCGCGAATACCGCGGCGGCGAGGGTGTAGCGCAGAGCCTGGCCGCCGAGGACCGGGTAGCGGGTGAGGTGGGCGCTGACCGCGGTCGAGGCTCCGAGGATGGACATGGCCAGGGCGCCTTGGAGGATGTGGCGGGTGGTGTGGCTGGTCTGGGTGGGCTGGGTTCGGCGGTCGTGCTGGTCGCCTTGGCCGCGCCGGTCGCCCTGGTCGCGCCGGTCACGCTGGTCGTGTCGGGCCGGGGCTTCGGCGGTGGTGCTTGCTGCGGCTTCGGGATCTGCGGCTTCGGAAGCTGTGCCTCCGGAAGCCGCGGCTCCGGAAGCCGCGGCGCTTCCGACTGAGTCGGTAGTCGTGGACATTCTGTGAGGCTAGGATCCGATTGGTCCGCGAGTAAGAACCAATCACCGCCAGGAAAAGGGGACCAATCTGATGGCCGAGATCCTGGTGACCGTGGACCGCGCGGCCGGCCGCCTGGTCGAGCAGCTGGTCGTCGGCCTGCGCGACGGCATCCGGGCCGGGCGGATCGCCGGCGGGACCGTGCTGCCGCCGAGCCGTCAGCTGGCGGCCGAGCTGCGGCTGTCGCGGGGGATCGTGGTCGAGGCGTACCAGCAGCTCGTGGCCGAAGGCTACGTGCTGAGCCGGACCGGGGCCGGCACGTGGGTGGCGAGCGGCCACGCGGTGGGGGAGGGGCGCGCGCTGACGCGTCCGGACCCGGCCGAGGCCGAGCCGGAGTTCGACCTGACGCCGGGGCGGCCGGACCTCGGGGCGTTCCCGCGTACCGCTTGGGTGGCGGCTCAGCGTCGCGTGCTCAGCGACCTGCCCCACGCCGAGCTCGGCTACGGCGACCCCGGCGGCGTCGCGCGCTTCCGCGAGGAGATCGCGGGCTACCTGCGGCGGGTGCGCGCCGCCGACGCCACGCCCGACCGCGTGGTCGCGATCAACGGCTCCGCGCACGGCCTGGCGCTCGGCTTGCAGGCCCTGTACGAACTCGGACACCGGGTCCTGGCGGTCGAGGACCCCTCGGCGGACCGCCCGCGCCGGCTGCTCGTGGCATCCGGGATGACTCTGGTCGGTGTGCCGGTGGACGAGGCCGGGCTGGTGGTGTCCGAGCTGCGGCGCACGGACGCCACGGTCGTGTTCGCCGGTCCCGCGCACCAGTACCCGACCGGCGTGGTCCTGGCCCCGGCCCGCCGCGCGGAGCTGATCGCCTGGGCCCGCGCCGTCGACGGCACGATCCTCGAAGACGACTACGACGCCGAGTTCCGCTACGACCGCGAGCCGGTCGGCTGTCTCCAGGGCATGGCCCCGGACCGGGTGCTGTACCTGGGCACGACGAGCAAGTCCCTGGCCCCGGCCCTCCGCCTGGGCTGGGCCGTCGCCCCACCGCACCTGGCCACCCGCCTGCGCGAGATCCGCCTGCACAGCGACCTGGGCGGCTCGGTCATCGACCACCTGGCCATGGCGCACCTGATCGGCACCGGAGCCTATGACCGCCACCTGCGCACCGTCCGCCGCCGCTACCGCGCCCGCCGCGACGCGCTGGTGACGGCGCTGAGCGCGGAGCTGCCGCAGTGGAAGGTGCGCGGGGTGGCGGCCGGCCTGCACGCGCTGGTGGACCTGCCCGAGGGGAGCGACGAGGACGCGCTGACCGCGGCTGCGGAGGCGCATGGCGTACGGATCCAGCCCCTGGCACCGTTGCGCTTCGCGCCCGGCCCGCCCGGCCTGGTGCTCGGCTACGCCGGTCTCGCGCCGGGGCGCCTGGCCGAGGCGGCGCGGCGGCTGGGGACGGCGGCGCGGGGCCTTTAGGGCGGGCTCCTATATGGCTGCTATATGGCATATGGCTGCTATATGGCAGCGAACGCACCGCGCAGTTCCTCAGTGGTCTGCCACAGTCGCTCGGCATCCGGGCGGCTCCCCGCGTGCGGCGAGGGCGTGGCGGGGCGTTCCCCGTTGTAGTACGCGCCGTTTCGGACCGTCGAGGCCGTCGCCAGTTCGGTGAGCGGCCGTCCTCCTTTGGCCGGGGACGTCAGCATCCAGCGTGTCGCCGTGCTGGCCAGCCAGAAGGCCGGGCTGTGCATCGAGCGGACCAGCCTGGTGCGGACCATGCCCGGATGCACCGCGACCATCTCGAAGCCGGGGTGCCGCCGGTGGAACTCGGCCGTGAACAGCAGATTCGCGAGCTTGGAGCGGCTGTAGGCCAGGTAGGGGCTGTATCCGTGCGCTGATTGCAGGTCGTCGAAGTCCAGGCGGGCATCGCCGCCGCCGAACAGCGGGGCGCGGTGCCCTTCGGAGTTGGTGTTGACGACGCGGCCGGCTCCGCGTGCCAGCAGCGGCAGCAGCAGGCCGGTCATGGTGAAGGGGGCCAGGTGGTGGACGGCGAAGTTGAGCTCCATGCCCTCCTCGGTCAGCGTCCGTCGGGGGAGCATCACGCCTGCGTTGTTGACCAGTGTGTCGACGGTGTCGGTCTGGTCTTCGACGCGGGCGGCGACCGCCTCGATCCCGGCGCGCGTCGAGACGTCCGCGGCGACGAACACCGCCTGCGACGGCTGGCCGCCGATGCGCTCCAGCAGGCTCGCGCCACGCCGCCGATCCCGGCCCACGAGGATCAGCCGGTGGCCGGCGCTCGCGAGCTGGAGCGCGCAGGCCCGGCCGATTCCGGAGGTGGCGCCGACGAGCACGACGGTGCGTGCGGGCTGCTCCCGGTTCCCGCTCGCCGGGTTGCTCGGAGCAGGCTCCCGGTTCCCGCTCGCCGGGTTGCTCGGAGCAAACTCCTGTCTCCCGCTCATCGCGCCGCGGGGATCTTGTTCAGGCCCATGACTCCCGCGATCAGCCGGTCCCGCGTCCGTAGCGGCAGCCGTGCCAGCAGCCCGAGCATGCGGGTGTCGGGCCCGACGGTGTAGCGAGGCTTGGGCCGGCGAGCGGTCAGGGCCTTGAGCACGGCGTCGGCCACGATCGCCGGCGAGGCGGGTTTGGACTTGGCCAGCGCGGCGTCGACCGTGCGGAGCTGCACCTCGTAGAGAGCCCGCTCGGCAGGTGTCAGGGCCGCGGACGCCTTCGCCGTCGCCTGTGCCGACTTGGCGAAGATCGCGGTATCCAGGAACCCCGGCTCGATCACGACGACCGGCAGGCCCCAGTGCGCGAGCTCCAGGCGCTGCGCGTCGGACAGCGACTGCAACGCGGCCTTGCTGGCCGAGATCGGTCCGAAGAACGGCCCGGCGAGCCGCGCGGTGGCGGCTGTGATGTTGACCAGCCGTCCGCGGCCGGCGCGCAGCAACGGCAGGAAGGCCTGCGTGACCGCGACGGCGCCGAAGACGTTGACGTCGAACTGGTGGTGCAGGTCCTGCGGGGTGACCAGCTCCAGCGGGCCCTGCACGATGATCGCGGCGTTGTTGACGATCCCGTGCAGGGCGGCGCAGCCGTCGGCCAGGACCTGGGCCATGGCGCCGGCCACGCTGGCGGGATCGGTGACGTCCATGCGGAGAACCCGGACATCAGGGTGCTCCAGGAACTCCGTGCCCGACTCGTGTACCGCGGCGTAGACGCGGAATCCGTGCTCGGCCAGCGCCTGTGTGGTGGCCCGGCCCACTCCGCCGCCCGCCCCGGTGACCAGCACCGCGCGTATCTCGGCAGCCTCCATGACAGTCCCTCCCCATACGTTCAACGCAACATGTCTGTACTTACATGTCGTCGTCTACACGTCATCGTCTACATGTCACTGCCGATGTGTCAAGATGGAGGGCCACCCCACCCGCCGCCAGGAGGATCCCCCGATGTCGCTGCGCCACGGCCTGCTCGGCCTGCTCGCCGAAGGCCCGGCCAGCGGCTACGACCTCGCCCGCCGCTTCTCCGAGGCCCTCGGCTCGGTGTGGCCGGCGCAGCACCCGCAGATCTACTCGGAGCTGACGCGCCTGGAGGCCGCCGGCCTGATCGAGGTCGAGAGCACCGGCCCGCGCCGCCGCAAGGCATACCGGATCACCGACGAGGGCCTGGCCGAGGTGCGCCGCTGGCTGGCCGAGGTGGAGGTCGACCACACGTTCCGGATGGAGACGCTGTTCCGCGCGTACTTCTTCTGGCTCATGGACCCCGAGGATCTGAAGGCCCACCTGAGGTCCGAGCAGGCGTTCTTCGCCGACACGGCAGCGGCGCTGCGCGGCTACGCCGAGACCAAGGACCGCGGCGAATGGGGGACGAGCACCCAGACGCGGGCGATGCGGATCGCGCTGGAGGCGGGGATCCGGATAAACGAGGCGCTGGCGGGCTGGGCGCAGTGGGCGCACGAGACCGATCTCATGAGCGCTGAGGACTTCGGGACGGCGAAGCCCGAAGGCGATGCCGGTGAACCCGCCGGCTGACCGGCCGGGTCAGCCCACGCCGACCGGCTTGGCGTGCCCCGGGTGCGCAGCCTTGTCGACGTGGTCGGCGATGCCGTTCGCGCCGGCCGCCGTCGCGCAGTGCGCACAGCAGTAGAACTTCCCGTCGGCCTCCACCCCGTGCCCGACGATCCGGCACCGGCAGTGCTCACACGTCGGCGCCATCCGATGGATCGCGCACTCGAACGAGTCGAAGGTGTGCCGCACGCCTGCCGCGACGACGTCGAACGACATGTAGTAGTCGTTGCCACAAACCTCACACACGGCCATTTCCGACTCCCGGGTCTCAGCGGTGGGACGCGGCGGAGTCTCCCGCCGACACCCGCACTACCCGGCGCCGCCGCGCGCTAGTCGATCGCTAGCCCATGTAGGCCACCGCGGACGGCGACGCGCTCGTCGGCGACTAAGGCGCCAACGCTGGGTGGCGGGCGACTGAACTGGAGAAGGTGGCGGAGATCGCGGCGCTCGCCGAATACGCGTATGCCAAGGACCGCTCCAACTCCGTCGCCCGCTGCGCGCTCGGCCTGATCCGGCTGGCCCGGAATCGCGCGGGCGAGGCGCGGGGTCTGCTGGTCGGAGCCGGTGCGGATGCGGGTTCCGAACAGGAGCGCGCTGACATCCTCACCGTCCGGGCACTGGCGGAGCGGCCGAAGCCGCTGCGGCACCCGGTATGTTCGCAGAACCCTGACCTGCTGAGCCCTACGGCTCCCGCGGCAGGATGTGCACGACCTCTATCTGCTCCCTGACGATCTGCGCCGTCAACATCCGCGGCTCGTTGACCTCGCCGGCCTCGCCGCTCTCGGGTGCCTCGGCGTACCTCGCCTCGGCCTCGCTCACGGTCTCGCCGACCAGCGGCTCCTCGGCCTGGGGCGGTGGCATCGGGACGCCCAACAACGGTTCCTCGGGGCCGCCTTCGAAGGATATGCCGCCCGCCCCATCGGCACTGCCGGCCTCAGTGCCACCACCGGCACCATCGCCACCAGCAGCACCACCGGCTCCAGCCTCGGCCGCCGGCTGCGCCCCGGCCGCGGCGTGTGCTCCGCCTCGGCCGCCGCGCCATTCGGGCATGGTGATCGCGTACATGGCGCGGTCCTGCCACTGGCCGCCGACCAGGAAGCGGTCCAGGAGTACGCCTTCGGGGCGCATCTTCACGTGCTCCGCGACGCGCATGCCCGGGGTGTTGCGGGGGTCCACGGTGGTCTGGACGCGGTGCAGTTCCAGGCGGGAGAAGGCCAGTTCCAGCAGGAGGCGTGCGGTCTCCGTGCCGAGGCCTTCGGCCCAGCGGTCGGGGCGGAGGTAGACGCCTATCTCGCCTTGGCGGTGCGGGAAGCTGAGGATGTCCAGGGTGGCCGAGCCGATCAGCGTGTCGTACTGCTCGATCGCCAGGTAGAAGCTGCGGCGGGGCTGGAGTTGCGCCATGCGCGCGCTTTCGGACAGCCAGGCTCCGGCGGTGTCCGGGGTGGACAGCGCAGGCCAGGGGGTGTGCGCGGCGACCCGGGGGTCGCCGGCGATGCGCTGCCAGGCCAGAAGGTCGTCGGCGCGGAACTCGCGCAGGGACAGGCGAGGACCCCTCGGGTACTCATGGAGCGGTGAAGGCACGGCAGAACGTTATGCGATCGTCGGGCCCGCGTCAGCCCGTCGGCCACAATGCCTGGCTGGCATCAGGTTCCGGACAAGGCCCGTACTAAGCCGGGACACCTAGCGTGAGCATGGAGAATCCGAAGTAGTCGCGGTGGCCGCGCAGCCAGATGCTTCGCTTGTTGTCTAGTCGGTCACGCACCGCCTCGGTGTCCGGATGGTCCGGATTGGCCAGCAGCCACTCTTCCGCGTCGGCGGTCTCCAGCGATTCGTAGTCGTCCCATTCCGAGCGCGTTGAGGTTTCGATGCGGATCGGACGGAATCCGGCCTCGACCGCGCGGTCGGCGATGTCCGCGAGCAGCGGGTAGCGATCGGCCGTGGTGCCGGGCCACATCGCGGCCAGCCGCTCCGGCGGCGGCACGCTCTCCCAGTGCTCGACGCCGAAGAACAGCCGGCCGCCGGGATTCACCAGCGGTCGCAACACCTCCAGCGACCGCGTCACGGTTTTGCCGAAGACCTGCCAGGCCCCGCAGTTGATCACCACGTCCGCGGGGCGCGTCTGGTAGTCGGCTCGGTCCTCGACGAACTCCACTCGGTCGGCGAGCCCACGCGCCGCGGCGTTGGCGCGGCCCCGCGCCAGATCCCGTCCCGACATGTCCACCCCGAAGCCCCGCGCGGACGGCGCCAGCGCCAGGATCCGCAGCATCAGTTCGCCCCAGCCGCACGCGTAGTCGGCGACCAGCGCCGGGCCGGTGGCGGCCAGTTCCGCGGCGATCCGGTTCCCGCGCTCCTCGGTCATCGGCGAGTGGAACACCATGTGCCTCGCCGGTCCGACGATCTCCTCGACTGTCATGGCGACCAAGGGTAGGCCGGAGGCGGATCGCAGGCTACTGATCCATCGCAGGCTACTGATCCGCCAGCAGTGACCGGACCAGCGCCTCGGTCGAGCGGGCGAACAGCCGGTCGGCGTCCACCGGCGTGGCCAGCGCCTCGGCCAGATCGCCGTCCGAGGAGGGCTCGGCCAGCCACAGCTCCTCGGCCGACGGATGCTGCTCCGGCGACCGGTCGGTGTGCCGCTCGACGAGGATGAAGCCGATCACGTGGTACTGGAGCGCCCGCACCGTCTCGGCGGCCCGCACCCCGCGCAGCCCGGCCGCCGAGATCTCGGCCACCAGCGCCCGCTGCGAGGGCAGGAACATCGCCGGGGTCAGCCCGCGCTCGTTGACCAGCCCGATCAGGTGCGGATGCCCGCGCAGCACCCGGCGCAGTTCCAGCGCCAGGGACAGCACGCGCGCCGTCGGCGTCGTCCCGCGGGCCGGCAGCGTGTCCAGCCCGTGCACCATCTCCTGCACCAGTTCGTCGAGCAGCGCCTCGCGGTTGCCGACGTGCCAGTAGATCGACGTGACCGCGACCCCCAGCTCAGCCGCCAGTTTGCGCATCGACAACCCCGCGACGCCCTGCTGCTCGATCAGCCGGGTCGCGGCGTCCAGCACGGCGCGCCGGGTCACCGCCGGCGCGCGCGGAGGTTTCGCCGATTCCTGAGTCACGGTCCCCATCCTCTCGCCCCCGATGGCTCTTTACCCTTCACGATCCCTGGTGTAACAGTGTTACAGAAGGCTGATGACGAGGAGTCAGACAGGAGTCAGACATGCCGAAAGTGCGTTATGGCCCACGCGACCTAGAGGCCGTCGCCGCCGCCCGCGAATCCGCCTCGAAGCTCCCGGACCTGTGGTCCACCGGAGTGCACGCCGTCTGGGAGACCGATCCCGACGCCCTGGCCCAGGTGCTGCCACCGCCGCTGAAGCCCACCGCCAAGCCGTACGTGCGCGCCACGATCAACACTGTCGACATCTTCGGCTCCCCGCTGGGCGCCGCCGCTATCTCGGTCGCCTGCGCGCACGGCGCCGAAGAAGGCTGGTACAGCCTGGTCATGCCGATGACCACCGAACGCTCGCTGATCGGCGGCCGCGAGGTGTTCGGCGAGCCGAAGAAGCTGGCCGAGGTCGCCGTGGAGCGGGACGGCGACCGGGTGGTCGGCACGGTCACCCGGCACGGCGTCACCTTCGCCGAGGTCCGCGGCCGGATCGCCGCCGCCCTCGAACCGCCCGCGCCCTACGTCAAAGTGGACTGGTATCTCAAGTTCCTGCCGGCCGTCGACGGCTCCGGCTTCGACGCCGACCCGCTGCTCGTGCGCTGCGTCCGCAACGAGAAGACCAGGTCCCTGAGCGCCGTCGAAGGCGAGGTGATCCTGCGCGAGTCCGCGCTCGACCCGATCGCCGACCTCCCGGTGCGCCGGCTGGTCGAGATCACCTTCGGCGAGAAGACCTCCGACCAGCGCGGCGAGGTCGTGGCCCGGCTGGATCCGAAGGAGATCCTGCCCTACGTCCACCAGCGCTACGACGACCCGGCCCAAGTCCATGACTCGGTCGAGGTACCGGAGGCGCCCGATGCTGACTGACCTGCCCGGCAAGACCGCCGTGGTCACCGGCGCGGCCAGCGGCATCGGGCTGGCGATGGCGCGGCTGTTCGGCGCCGAGGGCATGAACGTGGTGCTCGCCGACGTCGAGGAACCGGCGCTGGACAAGGCTGTCGCCGAGGTGGCGCAGCAAGCAGCCCAGGGCGCGAAGGCCCTCGGCGTGGTCACCGACGTCTCCCTGCCCGACTCCGTGGAAGCCTTGGCCGACAAGGCTTTCGCCGCCTTCCCCAGCGTCGACGTCCTGTGCAACAACGCCGGCGTCGGCTCCGGCGCCGAGGGCCCGATGTGGCGGCACGAGCGCACCGACTGGCAGTGGGCCTTCGCGGTCAACGTCTGGGGCGTCTTCCACGGCATCCAGGCCTTCCTGCCGCGCATGATCGCCCAGAACACCCCCGGCCACGTCGTCAACACCAGCTCCCCGGACGGCGGGATCGCGCCGCTGCCCACGGCCAGCGTCTACGCCGTGACGAAAGCCTCGATCGTCACGATGACCGAGGCGCTGTACGCGCAACTGAAGCAGGCCGACTCCCAGATCGGCGCCTCGGTGCTCTTCCCCGGCCCGCACATGGTCCGCACCGGCCTGTGGGAGAGCTACCGCAACCGTCCCGAGCGTTACGCGAAGTCCAAGCCGCGCCAGACGCCCTACCCCACGCTCGAAGGCTGGGAGCAGGCGATGAAGGACGCCGGACGGGAAGCGAAGATGACCGAACCCGAAGAGGTCGCGGTGCACGCCCTGGAAGGGATCCGGACCGGCTCCTTCTGGATCCTGCCGAGGGGCGGCAGTTCCGACGACATGATCCGACGGCGCTCGCAGTCGATGCTGGAGCGCGCGAACCCCGGCTATCTCGAGAAGTTCATCCTGGATTGAGGGGGCGAAAACCCATGACAGAGTTCGACAACAACCCCTACGTCGTCATCTCCTCCGACTGCCACGCCGGGCTGCCGACCGAGCAGTACCGCGCCTACATCGAGACCGAGTACCACCCGGCCTTCGACGACTTCCTGGCCGAGCAGAGCGCGCGCATCGAGGCCGCGACCAAGCTCGGCGTCCGCAACCCCGAGTTCGCGCGCAGCTGGTTCGCCGAACACGAAGAGGGCCTGCGCGGCGGCTGGGATTCGGCGCAGCGCGACAAGGAACTCGACGCCGACGGGGTCACCGCCGAGGTCATCTTCCCGGACGCCGACGCCGTCGAGTCCACCACCGCCGCGCCCTTCGGCGTCGGCCTGACCTTCTCCGGCGGCCTGGACCAGGAGCTGGCGCTGGTCGGTGCCCGCGCGCACAACCGCTGGCTGGCCGAACTGTGCTCGCACTCGCCGGAGCGCCGCCGCGGCGTGGCGCTGGTGCCGATCACCGGCGACGTGGACGCCGCGGTCGCCGAGATCCGCCGGGCCAGGGAGTCCGGCCTCGGCGCGGTGATGATCCCGGCGATGTGGGAGGACAAGGCGCCCTACCACGACCGGCGCTACGACCCGGTCTGGGCGGTCTGCCAAGAGCTCCAGATGCCGGTCGTGACCCACTCCGGGGTGGCGCCGCGCGACGAGTACGGCGACCACCTGGGCATCTACGTCTCCGAGGTGACGTGGTGGCCGGCCCGGCCGATCTGGTTCCTGATCTGGTCCGGTGTCTTCGAGCGCTTCCCCGGGCTGAAGTTCGGCGTCACCGAGGCCGGCTGCTGGTGGGCGCCGAACCTGCTGTGGTTCATGGACCGGCTGTTCCTCGGGGCCCACGCCGCCGCCAAGCTGACGCCGTTCGAGGAGGTGAAGCGGCCGCCGAGCGAGTACTTCGACCGCAACTGCTTCATCGGCGCGTCCAACACCAAGCGCCGCGAGCTGGCGCACCGGTACGAGATCGGCGTCGACAACATGTTGTGGGGCAACGACTTCCCGCATCCGGAGGGGACCTGGCCGAACACCCGGAAGTGGCTGCGGACCACCTTCCACGACATTCCGATCGAGGAGACCCGGCGGATGATCGGCCTGGCCGCCGCCGAGGTGTACGGGTTCGACGTCGAAAAGCTCCGGCCGGTCGCCGAGCGCGTCAACCTGCGGCCCGGCGATCTCGGGCAGACCGGCGAGGAGGAAGCCGGCTGGGCCGCCGCCCGCGAGGTCGGCCGGCACTGGCTGACCGGCCACGACTTCCCGGTCATCGGCTACGGCGCCGCCCTCGGCGGCCACCGGACCGACGGCGTCGGAAGAGAGGTGTCGTGATGAGCGGGCCCGCTGAGGCCGACGCGAAGTACACCGTCATCTCCGCCGACGGCCATGCCGGAGCCGACCTGCTGGACTACCGGCCGTACCTGGAGTCCAAGTACCACGCCGAGTTCGATGCGTGGGCCGCCACGTTCGTCAATCCCTACGAAGACCTCCTGCACGGCGACGCCGCCCGCAACTGGGACTCCGCCCGCCGCCTGGCCGACCTGGAACGCGACGGCATCGTCGCCGAAGTGCTGTTCCCCAACACCATTCCGCCCTTCTACCCGAGCATGTCGCTCGGCGCGCAGCAGCCATCCGCCGAGGAGTACGAACTGCGCTGGGCCGGCCTGCGCGCCCACAACCGCTGGATGGCCGACTTCTGCTCGCAGGCGCCCGGCCGCCGCGCCGGCACCTGCCAGGTCCTGCTCGGGAACATGGACGACGCGGTCGACGAGGTCCGCTGGGCCCGGGAGCACGGCCTGTTCGGCGGCGTCCTGCTGCCCGGGACCCCGCCGGGGACGTCGGTCCCGCAGCTCTACTCCGACGTCTACGAACCCCTGTGGGCGGTCTGCGAAGAGCTCGACATGCCGATCAACCACCACGCCGGCTCGGCGTCCCCGGACATCGGCCAGGAGCCGGCCTCCCGCGCCTGCTACATGGTGGAGATCACCTGGTTCGCGCACCGGGCGATGTGGCACCTGATCTACGGCGGCGCCTTCAAGCGGCACCCCGGCCTGAAGTTCGTGCTCACCGAGCAGGGCTCCGGCTGGGTGCCCGGGGTCCTGGAATTGCTCGACTACTACCACCGCGCGCTGGTGCGGCGGATGAGCTCGGCGATGGACGACGCCGGCGCGATCACCGCCGAGAGCCGGTTCGGCGCCGGGATCGCCGAGGCGGTGGGCCTGGCCCCGAGGGAGTACTGGAAGCAGAACTTCTATCTCGGCGCCTCCTTCATGCGGCCCGATGAGGTGCCGCTGCGGCACGCCATCGGCCTGGAGAAGCTGATGTGGGGCGGCGACTACCCGCACGACGAGGGCACGTTCCCGTACTCGCGCGAGGCGCTGCGCAACTCCTTCGCGGGCCTGCCGCACGAGGAGATCACGGCGATCCTCGGCGGCAACGCGGCGCGGGTCTACGGGTTCGATCTGGCGGCGCTCGACGCGCTCGCCGCGGCGGTCGGCCCGACGGTCGGGGAGATCGACGAGCCGCTGGGCAAGGTGCCGGCCGACGCCACCTCGCCGACCTTCGGCACCGACCGGGTACTCCGGGTGTGGTGACGCCACGGGCCTGCGACCTGCGCCTGCTGTTCGCCATGGCTTAACTCCGAGCCGGGCGGGCATACGTGATCACGTGGAACACGGCACCCGGCGCGCGGCGATCCGCCGACCTCACCTGGTCGGCGGATCGCTTTCCGTCCGGCGCGGTCCTTCACGGCCTGCTCAGGTCGCGGAGGTTCGCTGTTCGGACCGGACCCGGCGCCCGGCGGCGGTCTTGATCTCGTGTTGACCTGTCCTGGTGCACAGTGGCAGGCGGACGCAGGACCTGGAGTGCGGCCGGCTGACGGGTCGGAAGTGAGCGGAGGGTGACGCCGATGGAGATGCCCGAGGTGCCCGACCGGCATTCGAGGGTCGCGCGGATGCGGCAGCGGGCGCGGAACCGCAAGCGCGCGCGGGCCCGCCGGGCGGCGTTCGCCGCCGGGGCGGCCGGGATCCTGGTGATCGCCGGGATGCTCGGCGTCGCGTTCAGCAGACCGCCGTCGGCCGGGGCGGCGACCGCCGACCACACCGCGGCCCCCGTCGTGACCCCGGTCGCGGCCGGCAGCCCTTCGACGTCGCCCTCGGCGCGGGGCGTCAACGAGGCGGCCGCCGCGCCCCCGCCCTCGCTCGCGCCGCCCCGCACGACGGCTGCCGCGCCCGCCAGTGTCACCCCGGAGCCCACGATCACCCAGGCCCTGAGCGTCGCCGCTCCCGCGGCCGCCGCTCCCGGGTCCACGGTCGACTCGCCCGCCAAGCCCACCGGTTCGCCGAGCGGGACGCCGTTCGGCGGGACCGCCGTGGCCGGCGTCCTGTACAAGACGGACACCGGCGTCTCCAGCCACTTCTGTAGCGCCTCGGTCGTGCACAGCGCCGCCGGGAACCTGGTCATCACGGCCGCGCACTGCGTCTACAGCGACGGTCCCAAGTCGGACGTCGCTTTCGCGCCCGGCTTCCACGACGGCCAGATGCCCTACGGCTCCTGGGCGGTGACCAAGGTCGTGGTCTCGCAGGACTGGCAGGACAACAACGATCCCGACCAGGACGTGGCCTTCTTGCAGGTGGCGCCGTCCCCCTCCGGGGCCTCGCTGGAGTCGGTGACCGGCGCCGACCAGATCGCCTTCGACCAGGGCTTCGGGATGTCGGTGACGGTGCCGGCCTACCCGCAGGGCTCGGACACGCCGATCACGTGCACGGCGCCGGCGGTGGAGTTCAGCTCGACCCAGACCGAGTGGGACTGTCGCGGCTATCCGGACGGCACCTCGGGCGCGCCGTTCCTGACGAAGGTGGACTCCAGCGGCGAGAAGGGCACCGTGGTCGGCGTGATAGGCGGGTACGAGCAGGGCGGGGATAGTCCGGACGTGTCCTACAGCGCCTATTTCGGCTCGGCCGTCCAGGCGTTGTATCAGAACGCGACATCATAATCGGGATGTTTCGCCGGATTACCGCTCGTTGGGTGCGATACCATGCGACACACGCGTAACCGCCCCTTGATCGCGTTCGGTACGCTTTAGCCTCCCACCGATACGGCGGCCCCGTGGTGTGGCCGCCGACCCCACTCGTGGAAGGCTCGTCACCTTGTTCTCCGGTTTCAAAAAGTTCCTGATGCGCGGCAACGTGGTCGACCTGGCGGTCGCCGTGGTCATGGGCGCGGCGTTCGGCGCGATCGTCAAGTCGCTGGTCAGCGACATCATCATGCCGCTGATCACGGCGATCTTCGGCAAGCAGGACTACACCAAGCTGACCTTCACGATCAACAAGTCCTCGTTCGCCTACGGCGACCTGCTGACCAACGTGATCAGCTTCGTGTCCATCGCGGCCGCGGTGTACTTCCTGATCGTGATGCCGCTGAACCACCTCAACGACCGGCGCAAGGCCCGGCTCGGCATCCCGGAGCAGGCCACGGCCACCGAGAAGGAGCTGCTGGCGGAGATCCGCGACCTGCTGGCCTCGCAGCGCAACAGCAACTGAGGGCCCGCGGGCCGCGGGAATCGCGCGGCCCCGGCCGGGGATCGCCGGGTCGGGCTCGGGACCGCCGGGTCGGACCCGGGGTCCGGCTCGGGCCGGTCACCTCGATCTGCCACACTCCCCGGCATGACCGCACAAGCTCAGCTGAAGTCGACTGTGAAGTCCGCTGTGAGGCACATAGCCCCGGGGAGCTGGCGCCGGCACCCCGGCGTCCGGACCGGCGACCAACTCACCAGGGGCGAGCGGGCCGCCGACGCCATGCGCAACGGCATGGGGTCGTGGATGTTCGTCTTCGTGTCGGTGTGCTTCCTGATCGTCTGGATGACGGCCAATGTCGTGCTGGACAAGTCGACCGGCCACACCTTCGACGCGTACCCGTTCATCCTGCTCAACCTGGTGCTCTCGTGCGTGGCGGCGTTGCAGGGGGCGATCCTGCTGATCGCCGCCAAGCGGTCCGACCAGGTGGCCAGCGAGCTCGCGCAGCACGACTACGACGAGGACCGCCAGTCCCGGGAGATGCTGGAGGTCCTGACCCGCGAGTTCGAGGCGCTGCGGACCCAGCACGCCGACCAGAGCCGGCAGCTGGCCGAGCTGATCGCGCGGCTGCCGCGGCAGCAGTAGCAGCAGTAGCCGCACCAGCGGTGGTGGATCAGCGGCTTCGGATCACAGGCCGCGGGTCAGGGCTGGTTGGCCGCCGGTGGCGGATCAGGGGTGCGGCAGCAGTGCCGGGCAGCCCTGCGTCTTGTACCAGGCCTGGTACTCGAAGTGCCAGGTCTCGTCGGCGAAGCGGCGGCACAGGCCGTACTTGCCGGCGGTGGACTCCAGCCAGGCCGCGGCCGAGGGCGGGGCGATGTCCATCGCGTAGCCCTTCACGTGTGCAGACTCGTCCGGCGGCAGGGCCCAGGTGCGCGCGGCCTGCGCCGAGCCCAGCTGCTTGACGTAGCAGTCGAAGATGCGCTTCTGGTAGGCCGCCGAGCGGTAGCCGGAGTTGAGGACGAAGCCCAATCCGTTGGCCTCGGCGGCCTTCTTGGCGTTCAGGAACGCCTGCTGGGTGCCCTCGGTCATGCCGCTGAACATCACCGCCCGGTCGGCGGCGGTGTCGTGGCTCGTGTTCTCGCAGGCCCCGCCGGTCTCGTCGGTCGGGGTCGGCGACGTCGGGCTCTTGCCCGGGGTCGGCGTGCCGGCCTTCGTCGGCGTCGAGGGCGTGGTGGCGTCCGAGGTGGGTGGCGGTGTGCTCGGTGTACTCGGTGTGGTCGGCGCCGTGGGGCTCTGCTGCGAGGTTGCCGGCGGCAGCGGGCTTTGCGTGGTCGGGCCGGTGGCGGCGACAGTCTGCGCGGTGGTGTTCGAGGTGTGGTGCGAGCCGCCCGCGATCGCCGCGGCGCCGCCGGCCAGAGCCAGTGCGACGACTGTCACGCCGCCGACGACGAGCCAGCGCTTGGAGCGGCGCTCGGGTCCGTCCGGGTCGGAGCCGTGCCGTTCGGGCCGGTGCCAGCGGCCGTCACCGAAGGCGTCGATGCCCTCGCCGGCCTCGGCCTCGGCCGCCGCTTCCGCCGCGGCGCGGCCGATGTCCTCGCCCGGCTGCTGCGGCGTTTGATCGCGCTGTTCCATGTATGAGTAGACGAGAAAGGGGCCGCTTTCGTTGCTGCGCGCGGGGTTTCGGTTGGATCACGGCCGCCGACGGGCCACGACCGCCGGCCGGATCACGACCGCCAGCGCGAGGCCGCCTGCACCCGGCAGCGCACACCGAGCTTCACGTAGGCGTGCTCCAGGTGCTTGTCCACGGTGCGCGGGCTGATCCCCAGCCGGGTGGCGATCTGCCGGTCGGTCAGGCCCCGGCACAGCAGATCGAGGACGTCGGCTTCGCGCGGCGACACCAACACCGGCCTGGGCAGTGGGCTGCCGAACCGGGCCAGCGCGCGGCCGATGCGGGGCCGCAGTGATTCGGCGACCGCCACGTCCTGCGGCGCGAAGTCGGGGGCGGCGCGGTTGAAGAGCACGACGACGCGTCGTTGCTCGTCCGGCTGCACCGCCATGATCAGCTGACGCCGGGCGCCCAGCGGGGCGAACACGGACTGGAACAGCGGCAGCCGGTGGAACTCGGCGTCGGTGTGCAGATCCGAGCGCCGGGTCGCGGTCCCGGCGCCGTGCCAGGCCTCGGCCAGCAGCGGGTCTTGGGCGTGCGTGTCCAGGGCCGCGGCCTGGTCGGTGCCGATCGATCCGGCCGGCTCGGCCCGCCAGGCCGCCGGGTGCCATCGGTCCGATGCCAGCCACAGCACGGTGTCGGACGGGACGGCCCGGCGCAGCGCCGGCAGCAGCCGGTCCACCAGCTCGGCCTCCTCCACCCCGCCCAGCAGCACGTCCGCCACGGCCAGGATCCGGCGTAACCCGACCTCCCCTGGCGTGGGGACGGGGCGCGGTTGGCTTATCAGCGGGACCGGGGACGGCATGCGGATCACCTGCGATCGCGACGTGAGCGGGGATCGGCGATGGTGGCGCTGGGTGAAGGCGCGACGGCGGAGGGTGGACAGCAAGAATGCTAGCGAGCCGATCCGTGGACGGGAACAAGCAGGGCTAGTGAGAAGCTGGGAAGGTAAGACGGGATCTTCCCGGGGGTTCGGCGAGAGAGGGTCGCAGATGCTGGTCGACACGTTCGGCAGGACGGCGACGGACTTGCGCGTGTCCCTGACCGACCGCTGCAACCTTCGCTGCACGTACTGCATGCCGGCCGAGGGGCTGCCGTGGCTGCCGAAGGCGGAGCTGCTGACCGATGAGGAGATCCTGCGGCTGATCCGCATCGCGGTCCGGCTGCTCGGGGTCGACGAGGTGCGGTTCACCGGCGGCGAGCCGCTGGTCCGGCCGGGCATCGCCGGCCTGGTGCGGCAGGTGGCCGAGCTGGAGCCGCGGCCCCGGATCTCGCTGACCACCAACGCGCTCGCCCTGGCCCGCCTGGCGCCGACGCTGAAGGACGCCGGCCTGGACCGGGTCAACGTCTCGCTGGACACCCTGGACCCGGAGGTCTTCCGGGAGCTGACCCGGCGCGACCGGTTCGCGGACGTGGTCGCCGGGCTGGAAGCGGCGGCGCAGGCCGGGCTGACCCCGGTCAAGGTGAACAGCGTGCTGATGCGCGGGGTCAACGACGCCGAGGCCCCGGCCCTGCTCAGGTGGTGTCTGGAGCGCGGGTACGAGCTGCGGTTCATCGAGCAGATGCCGCTGGACGCGCAGCACGGCTGGGACCGGGCCGAGATGGTCACGGCCGAGGAGATCCTGGCCGCGCTGGAGCGCGAGTTCACGCTGACCCCGGAGGGCAAGGCGGTGCGCGGCGCGGCGCCGGCCGAGACCTGGCTGGTGGACGGCGGACCGGGCCGGGTCGGGGTGATCGCCAGCGTGACCCGGCCGTTCTGCGGCGACTGCGACCGGGTGCGGCTGACGGCCGACGGGCAGGTGCGGACCTGCTTGTTCGCCCGCGAGGAGTCGGATCTGCGCGGCGCGATGCGCGACGGCGCGAGCGATGAGGAACTGGCCGAGCGCTGGCGCGTCGCGATGCTGGGGAAGAAGCGGGCGGCCGGGATCGGGGAGCCGGGGTTCGTGCAGCCCGAGCGGCCGATGTCGGCGATCGGCGGCTAGCACCGGGCCGGTCGGAAAAATTTCGGGGAGCATGTAGTAGCGGGCCAAAGCCGTTCGTCAACCACATGACCGGCGGGACACACCGCCGCGACAGCCTGCGAACGGAGAGACCGATGAAGTACCTGATGCTGGTCTGCCTGGACCCCGACCTCGACAAGTCGAAGGTGGGCGACGCCCCGGACGTCGAGGAGTGGGTCGCCGAGAACGACGGTAAGGGCGTCCGGCTGCTGGGCGACCGGGTGCGTCCGGAGTCCGACGCCACCACGGTCCGCGTCCGCGACGGCGAGGTGCTGCTCACCGACGGGCCCTACGTCGAGACCAAGGACCTGATCGCCGGGTTCGACGTCCTGGAGTGCACCGACCTGGACCACGCGGTCGAGGTGGCCTCCCGGCACCCGATGGCCTGGGGCGGCGTGATCGAGCTGCGCCCGTTCTGGGGCGAGGACGACTGAGGCCGGACGGCCGGGCGACGGGCGGCGCGTAGTGGACGGCGCGGCGATGGACGGCGAATCGGCGAGCGAGGTCATCGCCGGGATCTACGCCGACGGCTGGAGCCGGATCGTGGCCACCATGATCCGGTTCACCGGCGGCGACTGGAACCTGGCGGAGGAGTGCGCGCAGGACGCGTTCACTCAGGCCCTGCGCACATGGCCTGAGGCCGGGGTTCCCCGGCAGCCGCTGGCCTGGCTCACCACCGCCGCCCGCAACCGGGCCGTGGACCGGATGCGCCGGGCCTCGACCGAGGCGGCCAAGCTGCGCCGGGCGGCGCGCGAGCCCGCGCCGCCGCCCTACACCCGGGACAGCGAGATCCCGGACGAGCGCCTTGAGCTCATGTTCACCTGCTGCCACCCGGCGCTGCGCCTCGATGCGCAGGTGGCGCTGACGCTGCGGTCCCTGGCCGGGCTGAGCACCGCTGAGATCGCGCGCGCGTTCCTGGTCTCGGAGCGGACGATGGGCCAGCGCATCTTCCGGGCCAAGCAGAAGGTCGCACACGCGGTCATCCCGTTCCGGGTGCCGCCGGCGCACCTGCTGCCGGAGCGGCTTCCGGCGGTGCTGCACGTGCTCTACCTGCTGTTCAACCGGGGCTACGACGAACCGCGGGACCCGGCCGGCTTGGGCCGGGAGGCGATCCGGCTGGCCCGGGTGCTGGTCTCGCTGATGCCCGACGAGCCCGAGGCGCAAGGGCTGCTGGCGCTGATGCTGGTGCAGGAGGCGCGGCGCGCGTCGCGGTTCGACCAGGACGGCGAGCCGGTCATCCTGGAAGACCAGGATCGCGCCCGGTGGGACCGGGAGCTGATCGGCGAAGGCGGGGCGATCCTCGAACGGGCACTGCGACGCCGGCGCGCCGGGCCGTTCCAGATCCAGGCGGCGATCGCGGCCTGCCACGCGGCGGCGCCGAGCACGGCGGAGACGGATTGGCCGCAGATCGTGGGACTGTACGACGAACTCACGAAGGTGGCGCCCAGCCCGGTCGTGGACCTGAACCGCGCGGTCGCGCTCGCGATGGCGCAGGGACCCGAGGCGGCGCTGGCGGCGCTCGACGCGCTCGCCGACTCGGGCCGCCTGGACGGCTACCACCTGCTGGCCGCGGCCCGGGCCGATCTGCTGCGGCGGGTTGGGAGGGCGGCGGAAGCCGAGGAGTGCCTGCGGGAGGCGATCGAGCTGGCGCCGAGTGAGGGGGAGCGGCGGTTGTTGCGGCGGCGGCTGGCGGATTGGTGAGGTGCGGCGCTCGCTAGGGCTCGGCGGGCTGATCTCGCGCGACGGTGCGGCAGAGCGACTGCGTGTGCTGCCTCGGCGGGCTGACCTCGCAGGAAAGCTGGGCGGGGCCCGCGTCTTCGGCGGCGGGGCTCGAGATCACGTGCCACGGATTCGGGCCTCACCGAATCAGATGCGACCGTGGGTGCGTTCTGATTCCCTGAACCCATGACATCTCAGCACGACAAGGCCACCCGCTTCCACGCGCTCCATGTTCCCGGCACGCCGCTCGCCCTCGCCAATGCGTGGGACGGTGCCAGTGCCCGCATCGTCGCCTCGACCGGGGCGCCCGCGGTGGCGACCACCAGTGCCGGGGTCGCGTGGGGGCTCGGGGCGGCCGATGGGGGTCATCTGGATCGGGAGCGGGCGGTGGCGCTGATCCGGCGTGTGGTCGACACCGTCGAGGTGCCGGTGACGGCCGATATCGAGGACGGGTTCGGTGCTGACGGGGACGCCGTGGCGGAGACCGTCACGCAGGTGATCGCGGCCGGGGCGGTCGGGGTCAACATCGAGGACGGGCCGCGGGATCCGGCCGAGCTGGTCGCCCGGATCGCCGGGGCTCGGCGGGCTGCCGACGCGGCCGGGGTCCCGCTGTACATCAATGCGCGGATCGACGTGTTCCTGTTCCAGCTCGGCGCGGAGCCGGACCGGCTCGGGGAGACGTTGGCCCGGGCCGAGCGGTATCTCGCCGCCGGGGCCAGCGGGATCTTCGTGCCGGGGGTCGCGGCGCCGGAGACGATCAGTGCCCTGGTGCGGGGGATCGACGCGCCGCTGAACGTGATGGTGGGGCCCGGGGCGCCGACGGTCGCCGAGCTCGCGGGGCTGGGCGTGGCGCGGGCCAGTCTGGGCGCGGCGGTCGCCGAGGCGGCCTACGGGCTGGTCCGGCGGGCCGCCGAGGAGCTGGCCAAAAGCGGTACCTACACGTCGGTCGAGGGCGGGCTCCCGTACCCGGAGCTCAATGGTCTGATGGGCTGAGCGCTCGATTCCGCCGGGTGATTCCGGCGTCCGTTTTGAGCTTTAAGCGTTTCATTTGAGGGTTCGGCTCGAAGGTCCGGCTTGGACGTTCGACTGTCGAAGCGTCCGCCGGGCCGATCCGGTCCGGCGCCGGCCCGGGTCAGTCCCGGTCAGTCCGACGCGGCCCCAGGTCCGAACGGCTCCACCTCGATGAGGAAGCCCCGCACGTCCAGGAAGTCGGCCAGGTGCTGCCGGTGGTCCTCGCAGGCCAGCCACACTTTGCGCCGGTCCGGGGTGTGCAGCTTCGGGTTGTTCCACACCACGCTCCACACCGCGGGCTGGCGGCAGCCCTTCGCCGAACAGATGGCGGGGGCGGGGGAGTCGTCCGAGGTCACAAAGCCACGATAGACCAGCTTCGCGGGGGACAGAGACGCGGCGTCGAACGGCCACGGGGGGAGCCGCTCGACGCCGCAAGTGGCGCCCCGACGGGGGTTCAGGGCGCAGGTAAGAAGTATGACATGCGTAGACCCGCTAAGGGAATGGGCCCCTTACTTTTCCGCGGTCGGTGCGCGGATGCCCCGGATCCGCGTTCCGATCAGTCGTCGTCGCCGACGATCCGGCCGACGATCGGCTCGTCGCGCGGGGTGTCGGCAGTGCTCTCCTCGGCCGTGACGCCGTCCTCCCGGGGCGTCTCCCGGACCCCCTGGCCGGGCAGCAGCGCCAGCCGTTCCTGTGCCAGATACGGCGAGTCAGCGCCCGGCTCCGGCTCGCGCCCGCCGTTGGCGTACACGACCGCGACATACGGCAGCACCAACGCCAGCGCCGCCAGCCCGAGCTTCCACGGCCAGTCGATCGGCAGGATCACGATCAGCAGAAACGCCGCGACCCTTATCCCCATCGCCATCAGGTACTTCGACTCGCGGGACCGGATGTCCTGGCTCAACGGCTTGGGCGCGTCGGTGATCCCGAAGACGTCCTGTTGTCCGCTCTTGTCCCGCCCGATCCGCATACTCCCAGGCTACGCCCGCCGTCGAGGCCCAGGACAGGACCCCGCCGACATCAGCTCGGCGGGGTCCTGATATAGCGTCTGATCCAGCGTCGGCGCCGGTCAGGAGGCCGGGCTCACCGACGACATGTTGAAGTCCGGGATCCGCAGCGCGGGCATCGCGGTCCGGTTGAAGTAGTCGCCCCATTCGCGGGAGAACGTCCGCTCCGTGCGGCCGGCCTCGGCGATCCGCGAGAGCAGCGATACCGGCGACTCGTTGAACCGGAAGTTGTTCACCTCGCCGACCACCTCGCCGCCCTCGACCTTGTAGACGCCGTCCCGGGTGAGCCCGGTCAGCAGCAGGGTCTGCGGGTCCACCTCGCGGATGTACCACAGGCTGGTCAGCAGCAGGCCGTCGCGGGTCGAGCCGGTCAGCTCGGTCAGCGACGGGCCGGTGCCGCCGGGCGCCGCGTCCAGGATCAGGTTGTCGACGAACGGCGTCACCGGCGCCTGGGCCGCGGCCGCGGTCCGCCGGGTGGTCAGCAGCGCAGCCAGTTCGCCGTCCTTGATCCACTCGGTCGGCCCGAGGGCGAGCCCGTTGTCGAACACCGACTGGTAGGCGTTGGAGGAGTACGCCTCGACATACGGCGTGCACTCCAGCCCGGTCGCGGTCGGGTCGCTGCGCAGCGTGGCCTTGATCGCCGAGGAGCCGGCCAGGCTCTCGCCGAGTTTGGTCGCGCCGCCGCTCTTGCTGAACACCGAGCGGCCGTCGACGGCGTCCCGCAGCGCGGCCGACCAGTACGCGTAGATCATCAGATCGGCGACCGAGGTCGGCGGCAGCACGGTCTCATAGCGGCCGGCCGGCAGGTCGATCTTGCGCTTGGCCCACTCCAGCCGGCGCGCCAGGTCCTGGCCGACGGCCACCACGTCCACGTCGGAGAAGTCCGCGGTCGGCACCCCGGCCCAGGCCGAGCGGGACCGGTCGCCGGACTTGGCGTTCAGCTGCACCGAGCCGGTGGGCTGGGCGTGCCGCAGCCGCAGGCCGCTGGTGGAGCCCAGGTACTGGGTGCTCATGCTGTGCTCGGCGTAGCCGAACAGCAGGCTGCCCTCGGCGCGGGCGGCCGCGAAGGTCTCGCCGAGCGCCGGGGCGAAGGAGGAGAACACCGAGATGTCGGTCTGGGCCGGCGGTTCGTCCCAGTCCGCCGACGCCCGGCCGGGGACCAGCTGGTTGGCGTCGTCGGCCGGACCGGATTCCTCGGCCGCCTTCTCGCTGGCCCGGACCAGGTCCTCGATGCCGGCCACATCCACGCCGGAGCGGCCGACCACGCCGACGGCGGCCGAGGCCGCGCCCGTGGCACCGTTCTTGACCGAGATCACCGTGACCTGCTGCCCGGCCGAGACGCCGTTGGTGGTCAGGGTGTTGTTGGCCCAGCGCAGGTTGGCGTCGGTCGCGGCGTCCACCAGCACCACGGCGCCGTCCGCGCGGGAGAGCTCCAGGGCCTTCTCGACCAGATCTTGGGGCTTCGATGACGTGCTCACTGACCGGCCTCCTGAACGGTGTTGAGAATACGGATGCCGCGGAACAGCGCGGCCGGCGCGCCATGGCTGACCGGCGCCACCTGCCCGGGCTGGCCCTTGCCGCACTGGAACGACCCGCCGACGACATAGGTCTGCGGCCCGCCGACCGCCTCCATCGCGCCCCAGAAGTCGGTCGTCGTGGCCTGATAGGCGAAGTCCTTCACCTGGCCCTTGAGCTCGCCGTCCTCGATCAGGAACGCGCGCTGGCCGGTGAACTGGAAGTTGTAGCGCTGCATGTCGATCGACCACGACTTGTCGCCGATGATGTAGAGCCCGCGGCGCACCCGCGAGATCAGCTCCTTCGTCGACGGGCCGTCCGCGGCCGGCTGGAGCGAGACGTTGGCCATCCGCTGGATCGGCACGTGCGCGGCCGAGTCGGCGAAGGCGCAGCCGTTGGAGCGGCCGCCGTTGAGGCCCTTGAGCTGTGCGATGCGGCGGTCCAGCTGGTAGCCGACCAGGATCCCGTTCTTCACGATGTCCCACTGCTGGGTCTGGACGCCCTCGTCGTCGAAGCCGACCGTGCCCAGGCCGTGCTCGGACACCCGGTCGCCGGTGATGTTCATCACGGGCGAGCCGTATTTCAGGGTGCCGAGTTTGTCGAGCGTGGCGAACGAGGTGCCGGCGTAGGCGGCCTCGTAGCCCAGCGCGCGGTCCAACTCGGTGGCGTGGCCGATGGACTCGTGGATGGTCAGCCACAGGTTCGAGGGGTCGATGACGACGTCGTACTCGCCGGGCTGCACCGACGGCGCGGTCAGCTTGTCGCGCAGCAGGCCGGGCAGCGCGTCGAGTTCGGCGTCCCAGTCGAAGACCTCGTTGCCGGTGAAGAACTCCCAGCCGCGCCCGACCGGCGGGGCCACCGTGCGCATGGTCTCGAAGGCGCCGCTCTCCTGGTCGACGGCGACCGCGGTCAGCGCGCCCTCGGTCCGGATCCGCTGCTGGGTCAGCCGGTTGCCGGCCAGGTCCGCGAAGTACTTGCCCTCCTGCACTGCCTGGAACTCGGCGTCCACGTGCGCCACCCCGTCCGCTCCGAGCAGCCGCTCGGACCAGCGCTGGAAGTGCCCGATCTTCTCGGTGTCCGGGACGTCGAAGGGGTTGATCTCGTAGCTGGAGACCCATACGTGCTCGCCGTGCACCGGCTCCGGCGCCAGCACCACCGGCTCGGAGTTCACCGGCTTGGACACCTTGGCCACCTCCACGGCCTGCTCGGCCAGCGCGGCGGCGGTCCGCGCGTCCAGCGCGACCCCGGCGGCGAAGCCCCACGTGCCGTCGTACACGACGCGCACGCTCAAACCGCGGTCGGAGGAATCGCTGACGCCGTCGACGTGGCCGTCGCGCAGATTGATGTGCTGGGAGCGGACGGTCTCGACGCGGAAGTCGGCGTGCTCGGCGCCCAGGGCGCGGGCCCGGGACAACGCCGCTTCGGCGAGATCGCCCAGAGGGAGCGAGGTGAAGGACTCGTCTACGGTCATAGCGCAAACCTAACGGGAACCGTGCGCGCGGGACGGCTTGTGGGGGTCCTACAAAGCCGACGCCCGCCGATCTATGCCTTGCGAGGTTGCGGTGACCTCCCGGTATCCCGATAACGTCGGCGCTGACGTCATAGGCGAAGACAACAGGCGCCACGAGATCAAGAACAGAGGTGCTGAATTGAGCCGGTCCGTACTGGTCACCGGGGGAAACCGGGGAATTGGCCTGGCCATCGCGAAGGCCTTCGCGGCGGACGGGGACAAGGTCGCCATCACCTACCGCTCGGGCGAGGTGCCCGCGGGCTTGTTCGGCGTGAAGTGCGACGTGACCGTCGCCGAGGACGTGGATCGGGCCTTCGGCGAGGTCGAGGCCCAGCAGGGCCCGGTCGAGGTGCTGGTGGCCAACGCCGGCATCACCCGGGACACCCTGCTGCTCCGGATGAGCGATGAGGACTTCGAGGCGGTGCTGGACACCAACCTGGTCGGCTCGTTCCGGGTCACCAAGCGGGCCAGCCGGGGCATGCTGCGGCTCAAGCGGGGACGCATCGTCCTGATCTCCTCGGTGGTCGGGCTGTCCGGCTCGGCCGGGCAGGCCAACTACGCCGCCAGCAAGGCCGGCCTGGTCGGCTTCGCGCGGTCGGTGGCCCGGGAGATCGGCTCGCGCGGCATCACCTGCAACGTGGTCGCCCCCGGTTTCGTCGAGACCGACATGACCGCGGTGCTGACCGACGATCGCAAGGCGGAGATCCTCAAGCAGGTGCCGCTGAACCGCATCGCCTCCAGCGAGGACATCGCCGGAGTGGTGCGGTTCCTGGCCTCCGAGCAGGCCGCGTACATCACTGGAGCCGTCATCCCGGTTGACGGCGGACTGGGAATGGGGCACTGAGCATGGGAATCCTCGAAGGCAAGCGCATCGTCGTCACCGGTGTGCTCACCGACGCCTCGATCGCCTTCCACGCGGCGCGTATCGCGCAGGAGGAGGGCGCGCAGGTGGTGCTCACCGCGTTCCCGCGGCCCTCGCTGACGCAGCGGATCGCCAAGAAGCTGCCGAACGGCGGCGCGCCGGTGATCGAGCTCGACGTCACCAACGCCGAGCACCTGGCGACCCTGGCCGACAACGTCAAGCAGTACATGGACGGCGTCGACGGGATCGTGCACAGCATCGCGTTCGGCCCGCAGGACGCGATGGGCGGCAACTTCCTGAACACGCCGTGGGAGTCCGTCGCGACCGCGGTGCACGTCTCGGCCTACTCGCTGAAGTCGGTGGCGATGGCGCTGCTGCCGCTGTTCCCGGAGACCGGCGGCTCGATCGTCGGGCTGGACTTCGACGCGCAGGTGGCCTGGCCGGGCTACGACTGGATGGGCGTGGCCAAGGCGGCGCTGGAGTCCACCTCCCGCTACCTGGCCCGGGACCTCGGCTCGCGCGGCATCCGCAGCAACCTGATCTCGGCCGGGCCGATCAAGACCATGGCGGCCAAGTCGATCCCGGGCTTCGAGCAGTTCGACGGCGTGTGGGGCGAGCGGGCGCCGATCGGCTGGGACCTGGAGGACGCCGATCCGACGGCGCGCGGCATCGTCGCGCTGCTGTCGGACTGGTTCCCGCGGACCACCGGCGAGGTCATCCACGTGGACGGCGGCGTGCACGCCATGGGTGCGTGAGCGTGCGCTAGCTCCACAACGGCTGGACAAGCGGCCGGGCGCCCGCACCGCGCCAAATTCAGGCGAACCTGTCAGTGGGTTCCGCTAAAAAGGTAGTCGTACCCACCTCGGGAGGTGGGGACACCATCAATCTGAGGTCGTCGGAACCGGCGAGATTCGCGATATAGCTTGACAGTCGCAGCACGCGCTATATCGTGTGCTGCGAGCGAGTCACGTTACCGGGCCTGCGGTCGGCGCGGAGGGGAAATCATGAGCGAGATTGTGAAGGGTACGGAGGACGTGAACGTCCCGGTATCCGACGCGGTGCCGGGGGACGCGGCACCGGAGAAGGGTAAGGATCCGGGGCTCTCGGCGATCCCGAAGGGCGCCTGGGCGGTGATGTTCACCGTGCTCGGCGCCTCGATGATGGACCTGCTGGACGCCACGGTGATGAACGTCGCCGCGCCGTCGATCCGGAACGGGCTCGGGGCCTCGAACACCGAGTACCAGTGGATCAGCACCGGCTACGTGCTGTCCTTCTCGGTGCTGCTGATCGCCGGCGGCCGGCTGGGTGACATCGCCGGGCGGCGCCGGATGTTCATGATCGGCCTGACCGGCTTCACGATCATGTCCGCGGTCTGCGCCATCGCGCAGAACCCCGGCGAGCTGATCGCGGCCCGGCTGCTCCAGGGCAGCGCCTCGGCCATGATGATCCCGCAGGGCATCGGCATGATCCGGGAGAAGTTCGGCCGGGAGAACAGCCAGAAGGCGTTCGCCATCTTCGGCCCGTTCATGGGCCTGTCCGCCGCCCTGGGCCCGGTGCTCGGCGGCGCGCTGATCACCTACGCCTCGTGGCGCTGGGTGTTCGTGATCAACCTGCCGGTCGGCGTGATCGCGCTGTACTTCGCGAACAAGGTGCTGCCGACGGTGCACCACCGCCAGGGCACCCGGCCGAAGCTGGACTACATCGGCCTGGTGCTGTGCTCGGCCGCGGTCGGCCTGCTGGTCTACCCGGTCATCCAGGGCCGTGAGCACCACTGGGACGCGGGGATCTGGCTGATGCTGGCCGCCTCGGTCGTGGTGATGATCCTCTTCGGCCTCTACGCCCGGTTCCGGCACCAGAGGAACCTGGACCCGTTCCTGGAGACCAGTCTGTTCCGCAAGCGGGCCTTCACCACCGGCACGATGACCATCTTCCTGTTCTTCGGCGCGTGCGCGGCGGCCTTCACGGTCAGCCCGCTGCTGCTGCAAGTGTCCCTGGGCTGGTCGCCGCTGCGGGCCGGGCTCACCGGCGCGTGGTGGTCGCTGGGGACGATCATCTCGATGGGCGCCGGCCAGGCCTTCGTGAAGAAGACGCCGCGCCGGGTGCTGCACGCCGGACTGCTGACGCTCGCCGCCGGCATGGCGCTGAGCGGCTACATCATCAAGCACTACGCCGGGACGTCGTTCACCCTGAACGCCGAGCACCAGCAGATCTGGCACAGCGGGGTCACCAGCTGGAACCTGGCCCCGGCGCTGCTGGTCTCGGGTGTCGGCATGGGCCTGGTGTTCGCGCCGTTCTTCGGCCTGGTGCTGGCCGCGGTCGACGACCACGAACTGGGCTCGGCCAACGGCGTGATCAGCTCCTTCAACCAGCTCGGCAACGCGGTGGCCGCGGCGCTGTTCAGCACACTGTTCTTCAACCGGGTCGAGCACGGCGGTTCGCCGTTCCCGGCCGCCGAACTCGTCTACTGGCTGGCCGCCGGAATCCTGGTCCTGACCTGGCTGCTGGCGTTCACGGTGCCCAAGACCGCGCGCAGCGAGGACGAGATCATGGTGTGACGCCGGCCGGCGTCCACGGACTGCGGGGGATCGGGG
>NZ_JAAFZA010000113.1 GCF_015356865.1 Catenulispora pinisilvae
GCCGCCCCCTCCTCGACACCGTCAACCCGGTCCGCGCGGTCGGCGCCATCCAGCGCCGCTATCACCCCGTCACCCTCGTCCTCATCGCGGCGACCACCCTCACCTACGCCGCTCTGGCCTACCGGCGCCGCTGGATAGCCGACGACGGCATGATCGCCGTCCGCACCGTGCGCCAGATCCTGGCCGGCAACGGCCCGCTCTACTCGCCCCACGAGCGCGCCGAGACCGACACCTCCACCCTGTGGACCCTGCTGCTCACCATCGGCGGCAGCTCGGGCATCGACGTCGCCCGGGTGGCGGTCTTCGGCGGCCTGCTGTGCGCCATCGGGGGAGTGCTCGCGGCGCTGTTCGCGACCGCCCGGCTCCACGCGCGGCTCAGCGCGCAGCCGCGCCAGTTGCTGCTCCCCGGCGGTGCGCTGGTCCTCCTCGGCGTCTCGCCGTTCTGGGACTACGCGACCTCGGGTCTGGAGACCGGCCTCGAAATCCTGTGGCTGGGCCTGTCCTGGCTGATCCTCGTCGCCTGGTGCGCCGAATCGCCCGGGACCAAACGTCAGTACGCGATCGCGTTCTACCTCGGCCTGGCTCCGCTGGTCCGTCCCGAGTTCGCGCTCCTGGAAGCGGTCTTCGGCGTCGCGGCGTGGTTCCTCATCCGGCCCGGCCTGCGCCGCACGGTCCTGCTTTTCGTTACGGCGGAAGCCCTTCCGCTCGTCTACGAAGTCTTCCGTGCGGGCTACTACGGCGAGCTGGTTCCGCTCCCGGCCCTGGCGAAGTCCGCCAGCGGCTCGCAGTGGCACCGCGGATGGCGCTATGTAGAGGAAACGCTAAAGGGCTACTTTCTCTGGATTCCGTTGGCGATCCTGCTCATCGCCGTCATCGCTCATCTCATGAAGAAGAGCGCCCTGAAGACCCGCACCACCACGATCCTGCTGGCGACGCCCGTCGTCGCCGGTCTGGTGCTCGGCCTTTATGTGGTGAAGGTCGGCGGTGACTTCATGCACGCGCGCATGGTCCTGCCCGTCGTGTTCCTCCTCGTGCTCCCCGTCTTCCTGGTCCCGGTGACGGCGGTCCTGGTGCCGGCCGTCACCGCGACCGCGGTCTGGGCCGCGTACAGCGGTGCGACGTACTCGGTGCACTTCTACGACCAGAAGCACGCCATCTCCGAAGACGAGCGCCTCGGCTACCAACAGTGGACCGGACGGACCAATCCGGACACCTCGGCGGCATACACCAACCGGGAACGGGGAATCGGCGAGGCGATCGCTTCGTGGACCGCGCACGGCCAGCGCGTCCTGACCTCCGAGGGCGGGATCGACGTCCCGCTCGACCCGAGCCTGCCGTACTCCTTCGCCGTGGCGGCCGGGCGGCTCGGCGCGGCCGGCGCCGAGACGCCGCTGAGCGAGGAGGTCGTGGACACGCTGGGGTTGGCGAACCCGCTCGGCGCGCACCTGACGCTCACCTCGCCCGGGCGGCCCGGACACGAGAAGGAGTTGCCGTGGGCCTGGATCCTCGCCGAATACGGCGATCCGGCCGTCGTGGACACCAAGGTGGTGCTCGACGGCACCACCCCGGACCAGGTCCGGGCCGCGCGGCACGCGATGAGCTGCGGTTCGCTGAAGGAGCTGCTGGATTCGACCAGACAGCCCATGACCCCGGGCCGGTTCTGGAGCAACCTCACCGGAGCGCCGGACCGGACCGCCCTGGTCGTCCCGGCCGACCCGTTCGCCGCGGAGAAGAAGTTCTGCGGATGAGCGCGTCCGTTCCACAGTTGTGACGCACCGCCTGCCGCCAGTCGGCGTAGGGTTGTCTCGCGACAGCGGTGTCACCCGAGCACGGGACGATCGGCGCCCCGCCTTACCCGGTCCCAGCAGCACAGCGAGAGAAGCGGAGAGGGTCCCGTGAGGGAGTACCTGCTCGCCATGACGGTGGCATTGGCGGTGACGCTCCTTCTCGGCGGCCCGGTGCGGGCGCTGGCGATCCGGCTGGGTCTGGTCCCGGAGATCCGGGAGCGGGACGCGCACAAGACGCCGACGCCGCGGGTCGGCGGGCTGGCGATGTTCGTCGGGCTGGCCGCCGCGCTGACCGCGGCCGAGCACTTCCCGATGCTGGAGCGCAACGTCTACGGCCAGTCCAGCACCATCCAGGCCCTGCTGTGGGGCGCGTTCCTGGTGGTGGTGCTGGGCATGGTGGACGACAAGTTCGAGCTGGACCCGCTGACCAAGTTCGCCGGCCAGATCTTCGCCGCCTCGGTGATGGTGGTGAAGGGGATCCAGATCAGCTGGCTGGTGATCCCCGGCATCGGCATCGTGGCCGTGGACCCGACGCTGTCCATCGTGCTGTCGGTGTTCCTGGTGCTGGCCCTGATGAACGCGGTGAACTTCGTCGACGGCCTGGACGGCCTGGCCGCCGGCATCACCTGCATCGCCGGGCTGGCCTCCTTCGCCTACTGCTACCGGCTGGCCATCAGCTACAAGCTCACCGGTGCCACCGCCCCGGCGCTGATCTCGATCGTCACCGTCGGGATCTGCCTGGGCTTCCTGGCCCACAACTGGTCTCCGGCCCGGATGTTCATGGGCGACACCGGCTCGATGCTGCTGGGCATGCTGTTGGCGGCCAGCTCGATCACCATCATGGGCGGCATCGACCCCTACCAGCTCGGTACCGAGATCAATGAGACGGTCAACCAGACCAGTTCGGTGCACAAGCTGGTGCCGGCGTACCTGCCGCTGATCATGCCGGTCTCGGTGACCCTGCTGCCGATCGCCGACATGGTGATGGCGGTGGTGCGGCGGACCAAGGCCGGGATGTCGCCGCTGGCCGCCGACAAGGGCCACCTGCACCACCGGATGTTGCAGATCGGGCACTCCCCGCGCCGGGCCGTGCTCATCATGTACTTCTGGTCGTTGCTGGTCGCGTTCGTCACCGTGTTGTTCGCCGTGACGCCGTCCCGGCAGCCCATCGTCTATCTCGCGATAGGGATGACGCTGGTGGGTCTGGTGTTGCTGCTGGGACCCCGGCTGGGCGACCACCGGGACCGGCTGCGCGACAAGGCCCTGCGGGTCGGCTCCCCGCCTACCGCACGCCACCGTGCCGGTGCCGGGGGTAACGGTTCCGAGGTCGACGCTTCGCAGGGTTCGACGGTCCAGGCCGCCATCCCGGCTATAGCGAAATCAACGGAGAACGCCGCCGACGGCACCGATATCGCTGATCCCGACGGCGGACTGCGCCGGCGCACGCTGTCGCGTTGATCACACCCGGCGGCCCCGGTTCGGGCCGATCGTGTCCACCCGTAGACGTTCTCCCAGGTGGAAAAGTACGCACTCTGACGGAGTAGATCAGCAAAAACACTGGTCGAGGCGCATACGAAAACCGGTTCGTGCGTAGAGCGCGAGCTTGTGATAGCTTTCACGAACAAGGGGATGAGGGGTTGTGAGAGATCCGTACCGCCCCCGTAACCTGAACCGACACGACGCGGTGCCGGACCCCCGGTACTGCTCGACCTACAAGACTTCTTGAGGGAAGCCATGCAGGCCATTGACGCCCGATTGTTGCGCGGAGCAGCGGTACCCACCGCTGCTGCCGGCGCTGTCGCCGTCGTGCTCTGCGCCGTGCTGGTCGGCAGCAAAGGCCTGATCGGGGCGCTGCTCGGCAGCGTCATCGTGCTGGCCTTCTTCTCGGTGACGATCGTCATCATCAGCAAGGTCGCCCAGAAGCAGCCCGAGATGCTGCTCGGCTACGCGATGCTCACCTACCTCGGCAAGGTCGTCTTCCTGGCCGTGCTGATGATCGCGTTCAAACACACCACGCTGTTCCACTTCCGGTCCTTCGGATTCACGATCCTGGGCCTGACCCTGGTGTGGCTGGCCGCCGAGACGCGCGCAGTGCTCAAGACGAAGATCTTCTACGCGGACCCCTCCGCGATCCCGGACTCCCTGAAGCCCGTGGCGCCCAAGCGCCCCGAGAGCACCGCCGAGTCCGAACCGTCGCCCATCGGCGGCCGGTAAGCACCATGACCGCCCATAAACCGGCCTGTCGGCCGGGACTGAAGCTTCCCCTGCTCGCTGCCGGAACCGGGCTGTGTTACCGGCCGGAGCTGACACCTCCCCTGCCCACTGTTCGGAATCGAACCGGGCCGCATCACGAGTTCCTAACGCATTCCAGCGTGCCGCTCACGCCTTCTCAGCTGGGTTTCAGGGAAGGTCATCTCTCCTGCTATCGTCCGAGGCGGCATGAGCAGCATGAGCAGTACCCGCAAGCTGAAAACCCGCACCGGGAAGCCGGAGAAGAAGGTCGATCCGGCCTCCATCACGGGCTACCTGTTGGCGGGCATGGTCGTCTACGGCGGCCTCGGTTGGCTGATCGACAAGTGGGCCGGAACCTCCGACGTGTTCACACCGATCGGGGTGATCTTCGGGCTCGCAGCGGGCCTGTTCCTCACCTTCCGGCTGGTGTCGGTGTTGGAGAGGCAGGAACGCGAGGCGCTGCTCCGCAAGCGGCGCGCACTGGTCGGCATCGAGGACCCGCCAGAGCAGCAGGACCCGCAGGACCCGCAGGACCCGCAGGACTAGTAGGACCCGCAGTACCAGAACGATCCGCAGTACCGATTGCCACGACACATCCAGTGCCGATCGCGCGCCCCGGAGTGACCCGGACGCGCCGACACCTGAAGGTTGCCGTCACGATGAGCCAGTCTGGATACACACGATGAGCCTTAGCCTTGCCGCCGGTGTGGGCGCGCTGAACACGGACAGCAGCGGCTGCCACCTGTTCGGGAACAACGGCTGTGGTTTCAACAACGTCGCCCCCGGTGCGGATGACTTCGACTTCTCCAACCGCCCTTGGTTCCACATCGGTACCTACGGCGTCACCAAGCCCGTAGTGCTGGTCGTCCTGATCACGGTCGTGATGGTCGCCTTCTTCTGGGCCGCGTTCAACAAGCCCAAGATGGTGCCGCGCGGCGTTCAGAACGTCGGCGAGGTGGCCTATCTGTTCGTGCGCGACCGGATCGCGCGCGATTCCATGGGTGCCAAGGGCGACAAGTACGTGCCGTTCCTGTTCTCCCTGTTCTTCTTCGTCTGGCTGATGAACGTCATGTCGTTCGTGCCGGGCATCCAGTTCCCGGTGAGCTCGGTCATCGCGTTCCCGGCGGCCCTGGCCGCGATGGTCTGGCTGACCTACATGTACGCCGGTTTCAAGCGGCACGGCCTGGGCTACTTCCGGGTCCTGGGCGTGCCGAGCGGCGTGCCGCTGGGCATCCTGTTCATCCTGACCCCGATCGAGCTGCTGTCGAACATCATCGTGCGGCCGTTCACACTGGCGATCCGGTTGTTCGCGAACATGTTCGCCGGCCACTTGCTCGTCGCCACCTTCGCTGCGGGCGCCTGGTACATGTTCAGCGTCAAGGGGATCTTCTTCTCCGGCGCGTCCTTCACCATGGCCATCGTGATGACCGCCTTCGAGCTGTTCATCCAGGCCCTACAGGCTTACATCTTCGTGATGCTGACCGCGAGCTACCTCGCCGGCGCACTCGAGGAAGCGCACTAGTACCACACAGGTACTACGAAGACGGACGCTTTCTTGTTCCCAAGGGAGCGCGGGCAAGACCACAACTCAAGATCCCGTATCACTTATAAGCGACCGGTTGGCAGAGTGCCCGCCGGCCAACCAGAAGGAAAACGAGAGACATGAGCGCTGCTCTGACCACCCTCGCCGCGGACTCGAACGTCACGATCAAGGGCATCGGGTACATCGGGTACGGTCTGTCGGCCATCGGCCCGGGTATCGGCGTCGGCCTGATCTTCGGCAACGGCGTGCAGGCCATGGCCCGTCAGCCCGAGGCTGCCGGCATGATCCGCACCAACATGTTCATCGGCTTCGCGCTGACCGAGGCGCTGGCCCTGCTCGGGTTCATCGCCCCGTTCGTGCTGAACAAGTAAAGCGCCGTCCCCAGCCCCTACGGACCTAGGGAAGGTAGGAAATGCCAAACACTACGGTTCTCGCCGGGACTTTCAGCCCGATTTATCCCAAAGGCGACGAGCTCGTCATCGGCACGATCGCGTTCCTGATCATCTTCACGATCTTCTGGAAGAAGCTCCTGCCGAGCATCAAGAAGACCCTGGATGAGCGCACCGACGCCATCGAGGGCGGCATGGAGCGCGCCAAGGAGGCCCAGGCCGCCGCCGCCGCGCTTCAGGAGGAGTACCAGCGCAACCTGACCGAGGCCCGGCACCAGGCCGCCAAGATCACTCAGGACGCCCGCGAACAGGGCGCCGCGATCGTGGCCCAGATGCGGGGCGAGGGTCAGGAGCAGCGCGACAATCTGGTGGCCGGCGGCCGGACCCAGCTCGACGCCGACGCCGCCGCGACCCGCGCCGCGCTCAAGGGCGACCTGGGCTCCCTGGCGATCCAGCTGGCGAGCAAGATCGTCGGGGAGTCGCTGGAGGACGAGGCCCGCCAGCGCGGGACCGTCGACCGGTTCCTGAGCGAGCTGGAGGCCAAGGCTGACGCGGCTTCCGGATCGAACACCGCGGCCGCCGCGAAGGCGGGTGCCTGATGCACGGCGCCAGCCGCGAGGCGCTGGCGGCCGGGACCGACCGGCTGGACGCGCTCACCTCGGCGCCCGGCGCGGACATCACCGGCATCGCCGACGACCTGTCGGCCGTGGCGGTGGTCCTGGGTAAGGAAGCCACGCTGCGCCGCATGCTCACCGACCCGGCCCGGCCGGCCCAGGTGCGTGCGGACATCGCCACCTCGCTGCTGGCCGGCAAGATCAGCGCCGATGCCGCCGCCCTGGTGGCCGGGCTGGTCCGGTCTCGCTGGAGCTCCCCGCGCGACCTCGCCGACGCCACCGCGGACCTGGCGGTCCGGGCCGATCTGGCCGTGGCCGAGCGGGACGGCAAGCTGGACGACGTGGAAGACGAGCTGTTCCGGCTCAGCCGGGTGCTGGACTCCAACGGCGCCCTGGCGCTGGCCCTGGCCGACGGCCGGGTCCCGGCCGACAAGCGGGTCGCACTGGCCGACGCACTGCTGTCCGGCAAGGTCGACCCGACGACCTACCGCCTGGTGGGCCGACTGGTGGCGCATCCGCGCGGCCGGTCGATCAGCGCCGGACTGACCGAGATCGGCAAGGAGGCGGCCGCGCGCCGCCAGCGGCTGATCGCCTACGTGACCGCGGCGGTCCCGTTGACCGAGCAGCAGCGCGACCGGCTGGCCGCGGTGCTCAAGCGGCTGTACGGGCAGCAGGTCCACCTGAACGTGGATCTGGACCCGGCGGTGCTGGGCGGGCTGTCGGTGCGGGTCGGCGACGAGGTCATCGACGGCACCGTGGGCACCCGGCTGGCCCAGGCGCAGCGGCAGCTGGCCGGCTGAGCGGGCCGGCGCTGAAGACAGCGGCGCTCGGCGTCAAGGCTTAGCGTCGTACAAGAAGCACAAGCACACAGCGCTGATTCACAACCAGCAGTACCCACCAGAAACGACCTGCGGGTGGTGGCGGCGGGCGGAATCCCTGGAACGAACAGGGGCCCGCCGATGCCCGGCCCGGATGAATCTAGGAGAGCAGGAATACTCATGACGGAGCTCACGATCCGTCCGGAGGAGATCCGGGACGCGTTGGAGCGCTTTGTCGCTTCCTACGAGGCGCCCGAGGCGTCGAAGGACGAAGTCGGCACCGTGACCGAGATCGGTGACGGCATCGCCAAGGTCGAGGGCCTGCCCTCGGCCATGACCAACGAGCTGCTGAAGTTCGAGGACGGCACCCTGGGCATCGCCCTGAACCTGGACGTGCGCGAGATCGGCGTCGTGGTCCTGGGCGACTACGAGGGCATCGAGGAGGGGCAGCGGGTCGCGCGTACCGGCGAGATCCTGTCCACCCCGGTCGGCGACAACTTCATGGGCCGGGTGGTGAACCCGCTGGGTGAGCCGATCGACGGCCTGGGCCCGATCGAGGCCGAGGGCACCCGCATCCTGGAGCTCCAGGCTCCCGGTGTGATGGCCCGGCAGTCGGTCAAGGAGCCGCTCCAGACCGGTATCAAGGCGATCGACTCGATGACGCCGATCGGCCGTGGCCAGCGTCAGCTGATCATCGGTGACCGGCAGACCGGCAAGACCGCGGTGGCCGTGGACACGATCATCAACCAGAAGCAGAACTGGGAGTCGGGCGACCCGAAGAAGCAGGTCCGCTGCATCTACGTCGCCATCGGCCAGAAGGGTTCCACCATCGCGGCCGTGAAGGGCGCGTTGGAGGAGGCCGGCGCGATGAAGTACACGACCATCGTCGCCGCCCCGGCTTCGGACCCGGCGGGCTTCAAGTACCTGGCGCCTTACACCGGTTCGGCTATCGGCCAGCACTGGATGTACGACTCCAAGCATGTGCTGATCGTCTTCGATGATCTGACCAAGCAGGCTGAGGCGTACCGGTCGATGTCGCTGCTGCTGCGTCGTCCGCCGGGGCGCGAGGCGTACCCCGGTGATGTCTTCTATCTGCACTCGCGTCTGCTGGAGCGTTGCGCGAAGCTCTCCGATGAGATGGGTGCGGGTTCGATGACCGGTCTGCCGGTGATTGAGACCAAGGCGAACGACATCTCGGCGTTCATTCCGACGAACGTCATCTCGATCACCGACGGTCAGGTCTTCTTCGAGACGGACTTGTTCAACTCCGGTGTGCGTCCGGCGATCAACGTGGGTACCTCGGTGTCCCGGGTCGGTGGTTCGGCGCAGGTGAAGGCGATGCGTTCGGTGTCCGGTTCGCTGCGTGTGGAGTTGGCGCAGTTCCGGGATCTGGAGGCGTTCGCTGCTTTCGCCTCGGATCTGGACGATGCGTCTAAGGCGCAGTTGGCCCGTGGTCAGCGGATGGTGGAGATCCTGAAGCAGGGTCAGTACACGCCGTACCCGGTCGAGGACCAGGTGGCGGCGATCTGGATCGGTACGTCGGGCTCGATCGATGATGTGCCGGTGTCCGATGTGCGCCGTTTCGAGAGCGAGTTCATCTCGTTCTTGAAGACCGACCACGCGGGCATCTTGGCGACCGTCCGGGAGACCGGGCAGCTCTCCGAGGACACCGTCTCGGCGTTCAAGGACGCGGTCGCGCAGTTCAAGCGCGGCTTCGAGCTCGGCGACGGCACGCTGCTGGCCGACCAGGGCAAGGTCGACGCCATGGACGAGGACAACGTCGGCCAGGCCACGATCACCAAGCACAAGGCCTGATCGCGGTGTCCGACAACGTGAGCATTCGAGTCCGGAAAGGGGTGAACTGACATGGCAGGCCAGCTTCGGGTCTACCGGCGCCGCATCGCGTCGGTGAAGGCGACCAAGCAGATCACCCGGGCCCAGGAACTGATCGCCACGGCCCGCATCGTGAAGGCGCAGCAGAAGGTCGCCGCCTCCACGCCGTACGCGGAGGAGATCACGCGCGCCGTCTCGGCGGTCGCGTCGCGCTCCAACGCCTCGCACGCGCTGACCACTGAGCGCGAGCCGCAGCCGGGTGCCCGGCCGAAGGCCGCGGTCGTCGTGATCACCAGCGACCGCGGATTCGCCGGCGGCTACAACTCCAACGTCCTGCGGGAAGCCGAGCAGCTGATGCAGCTGCTGCGCGAGCAGGGCAAGGAGCCGGTCCGTTACGTGGTGGGCCGCAAGGGCGTGTCCTACAACGCCTTCCGCGACCGGCCGATGGCCGGCACGTGGGTCGGGTTCTCCGACAACCCCGCGTACACCGACGCCCGCACGGTCGCCGACGAGGTGATCGAGGCGTTCCTGGACGACAACGGGATCGACGAGATCCACCTGGTCTCCACCCGGTTCATCTCGATGCTCTCGCAGCAGCCGACCACGGTCCGGATCCTGCCGCTGGTGTACGAGGAGACCTCCGAGCCCCCGGCCGGCGGGGTGTTCCCGCTGTACGAGTTCGAGCCGTCCCCGGAGCGGGTGCTGGACGAGCTGCTGCCGCACTACGTGCGGGCGCGCATCTACAACGCCATGCTCCAGTCGGCCGCCTCCGAGCACGCGGCCCGGCGCCGCGCGATGAAGTCCGCGACCGACAACGCCTCGGATCTCATCGACAACCTCACCCGGTTGGCGAACGCGGCCCGGCAGGCCGACATCACCCAGGAAATCAGTGAAATCGTGGGCGGCGCCAACGCGCTGGCCGACGCGAATGTGGGAAGTGACTGAAATGACTGCGACCACTGAGACCACGACGCTGGCCGTCGGCCGCGTCGCGCGCATCATCGGCCCGGTCGTCGACGTGGAGTTCCCCGTCGACGGCATGCCGGAGCTGCAGAACGCGCTCACCATCGACTACCCGTTCCTCGGGGAGACCCGGACCCTGACCCTGGAGGTCGCTCAGCACATCGGCGACGGCATGGTCCGCGCCATCGCGCTGAAGCCGACCGACGGCCTGGTCCGCGGCGCCGAGGTGGTCAACACCGGCGGCCCGATCACCGTGCCGGTCGGCAACGTGACCCTGGGCCACGTCTTCGACGTGACCGGCGAGGTGCTGAACCTCAAGGAGGGCGAGGAGTTCCACGCCGAGACGCGCTGGGGCATCCACCGCAAGGCGCCCTCCTTCGACGAGCTGGACTCCAAGACCGAGATGTTCACCACCGGCATCAAGGTCGTCGACCTGCTGACGCCGTATGTGAACGGCGGCAAGATCGGCCTGTTCGGCGGCGCCGGCGTCGGCAAGACCGTGCTGATCCAGGAGCTCATCTACCGCGTCGCGGAGAACTTCGGCGGCGTGTCGGTGTTCGCCGGCGTCGGCGAGCGCACGCGTGAGGGCAACGACCTGATCGCGGAGATGACCGAGACCAACGTCATCGAGAAGACCGCGCTGGTCTACGGCCAGATGGACGAGCCCCCGGGCACCCGCCTGCGGGTCGCGCTGTCCGCGCTGACGATGGCGGAGTACTTCCGCGACGTGCAGAAGCAGGACGTGCTGCTGTTCATCGACAACATCTTCCGGTTCACCCAGGCCGGCTCGGAGGTGTCGACCCTGCTGGGCCGCATGCCCTCCGCGGTGGGGTACCAGCCGACGCTGGCCGACGAGATGGGTCAGCTCCAGGAGCGCATCACCTCGACCAAGGGCCACTCGATCACCTCGGTCCAGGCGATCTACGTCCCCGCGGACGACATCACCGACCCGGCGCCGCACACCACCTTCACCCACCTGGACGCCACGACGGTGCTCAGCCGTCCGATCACCCAGAAGGGCATCTACCCCGCGGTGGACCCGCTGGACTCCACGTCCCGCATCCTGGACCCCCGCTACATCTCGGCCGCGCACTACGAGACCGCGATGCGCATCAAGAGCATCCTGCAGAAGTACAAGGACCTGCAGGACATCATCGCGATCCTCGGCATCGACGAGCTCTCCGAGGAAGACAAGGTCACCGTGCAGCGCGCACGGCGCATCGAGCGCTTCCTGTCGCAGAACACCTTCGTGGCGAAGATCTTCACCGGCATCGAGGGCTCCTTCGTCCCGCTGGACGAGACCATCGCCGCCTTCACCGCGATCGCCGACGGCAAGTACGACCACGTGCCGGAGCAGGCGTTCTTCATGTGCGGCGGTCTGGAGGACCTGGAGAAGAAGGCCAAGGAGCTGGAGCGGGCATGAGCGAGTCGCACGCCGGTGCGCGCCGGCTGAACGTCTCGCTGGTGGCGGCCGACCGCAAGGTGTGGCAGGGCACGGCCGACATGGTCATCGCCCGCACCACCGAGGGCGACGCCGGCGTGATGCCCGGCCACCAGCCGATCCTGTCCATCCTGGCGCCTTCCGTCGTGACCCTGCGCGGTACCGAGGAAGGCCTGGTGGAGGCGGTCGTCTCCGGCGGCTTCCTGTCCGTGGCCCGCGACGACGTGTCGATCCTGGCCGAGAGCGTCCTGCTCCCGTCCGAGATCGACGTCCAGGCCGCCCGCGATCTGGCCGCCGCCGCCCGCGAGGCCGAGGCCGCGGCCGGCGACGACCAGGAGGCGCGCGAGCAGGCCGAAGCGGACATGCGCTTCGCCGAGGCCCAACTGCGGGCCGCCGGCGACGCCTCCGTGGGCGCCGGCGCGGGACACTGAGGGGCACTGAGGTACACCTAGATGCGGCCGGGACTCGACAGTGAGGAGCTTGCGTAAATGCTCAGCGCTGTCGAGGTCCTGGCCGTCGTCTTTGTCGTGATCTGTCTGGCCGTCGCCTTCATCCCGATGCGCCGCCACCTGATCCGCCGGGGCGGCGGGGCCTTCGACTGTGCCGTCCGCTTCGGCCCGGTCCCGGCCCCCGGGGACGCCACGGGTTGGTCGTTCGCCGTAGGCCGCTACCGCGACCTCACAGTGGACCTCTACCGCGTCTTCAGCTACAACCCCCGCCCCCGCACGAGCCTGGCTCGGCGGGGGTTCGACGTGGTGGGGCGCCGCGACGCCGCGGGGGAGGAGACCCGGACTCTGTTACCGGGCTGGGCGGTGCTGGAGTGCTCGGCCGCGGGCAAGGCGGTGGAGCTGGCCATGTCGACGGAGTCGATGATGGCTTTTTTGACGTGGGTGGAGGCCGCGCCGCCCGGGTGGAACATCTCGCGGGTGAGCTGAGGCGGTACGACCGGCTACCGTGGCACCCATGGTGAACCTGACCCGTATCTACACCCGTACCGGCGACGACGGCACGACCGCCCTCGGCGACCTGAGCCGGGTCCGCAAGACCGACCCGCGGCTGGCGGCGTACGCCGACGTGGACGAGGCCAACGCGGCGATCGGACTGGCCGTCGCCTTCGCCCACAACGACCTGGGCATGCTCCACGACGGAATCAGGGCCCTGCTGCTGCGCGTCCAGAACGAGCTCTTCGACCTCGGCGCCGACCTCAGCACACCGCCGGCCGAGAACCCCGAGTTCCCGCCGCTGCGCATCGAGCCGGAGTACGTGGAGCGGCTGGAGGCGGCGTGCGATGAGTGGAACGAGACGCTGGAGAAGCTGCGTTCCTTCATCCTCAACGGCGGCACGGTCGTCGCGGCGCAGCTGCATGTGGCGCGGACGGTTGTGCGGCGGGCGGAGCGGAGCGCTTGGGCGGCGGTCGAGGAGTACGGCGACGCGGTCAACCCGCTGGCTGTGAAGTACTTGAACCGGCTGTCGGACCTGCTGTTCATCCTGGCTCGGGTGGCGAACACGGATTCGCACGGCGGGGACGGCGACGTGCTGTGGGTTCCAGGCGGGGAGCGGTAGTCGGGCGCTGGTCGCCCCACCCCTGGTTGCCCCTACCTCTGGTTGCCCTACTTAGAAGCGCTGGACGGCGCCGCGACCTCAGGCTGCGCCGTCAGCGCCACCCACCCCGCCCCGCCGCTCTTCCACAGGCTCTCCGGCCCGGTCAGCTCGAAGTCCCCCGCACTCCAGGCATCCGGCGGCGTCAACGCGACGTTCTTCGCGTCCCGCACCTGGATCACGTCGGCGAAGTGCCCCTTCACCAGATGCTGCGTCCGCGGGAACACCGCCACCCCGTCGACGGTCTTCTGCGGGATCAAGTTTCCGCCGGTCCGCGCGTACAGCACCGTCTTCGTCTGCGGCGCGCCGAGCACCACCAGCCGGTTGCTCTGCGGCAGCCACACCGACAGCTCCGCGATCTGCTGCGCGTCGTCGGAGTCGGCGCTGGATCCCGGCCACATGTGGGAGAAGGTCACCGGCGTCGTGTACACCGACATGCTCGCCGTCTTGCCCACCTGCGTGTAGTCCCCGACCAGCAGCTGGGCCCGAGACGGCGTGCCGTCGGCCGGGGTCGTCCAGCCCTGCATCACGTAGAACCAGGTCTTGAGCGGAGTCGGCGCGGCCTCCTTCGAGACCACTCCGGGCTTGATGGACGCCGGTGCCGTGGGGTCCGGTGCCGCGGTGTCCTGGTCGACCTGCGCCCACAAGGTCGAGACGGTAACCGTCGGAGTGGCCGTCGGAGCGGCCGTCGGAACGGAGGTCGGAACGGAGGTCGGATCCGCCCCGGTCGCCGAGTCCGCCCGCTTGGCCTGGTCCACCAGGTACGACTTCGCGACGTCCACAGCCTGCGCCGGCAGCGTCGCCCCGCGGCTCGGCCACGCCAAGGCGTTCTCCGGGACCGTCGGCGTCACGGTCGTCACCGGGCTCTCGGTCGCCGTCGGCGCCGGGTACGCGCTGGTCAGATCCACGATCGCGGACGGCGGCGGGGCGGCTGACGCGTCGCCCCCGCGCATCCCCAGCTCCGAGGCCACCGACGGGCCGAGCACCGCCGCCACGACCAGCACCGCGGTCGCCGAACAGGCCCGTATCGCCCGGCGCCGCCGACGGATCCGCGCGGCTCGGGCCATCACCTTCGAGTACAGGTCGCCCTGCGGGATCGGGACGGCTCCGGCGGCGATGTTCCGCAGGAATTCGTGCAGTTCCGGGAGCTCTGACGGCCCTGGTGTCGGTGACGGCTCTGATGGCCGCGGCAGTTCCCGCGGTCCAGGCAGTTCCGGCAGTTCCGGCGGCTCTGGCAGCTCGGCCGGCTCGGTCGGCTCCGGCCCGGAGTCACCTCCCGGCCCTGCGCCAGGCGTCGCCGAAGCACCGCCGATCATCCGATCACGGTCAGGCTGCGCGTTGTCCCAGGTGTCCATGGCGACTACGAAGACGCGAATTGAAAGCCGCAGGTTGCCTGCCGGTCGCCCGGCGGCGGTGGCGGAGTGTGCCAGGATGGCCGTCCGTGGAGCGATTCAAAGTTGCCGGAGGGGCCCGCCTGGCGGGCGAGATCGCGGTGTGCGGTGCGAAGAACAGCGCGCTGAAGCTGATGGCGGTCGCCCTGCTGGCCGAGGGCCGGACCGAGCTGCGCGGCGTCCCGCGCATCCTGGACGTGGAGCTGATGGCCGAGCTGCTGCGCCGCCTGGGCTGCGACGTGCGGCTGGACTGGGAGCCTGGGCCGGAGCGGGAGGACGGGCCGCAGAAGGGCTCGGCCATCGTCATCGAGGTGCCGGCCGTGCCGCGCACCGAGGCCGACTACGACCTGGTGCGCCGGCTGCGGGCCTCGATCTGCGTGCTGGGCCCGCTGCTGGCCCGGCAGGGGGAGGCCAAGGTCTCCTATCCCGGCGGCGACGCCATCGGCTCGCGCGGGCTGGACATGCACATCGACGGGCTGGAGCGGCTGGGCGCCGACATCTCGCAGGAGCACGGCTTCCTGGTCGCCACCGCGAAGGACGGGCTGACCGGGGCCAGCATCCTGCTCGACTTCCCCAGCGTCGGGGCCACCGAGAACATCCTGATGGCCGCCGTGCTGGCCCGCGGGACCACGGTGATCGACAACGCCGCGCGCGAGCCGGAGATCGTCGACATCTGCTCGCTGCTGGCCTCGATGGGCGCCAAGATCGACGGCGCCGGCAGCTCCACGCTGGTCATCGAGGGCGTCGACACCTTGTCGCCGGCCCCGTCGCCGCACCAGGTGGTCGCCGACCGGATCGTGGCCGGGATGTTCGCGGTCGCGGCCACCATGACCCGCGGCGACGTGCGGGTGGACGGCGGCAACGCCGCGCACCTGGAGATCGCGCTGGACAAGCTGACCCAGGCCGGCGCGATCGTGGTGCCGGACGAGACCGGCTTCCGGGTGTCGATGGACCGGCGCCCCAAGTCCGTGGACATCATCACGCTGCCCTACCCGGGCTTCGCCACCGACCTGCAGCCGCTGTTCGCCGCGATGAACTCGATCGCCGAGGGCACCTCGATGGTCACCGAGAACCTGTTCGACGCGCGCTTCGTCTTCCTCCAGGAGCTGGCCCGGCTCGGCGCGTCGGTGCGCACCGAGGGGCACCACGCGATCGTGCGCGGCGTCGAGAAGCTCTCCGGGGCGCCGGTGCGGGCCACCGACATCCGGGCCGGGGCCGGGCTGGTGCTGGCCGGGCTGGTCGCCGACGGGCACACCACGGTCTCCGACGTCCGGCACATCGACCGCGGGTATCAGGGCCTGGTGACGCAACTGCGTTCGCTCGGCGCGCAGATCGAGCGGGAGCCGGACCCCGACCCGTACCCGTGACGAGCGTTACGCCGCCGTCCGCGCCGGGCCCGGCCACGTCCGCGTTATCTTTTTGGACGTCCAAGCAAATCACCCCTTGTGAAGCACGAGGTAGCGCAGTGTCGAAGAAGCTGGCCGTCATCGGCGCCGGTCTGATGGGTTCGGGGATCGCGCAGGTGGCCGCGGCCGCCGGGTACGACGTGGCGGTCCGCGACGTGACCGACGCGGCGCTCAAGCGCGGCGTCGACGGCATCCGCGCCTCGCTGGAGAAGTTCGCCTCCAAGGGCCGCTACACGCCCGAGGAGGTCCAGGCGGCGCTGGGGCGCGTCACCACGACCACCGACCTCGCCGAGGCGGTCGCCGACGCCGACGTGATCGTCGAGGCGGCGTTCGAGAACGTGGACGTCAAGCAGGACATCTTCCGCGAGCTGGACAAACTGGCCAAGCCCGGCGCGGTGCTGGCCACCAACACCTCCGCGATCCCGATCACCCAGATCGCCGCGGTCACCTCCCGCCCGCAGGACGTGGTCGGCACCCACTTCTTCTCCCCGGTCCCGATGATGCAGCTGTGCGAACTGGTCCGCGGATACAAGACCTCCGACCAGACCCTGGCCCGGGCCCGCGCCTTCGCCGAGGAGGTCGGCAAGACCTGCATCGTGGTGAACCGCGACGTAGCCGGCTTCGTCACCACCCGCCTGATCGCCGCCCTGGTGGTGGAGGCCGTGAAGCTCTACGAGTCGGGCGTGGCCACCGCCGAGGACATCGACCTGGCCTGCAAGCTCGGCTTCGGCCACGCGATGGGGCCGCTGGCCACCACCGACCTGACCGGCGTCGACATCCTGCGCAACGCCACCCAGAACATCTATACCGAGACCCAGGACGAGAAGTTCAGCCCGCCGGAGCTGCTGAACCGGATGGTGACGGCCGGGGACCTCGGACGGAAGTCGGGCAAGGGCTTCTACAGCTACTGAGATCCAGCATCGCGGCGGCGGCCGCCGGTCACTCCGAAAACCGGCGGCTACCGCGAAGACCGGCGGTCGCTGCACGCGTTCCCTGTCAGGATCGCGACCATGACGCTTTCGCTTGCCGACAAGCCGGTCCTGCCGGGCGACCGGGTGACGATGCGCCCGGTGACGGTCGAGAACGTAACCGGCCTGATGGAACTACTCGCCGACCCCGAGAGCAGCCGGCTGACGGCCACCCGCGTAGAGCCCTCCCGCGAGCCCGCGGAGCGGTGGTACGCGACGCGTGCCGAGCACGAGGACCGACTCGACCTGGCGGTCGTCGCGAACGAGACGGGGGAGTACGTCGGCGAGGTCGTGCTGAACGACCTGAGCGTCGAGGACCGATCCCGCGGCTTCCGTATCTGCCTGCTCGCACCCCCGCGTCTTCGGACGCGGCTACGGCACCGAGGCGACGCGGCTGGTGCTGCGGCACGCGTTCGAGACGGTCGGGCTGCATCGGGTCGAGTTGGAGGTGTACCGGTTCAACCCGCGCGCCCGGCACGTGTATGAGAAGGCCGGGTTCGTGTTGGAGGGGACCAAGCGCGAGGGGCTGTTGTGGGACGGGGAGTGGGTCGATGTCGACCTGATGGCGATGCTGGAGGCTGATTGGCGCGCCGCGCGCTGAGCTGCGCGTGATTCACGAGCGGCTCATGGAAGCCGCATGCTCCTTACGCATGGCCGCCCAGACGGCCTCCTGCTGGTCGGACTCGGCTCGGGGAACGTCGCGGCCCGCGCGCTCGAGGAGAACCTGTGCGGTGGGGATGAACGCGAACAGCAGAGAACGAACGATCGGATGCGTGGTCTTCTCGTACCTGTCGCTCGCCGTCGCGACGAACGCCTCGAAGGCCGGAAGATCGATCGCGCACTCGTCTTCGATGATGTCCCCGAGCCCGGACCGTGTTTTCAGCGCGTCGGCGATCGACTCCGCGTAGCCCTTGAAAAGGCGTCCGGGTAGGTTCGACGGCCACCAGAGCACTTCATCGCCAAGATCAAAGGAAATGCTCATGATGCCCAGCGCACCTCCACATCAACCCCGTTCTTCGCTTCCCAGTCTGTCACAGCCTTTTCCACCGCCGCCTTGAACTCGGGGGTCGCGCCCGGTTCTGTGAAGTCGATTCCGAACGAAGCGTTCTCGTACCCCTGTGCGTATTGACGGCCTCTTAGGAAGCTGTCGAGCTTAGTGGTGACGTTCTTATTCAGCCATTTCGTGGTGTCCATGCGGGGGTCCTGCCCGGTGGCAGTCTTCTCCTCCCAGAGTTTTCCATCCTGGCCGACCTCGTCATAGTCCGTGATGGTGTCGGAGGGGTCGTTGGGGTTGTGGACGACGTATTCCCGGTCGCCGGCCTGTGGCGGACGGACCCGGTTCGACAGCTCTTTGGGCGTGCCACTTCCGCCTCCGCCGTTGTCGGAGGACATCATGACCCTGTCAGAGTGCGCCGCGTCCCATCCGAGCTTCGCGCTGGCGCCCAGAGCGGCAGTGCCGCCGATCGCGATCAGCCATCCCGCGCCGAGGTTGATCGGTACGCCGGGTATGGCGCCGACGCCGGTCAGGTCCAGAGCGAATCCCAGCCCTTCGCCCGCGCCTCCGACAGCTGTCAGGACCAGCCCCCCGAACAACGTCGCGTCGGCGCCAGGATCATGCAACATGGCGTTCCCGACGGAGGCGGTGATCTCGGCGACGTCGGTCGCCCCATGCTTGACGCCATCCCACACAGTCGAGGCCACAGAGCCGACGTCCGCTTTGAACTTGTCGCTGAACGAGTCGTGGAAGCCGTCGTGGTTGATCGCGTGGTGGATGGCACCCGCCGCACGGCGAGCCGAGGTTTCCTGGATGTGGGCGGCATTCTCGACCTGGCCGCGGCACCGGGTGATCGTGTCCTGGGCTGTCTGGATCTTCTGGCTCAGGCTGACTGCCTGGGGATCGGTCGATGCTGTGCCCGCCGGAAGCCGGTCGCGCTGCTGCTGAAGGTTCCGATGCTCGGTTTGAGCGTCCTGTGCGTCCCGCAGCGCCTTATCAGCCATCGACTGAGCCTGAAAGAGCTCAGTGGCGTATCCGCTGCCGTTGGTCGACGTGCCGAGAACTTGTGCGGCGACGTCGTAGCGTTTAAACGCTTTGCGTAAGTCCGAGCTCGCGCTGTGGGCTTTGCCCCGGAACTCGTCAGCGGCTTTGCTGTTCCAGCTTTCGACAGAACGAAGGCTGTCGATCTCGCTCGCCTGTCGCTGAATGAGATCCGCGAGGTCACGCAGGTCTTGGCCGATGTCCGCGACCGTGTCCGGGTCGCCGGGCGTCGGATCATGGTCGACCTTCAATGCCTTGACTCAGGCCACTGCCGTAGCCGCGCCTCCAGCCGCCGCGGCGCCACCCTCACCCGCGGCCTTGCGATCCAGCCGCCGTAAACTCGCCACCCGCTGCACCACCCCGAGTCCGGTCACCACCGCGCCGAGTCCGAGCCACCCCACCGGTCCGGCCGCCAGTACGCCGCTGGACAGCGCCACGGGCCCCGCGGAGCGCTCCAGCGCCTGGGCCATGCCCGCCACCCCCAAGTACGAGGCCTGCGCGTCCGAGGGTGCCAGGGACACCGCCAGCTCCCACGACACCAGCGAGCGCACCAGCTCCGCCGTCGTCAGCACCACCGCCGCGAGCGCCAGCGTGATCGTCGCGAGCAGCGCGCCGCCTTGTCCGGACACCGCGAGCAGGGCGCAGCCCGCTAGCAGCGCGACGCCGTACCAGCACGCCGCGCGTGCCGATGCCCGGGCTCCGCAGACCCGGGCCGAGACCGGCATCTGGAGGAAGACGCACATCAGGGTATTGATCACCATGACCGCCGGGATCACCGCGTGCGGTGCGTGGGTGCGGGTCAGGGCCCACAGCGGGACGCCGACTGTCAGGATCGCGTCGTCCAGGTTCAGGAACACGTCGAGCAGCACGAACAGCAGGTAGCCCGGATCGCGCCAGGGGTTGCGGCCGCGCGCCTTCTTCGGGCCGCCGCCACTCTGGCTGCCAGCGGCCGTCGCCCTCGCTGTCGCGCCCGCGGCTGTCCCCGCCCCCGCTCCCATCGGTGCCCGCCGACTCGTCCGCAGCACCAACGCCGCCACCGCCAGGTATGACACCCCGTTCCCGACCACCACCGCCTCGTACATCGTCCCGGTCCCGACCGCCACCGCGATCGCCGCGATCCCCGCGCCCAGCGCGTACGCCGCGTTCATCACCACCCGCGAGAGCGCCCGGTACGTCGCCCGCTGCGCCCCGGCCGTCTGGCCGGCGAACACGATCTCCATCGTCTTCGAGCCGCGGTCGCACAGCGTGGTCGCGGTGGTGACCGCCAGCAGCGGTACGAAGCCGTGGCACAGCGGCACCGAGCACAGCGTCAGCACCCTGATCAAGTGGCACGCCACCAGGATCGTGCGCACCGGCATCCGCTCGGCCAGCTGCCCCGCGATCGGCGGGCCGGCGATGCCGACCAGGCCCGCGATGCCCAGCAGCGCGCCGACCTGCCCGGCGCTCAGGTGCGCGAGGACCGTGAAGTACAGCACCAGCGCCGAGTTCCACACGCCGTTGCCGGCCCGGTCCAGGAACAGCGCCGCGAGCATCCGGCGGGAGTCCTGTCCGCCAGGTGGGTTACGCAGCTGGGCCAGGGTTCCGGTGCGCTTCGGGGCGTCGGCGGCGCTCGGAGCGGTGCCGGTCCGGCGCCCCGTGCCGCCGGCCCTGATGCCACCGTTCGCCGATTGGCTCCTCCGCAGCCCCATGTACCACCCCTAGTGTCAGCCCCGCAGATCCTCCTGGAGTGTGACGGAGGAAGTCGCTCGATATCAAGAAGCTTGATATCGAGATACAACCGGGCCCGAGACCCGGCGCCCGGTGTGCGCAAACTCACCGGTGACACTCCGGTTACCCGTCAGTAGGCTCCGGACCAAGGCGCCGACCCCACCTGCCGGGCGGCGACACCGTCCACCTTGGGAGCCCCCGTGACCGAGCGCGGCAGATCTTTCGAGCCAGACCGCCCCTGGGTGATGCGGACCTACGCCGGCCACTCCACCCCGGCGGAGTCCAACGCCCTGTATCGCAGGAACCTGAGCAAGGGGCAGACCGGCCTGTCAGTGGCCTTCGACCTGCCCACCCAGACCGGCTACGACCCGGACTCGGTACTGGCCCGCGGGGAGGTCGGCAAGGTCGGCGTGCCGGTCGCGCACCTGGGCGACATGCGCGCGCTGTTCGAGGGCATCCCGCTGGAGCGGATGAACACCTCGATGACCATCAACGCCCCGGCGATGTGGCTGCTGGCGCTGTACCAGGTGGTCGCCGAGGAGCAGGGCGCGGACCTGGCCGCGCTGGCCGGCACCACGCAGAACGACATCGTCAAGGAGTACCTGTCGCGCGGGACCTACGTCTTCCCGCCCGGCCCCTCGCTGCGGCTGATCACCGACACCATCGCCTACACCGTGGCCAACCTGCCGAAGTGGAACCCGATCAACATCTGCTCCTACCACCTGCAGGAGGCCGGCGCGCAGCCGGTGCAGGAGGTCGCCTACGCGCTGTCCACGGCGATCGCCGTGCTGGACGGCGTGCGCGACTCCGGGCAGGTGGCGCCCGAGGACTTCGGACAGGTGGTCGGGCGCATCTCGTTCTTCGTCAACGCCGGGGTGCGCTTCGTCGAGGAGATGTGCAAGCTGCGGGCCTTCGCAGGGCTCTGGGACCGCATCACCCGCGAGCGCTACGGCGTCACCGACGAGAAGCTGCGCCGCTTCCGCTACGGCGTTCAGGTCAACTCCCTCGGGCTGACCGAGGCGCAGCCGGAGAACAACGTGCAGCGGATCCTGTTGGAGATGCTGGCCGTGACGCTGTCCAAGGACGCGCGGGCCCGGGCGGTGCAGCTGCCGGCCTGGAACGAGGCGCTTGGCCTGCCGCGGCCCTGGGACCAGCAGTGGTCGCTGCGGATGCAGCAGGTGCTGGCCTACGAGTCGGATCTGTTGGAGTACCCCGACCTGTTCGCCGGCTCGAAGGTGGTCGAGGCCAAGACCGACGAGATCGCCGAGGCGGCCTGGGCCGAGATCGAGCGGATCCAGGACCTCGGCGGCGTCGTGGCGGCGGTGGAGTCCGGCTATCTGAAGGCGCAGCTGGTCGGCGCGCACGCCGAGCGGCGGGCGAAGATCGAGTCCGGCGAGCTCACGGTGGTCGGCGTCAACAAGTTCACCGAGACCGAGCCGAATCCGCTGACCGCCGACCTGGACGCGGCCATCCAGACCGTCGACCCGGCCGTGGAGCAGCACGCGGTGACCGCACTGAAGGCGTGGAAGGAGCAGCGGGACGGCGCGGCGGTGGATGCCGCACTGACCCGGCTGCGTCAGGAGGCCGGGACCCAGGCCAACCTGATGAACGCCACGCTGGCCTGCGTGCGCGCCGGGGTCACCACCGGGGAGTGGACCGGCGTGCTGCGCGAGGTCTTCGGCGAGTTCCGGGCGCCCACCGGCGTCTCGGGCTCCACCGGGACGGCGATCCCGTCCGAGGAGCTGGCCGAACTGCGCCGCGAGGTGGATCAGGCCTCTGTCGAACTCGGCCGCCGGCTGCGGCTGCTGGTCGGCAAGCCGGGCCTGGACGGCCACTCCAACGGCGCCGAGCAGATCGCGGTACGGGCCCGCGACGCCGGCTTCGAGGTGGTGTACCAGGGCATCCGCCTGACCCCGCAGCAGATCGCGGCGGCGGCGGTGGCCGAGGACGTGCACTGCGTCGGCCTGTCGGTGCTCTCCGGCTCGCACCTGCAACTGGTCCCAGAGGTACTGGCAGAACTGCGGGCCGCCGGCGCCGGCTCGCTCCCGGTGGTGGTCGGCGGCATCATCCCGGACGCCGACGCCCGGACACTGCGCGAGGTCGGCGTCGCCGCGGTGTTCACCCCGAAGGACTTCGGGATCACGCAGATCCTGCACACCATCGTCGAGGAGATCCGGCGCGCCGGAACGGTCAGCGTCTGAGCGGACTCCCTCAGGGCCTGAGCGGACTCCCTCGCCGCTCGGGCCGGAATCGGCGCCCTTCCCCGGGGTCTTCCCGGGGGCGGGCGCCGATTCGGAATTCCGCGAAAATTGTGCCCGGCGGGCTGCTCGGAATGGCGCCTCAACGGGCTTTGGCGACGCCTTATAAGCATTCTCATGAAGGTTCGCAGCCCGATGTCGGTGGTCGGCCGACAGGCATCCAGCGACTCGCTCACGCTCTCGCGACACCGGCAATGACCTGGCCTTTTGCTGAATTCCGGCTAAGATCGGGGCAGTTCGCGGAACGCTGTCGAAGGGGGACATCGTGAGTGAGGATCGTACGTACAGCGCCGACTCGATTGTGGTGTTCGAAGGTTTGGAAGCAGTACGGAAGCGGCCGGGGATGTATATCGGCTCGACCGGTGAACGCGGGCTGCACAGCGCCGTTTTCCAGGCGGCGAGTACGGCGATGGACGAGATCATCGTCGGCCGGGGCAGCAGGGTCGAGGTCACGGTGAGCGCCGACGGCGGCGTACGGGTCGCCGATGACGGGCCGGGCATCCCTTTCGAGGCGCAAGGGGATGCCGGTGAGCCGGGCCTCGAAGGTCGTCTGACCGAGTTTAGAGCCGGCCGGGGGCGCGGATACACCATCCACTCCTTCGGGCTGAGCCTCGCTATTGTCAATGCCCTGTCGGGCCGGCTGATCGCCGAGGTCCGCCGCGACGGCCGGCGGCGGGTCCAGGAGTACGTGCGCGGCGTCGCGGTCGCTCCGCCGGCCGACGCCGGACCGGCGGACGACACCGGGACCGTCATCACCTTCTGGCCGGACCCCGATATCTTCCAGACAACGGAGTTCTCGTTCAGCGTGCTGGCAGAGCGTTTCAGGGAGCTGGCTTGGCTCAATCCGGGCCTGGACGTCTCACTGGTCGACGAACGCCGGACGCCCGAACGCCCTTCGGCCCGCTTCCACTTCCCGGACGGGGTGAGCGCGCTGGTCGCGTTCCTTGATGAGCAGGTATCCGCTCCGGTCCATTCCGACATCATCAGCTTCGAGCAGGACGACCGGCAGATCTCCGGCAGAATCGAGATCGCTTTGCGCTGGCGTGACTCCGGCCCGGAGTGCGTCCGCGGCTTCGCCAATAGCGTGCCCGCGCGCGGCGGCGGCACGCACGTGTTCGGCTTCCGCGACGGCGTAGCGGCCGCGGTCAACGCTTACGCGCGGGCGCGGGGCCTGCTGGCGGCAATGGATCCCGATCTCGGCGCCGAGCAGGTCTGCGAAGCCTTGACCGCGGTGGTGTCCGTGAAGCTGGAGTACCCCGAGTACGGAGGCTGCACCCGCGATCAGTTGGGCGGTGCCGAGGTGCGCCCCGCTGTCTGCGAGGCCGTCCGGCGACACCTCGGCGGCTGGCTGACCGGACATCCGGGAGCGGCCGCGGTCATCGTCGGCCAGATCATGGCGCGCGGCCTCTGAATCAGGGCACTGCTGGCTGTAGTCCGTCCTTGCCCGGACGCCAATCGGCGCCCTTCCCGGGGATATCCCCTAGGGAAGGACGCCGATTTGTTGAACGCTTTTTCGAGCACCGGGCCGGACGATGCCGGACTTATAGCGGCTCGGAATCAGGCGTCTGCCTTCTCAGCGGCTTCCTTCTCCGCGATGGCGTCCGGGTGGTGCTCGCCGGCGAATTCGCGGCCCAGCACCTCGTGCGCGGCCCGCAGGTGGTCCAGGCCGGTCTCGCCGTGCTCGGCGGCGTGGCCGTCGAGGGCGTCCAGGATGCGCTCGACCGGCTCGTGGTGGCCTTCCAGGCGCTGCTCGGCGTAGTAGGCGATGCCCAGCTTCATGAACAGCTTCGCGCCGTGCCGGTGGGCGCTCCACTCCTCAGCGGCCTCCACCGCGCCGTCAAAGCTCTTCTCGGTGATCTCGAGCGCCTTGGCTATGAAACTCATCGGTCTGCGACTCCTCGCGTCGAAACGGCGCCCATCGACACTATCGACGAGGCGTATGCGTGCTCTCAGTGTTCGCCCGCGGCCTGTCCCGCTCTTCCTTCACGCCCTTCCGTGACGGACATGAGTACGGGTTAGCAGCGTGTCGTGCTGAATAATAGCGGCAACAGCGAGAACGGGTTACGGCGATGTGCGTACTCAGGACTAGTACTGTGATAGGGGAACCCCTGCGATCGCAACGTGCATGCATCGCAAGATGAACGTCAGGGGAAGACCTGCCAGTAGCGTTGAGGAACCGTAGAGCCGACGAATCCTGAGCTGCGTTTCCCCGCCGGGAGCGTAGTCGTCCGGTCACCCGCTGCCGCCTGGGTGCACGGCGGGGCGCCCGCGCGTTGATAGGCTCCGATCTCATGCGCATCGTCATCGCCCACTGCACCGTCGACTACGCCGGCCGGCTCTCCTCGCACCTCCCGGAGGCCAAGCGGCTGCTGATGGTGAAGGCGGACGGCAGCGTCTCGATCCACGCCGACGACCGCGCGTACAAGCCGCTCAACTGGATGTCGCCGCCCTGCGTGCTCAAGGAGTCCGAGGCCGACGAGGACGGCCGCGTGGTCTGGACGGTCACCAACAAAGCCGGCGAGCGGCTGGTGATCACGCTCCGGGACGTCGAACTGGACGCCAGTCACGAACTCGGCGTGGACCCCGGGCTCCAGAAGGACGGCGTCGAGGCGCACTTGCAGGAACTGCTCGCCGACCAGATCGAGACCCTGGGCAGCGGCTGGACCCTGGTGCGGCGCGAGTACCCGACCGCGATCGGGCCGGTGGACATCATGGCGCGCGACTCCGACGGCGCGCACGTCGCGGTGGAGATCAAGCGGCGCGGCGAGATCGACGGCGTCGAGCAGCTGACCCGGTACCTGGAACTGCTGAACCGCGACCCGCTGCTGGCCCCGGTGCGCGGGGTGTTCGCGGCGCAGGAGATCAAGCCGCAGGCCCGGACGCTGGCCGCGGACCGGGGGATCGAGTGCGCGGTGCTGGACTACGAGGTGCTGCGCGGGATGGACGACCCGAGTTCGCGCTTGTTCTGAATCAGAATCCTTGTTCTGAATCAGGATCCTGCTCCAATGGATCCGGCAATGATTCAGACAACGGGAGCGATGATGAGACTCAGCAGAAGGACCCTGCTCCTCGGCGCGGTATCGGCACCGGCGGCACTCTGGCTGGCCGAAGGCACGGCCCAGGCTACGGCCCAGGCCGCCACGAGCTATGACGTCGCCGTCTGCGAGCAGTACCGGAACCAGGTCCAGATCTACTCCTCGGCGGCCGGCTGGACGTCCCCGCACTGGGTGTGGTCGCCCGGGGGCGGTGGCTGGGCGAACCTGTCGGACGTGAAGTTCCGCAGCACGGCGAAGTTCGGCGAGGTGGCGTTGGTCGCGGCGTCCGGCGGCGACGTCGGCATCGTGCACAAGAACGCCTCGGGCACGCAGGGGACCGGGAGCCTGCTGTGGAAGGCCTCGCCGGGGTCCAACCCGCACGCCATCGAGCGGATCCCGAACATCGGGGCCGTGGTCGCGGCCTCCTCCGGCGGGTACCTGCACGTCTACGGGCCCACCGCGGTCAACGATCCGGCCACGCTGGCCCTGGTCCAGACGATCAGCTTCCCCGGTGCGCACGGGCTCTGGTACGACGACGTCCACAACCGCCTCTGGGCGGTCGGGCAGGGCAAGGCGACCTCGTATCAGGTCAGCGGCAGCTACCGGAACACCCGGTTGGTCGGCGGGGTCAACGTGTCGATCGGCTCGGGGAACCTCGGGCACAGCCTCGACGCCTCATACAAGGACAGCGGGATCCTGTTGGTCAGCCACACCAGCGCGGTGGTCGCGATCAACAAGACCACGCACGCGGTGAGCACGGTGCACGCCAACCACGCGGTGAAGTCGTTCAGCCAGCACTCCTCGGGGGAGGCGTTCTGGGTGCAGAGCACGGGGAAGACGTACCACGGCGACAGCCGCAACTGGGTCAACCCGGATGTGCAGTTCTTCAATGCCTCCGGCGCGCGTTCCTTTACTCGCGGGCTGTCGTACGGTGCGGAGTTCTACAAGGCTCGGCTGCACGCGGTCGGCTACCACTGACAGCCCGCTGTGCTGGTGTGATGCAAGAGGTTGGACATCAGTCGTGTGCTGATGGCGTTTTGAAAGCCTTCGCCCCGACAGGTTAGAAGACCTCCTGGATGGGCCATGCCTCTAGGTGTATCCCCTACCGGGAGGAGTCCCCTGATATGTCCCTCGATGTTTCCCCGGAGCTGCTTGATGCCGCCGAGCGCGGCGAGGTCTCCGACCAGCAGTTCGCCGATTGTGTGCGGGACTCGTTGCCGTACGCGTGGCGGATGGTCAGCGACTTGTCGACGCGGCTGCACGTGGACGGCGCCGGTGCGAACGGTTTCGTCGACAACATCACACCGCCGCCGGACGAGCAGGCCCGGGGGCAACTGTTGCGGGCCCTGGCCAGCGACGCCATCCGCGGCTGCCTGGAACGGCACTTCGGGGTGCGGCTGGCGTTCCAGAACTGCCACCGGGTCGCGGTGTTCCCCTCCGGGACCACCAAGGACTCTGATGTCTACAGCACCTTCACTTCGGTTCGATCCCAGCTGCTGAACCAGTCGCCGCTACTGCGCGACTGCTGAGCCGCGGGTCCTGCGGAGCTGGTGGGGACGGTTCGGGTGCGGATGGAGCCGTACTGATTCACGGGCTGGTGCGGGCTCCCGAATCGAGGCCGGAGGACTTGCGAACGGCCGGTGGCGTCCCAGGGGGCAGAGGACGCCACCGGCCCTTCTTGTGTCTCGGGTCCTGCTGCGCGGGGGCGCTTCGGGTCTCAGGCCGCCGTGCGGGTGGGCGTGCTTGGCGTCTCAGGCCGCCGCGCGTAACAGGGGGAGTACCGAGCTTCCCAGGGATCTGATATTCGCCAACGTGTGCTCGGGTCCGCCGCCCTCGACGAACAGCAGGACGTGCTCGATGCCGGTGGCCAGGCGGGACTCCAGAATCCGTTCCGCACAGTACGAAGCCGGCCCGACCGGGTGGATCGTCGTCAGGTGCTCGGCGTAGTCGTCGGGATCGCGCATCGGGGCCGACCCGCCGTCGTAGCGGACGTGGGCGGCCAGCCCGGGACGCAGCCAGGTCGGCATCGCCTGTCGCAGAAGACTGACACCCTGGCTGCGTGACGGGGCGACCTGGGCGACCACCACCGAGGTGTGGGGCGCGGGAGCGCCGTATATCCGCACCATCGCCGCCTTCTCGACGTCGTCGGCGTGCATCCCGAGCAGCATCGGCAGCCCGCGGTCGGCGGCCATGCGCAGGCTCTCAGGGGACGTACACGCCACCAGCATCCGCGGCCCGCCGCGCGGCACCACCGGCACCTGGCGGAACCGGTGGAACTCGCCGTCGAAGGACACAGCGTCCCGCGATCCCCACGCGCACAGGACGTCCAACGCCTCGGCGAACGCCCGCCGCGAGAGCCCCGCCATCCCGGTGCCGAACACCTCCAGGTCCACCCACGGCCCGCCCCGCCCGACGCCCAGCGTGAAGCGCCCGCCGGTGAGCACGTCGAGCATCGCCGCCTGCTCCGCCACCGCGACCGGATGCGCGGTGGACAGGACCGTCACCGCGGTGCCGACCCCGATGCTCCGGGTGCGGCCGGCCAGCAGGGCGGCGAAAGTGAGAGCGGAAGGGCAGGTGCCGTAGGGCATGAAGTGGTGCTCGGCCATGAAGACGTCGTCGAACCCGGCGTCCTCGGCGGCGACGCCGTAGTCCAGCGCGGCCCGCAGCGCCTGCTCCGCCGAAATGCCCGGAAAGCCCGCTGCCAACAGAAAGACGCCGATGCGCATGCCTACCAGTGTGTAACCCATGTGGGCGGTCTCACAGGCAAGAAGGTGCTGTCAGATCGGGGGTGTCGCGTAGATACTGGCGAGTAACCGCAGACTCGATCCCTCTGGTAGCTGCGAGTCACCCAAAACTCAAGGAGACGGTTTTCATGCCCCGCGAGTTCACCACAATCGGCGTCGTCGGCCTGGGCACGATGGGCGCCGGCATTGCCGAAGTCATGGCGCGCAACGGCATCCAGGTCATCGGCGTGGAGGTCGATGAGGCCGGCGTGGCCCGCGGCCGGGGCCACCTGCGGGCCTCCGTGGCCCGCGCGGTCAAGCGCGGCAAGCTGACCGACGCCGAGGCCGAGGAGCTGGCCGGCCGCGTCTCGTTCAGCACCGCGCTGGACGACCTGGCCGCCGCCGAGCTGGTCGTCGAGGCGGTGCCGGAGGACCTGGAGCTCAAGCGCTCGGTCTTCCAGCGGCTGGACGCCATCTGCCCGCCGCAGACCATTTTGGCGACCAACACCTCGGCACTGTCGGTCACCGAGATCTCGGTGGCGACCGCGCGGCCCTCGCGGGTGGTCGGGGTGCACTTCTTCAATCCGGCGACGGTGATGAAGCTGGCCGAGGTGGTGCGGACCGTGGTCACCGACCCCGAGGTGGTGGACGACGTCGAGGCGCTGGTGCGCCGGCTCGGCAAGGACGACGTCACCTGCGGGGACCGGGCCGGCTTCATCGCCAACGCGCTGCTGTTCGGCTACCTGAACCACGCGGTGGCGATGTACGAGCAGAAGTACGCCACCCGCGAGGACATCGACACCGCGATGAAGCTCGGCTGCGGCCTGCCGATGGGACCGCTGGCGCTGCTGGACCTGATCGGCGTCGACACCGCCTACGAGATCCTGGACACGATGTACCGGCAGTCGCGGGACCGGCTGCACGCCCCGGCGCCGATCCTGAAGCAGATGGCGACCGCCGGGCTGCTGGGCCGCAAGACCGGCCGCGGCTTCTACACGTACGAGGGTCCTGACTCCCCGGTGGTGGTCGACGACGACCAGACCCCGGCGGGCGCGGGCCAGGGCCGGTCCGGCGCGCAGGTCCGCGAGGTGAGCCGGATCGGCGTCGTCGGCTCCGGCACGATGGCCAACGGCATCGCAGAGGTCTGTGTCAAGGCCGGGTACGAGACCGTGCTGGTCGCCCGGGCCACGGCCAAGGTGGACGCGTCGCGCGCGGCGATCACCCGGTCGTTGGACAAGGCGGTGCAGCGCGGCAAGCTGGCCGGGCCGGACCGGGATGCCGCGCTGGCCCGGCTGCACGGGACCGTCGACCTGGCCGACCTGTCCGACTGCGACCTGGTCGTCGAGGCCGTCGTGGAGGACCTGGACGTCAAGCGCGCGTTGTTCGCCGACTTCGACCAGCTGTGCAAGCCCGGCGCGGTGCTGGCCACCACCACCTCCTCGCTGCCGGTCATCGAGTGCGCGATGGCCACCCAGCGCCCGGCCGACGTGGTCGGGGTGCACTTCTTCAACCCGGCGCCGGTGATGAAGCTGGTCGAGGTGGTGCGCACGGTGACGACCGCGGACGACGTGGCCGCCACCGTCCACGCGGTGTGCGCCAAGCTCGGCAAGGTCGCGGTGGACTGCGGCGACCGGGCCGGGTTCATCGTGAACGCGCTGCTGTTCCCGTACCTGAACGACGCGGTGAAGATGCTGGAGGCGCACTACGCCACCGCCGACGACATCGACACGGCGATGAAGCGCGGCTGCGGCTACCCGATGGGCCCGTTCGAGCTGCTGGACGTGGTCGGCCTGGACGTCTCGCTGGCCATCCAGCGCGTGCTCTACCTGGAGTTCCGCGAGCCCGGCTTCGCGCCGGCGCCGCTGCTGGAACACCTGGTGACCGCGGGATACCTGGGACGCAAGGCGGGGCGCGGCTTCCGGGACTACAGCTCCCGCTGACCGGGCGGGCGTTGAATATCCGGTTGACAAGGCGGGCCGGGCGTCGATCGCGGCGCGCACTGTTTACTACCCTGGTTACATGAGCCCGCGCCGCCGCCCGCCCCGCCGCTCCGACGTCCCCGACGAGGAGCGCGACGGCGCCAGCGCGCGGATGGCCTCCCGGGTCCTGGGCTTCGACCGCATCGAGCCCGGACCCGACGGCCGGGACTGGGCCGTACGGGGGATTCCCGGCCAGGCCGCGCAGAAGGTCTACCGGTGCCCGGGCTGCGATCAGGAGATCCGGGCCGGAGTACCGCACCTCGTGGCCTGGCCGAGGGACGACTACGGCCAGGGCGTCCACGATCGGCGGCACTGGCACACGCCGTGTTGGAACGCACGCGGCAGGCGGCGCGCGAGGTAACGCTTCGACAAAGTAAGCATCCGGACACGTTAAGCCCTTGGCGAGCGGCACAACGACCCGCGATCATGTCCGCCATGGACCGCACATTCGAGGAACTGATCGCGGAATCCGACGCGGTCGACGTCAGCGGCTGGGACTTCTCCTGGCTCGACGGCCGCGCCACCGAGGAGCGCCCGCCCTGGGGCTACCAGCGCCAGATGGGCGAGCGCATCGCCCGCGCGCACCTGCACCTGGACATCCAAACCGGCGGCGGCGAGGTACTGGCCGGCGTGCCGCAACGGGCCTCCGGCGCAATGGTCGCCACCGAGGGCTGGCCCCCGAACATAGAGGTGGCCCAGGCGAACCTGCGCGAGAAGGGCGTGGTGATCGTCGCCGACGAGGACGAACCACCGCTCCCCTTCGCCGACGGCGCCTTCGACCTGGTCACCAGCCGCCACCCGGTGATGGCCCACTGGCGCGAGATCGCCCGGGTACTAGCCCCCGGCGGCACCTACTTCTCCCAGCACATCGGCCCGGACAGCGGCCACGAGGTCTACGAGTGGTTCCTCGGCCCCAAGCCCACCGGCAAGGGCTTCCGCGAGCCAGCGCTGGCCCGAGCCGAGGCGGCGAAGAACGGCCTGGAGGTGGTGGACCTCCAGGAGGCCGAGCTGAAGATGGAGTTCCTCGACATCGGCGCCATGGTCTACTTCCTGCGCAAGGTGATCTGGTTCGTGCCGGACTTCAGCGTCGAGAAGTATCGGGATGACCTGCTGCGGATGCATGAGCACATTGAGCGTGAGGGGTCGTTTGTGGCTTACTCGCGGCGGTTCTTGATTGAGGCGCGTAAGTCTGGGGGG
>NZ_JAAFZA010000114.1 GCF_015356865.1 Catenulispora pinisilvae
CTTCTGCAACCCGCAGCCGAACCCGGGTCCAACCACCAACTCGATGCCGAGTCAGGAGGGCGGGACGAGGCCGGCGCGTTGCTCGCTGTGGCGGGCGCGGTGGCGATCGGCATGACAGGGTGCTCGACGGGTTCGGGCGGGAGCAAGAGCTCTACTACAGACAGCGTGCAGCAGGCGGCTGCCGGGGCCGGCACGTCTTCGACGACCTCTTCGTCGACCGTGCCGACACCGATACCGACACCGACACCGACTCCGACGTCGGCGGGGACCAGCAGTTCGGCGAGTTCTACCTCGACCGCCTCTACCTCTACCTCGACGTCCTCGGACGCGCGGTCCAGCTCTTCGCCGAGCGCCCCGTCGTCCACCTCGAAGCCGTTGACGCACCCGACCACGAAGCCCTCGACGCCGGTCACCACGCCCAAGCCGCCGGTCCAGCACGGCAGCGGCTCCGGCTGGCTGGCCGGCGTACCGCTAGGCAGCAACAAGCCCGGCGCTCTGGACCCGCGGTGTATGACCGGCCGGGTGGTCTGCATCGACATGAGCACGGACACGCTGCTGTGGGTGGTCGACGGCAAGCCGCAGTACGGGATGGACGTGCGCTTCGGCGACGAGAACAACCCGACGCGCAAGGGCAAGTTCGACATCTACATGAAGATGGAGCACTGCATCTCGACGATCTACCACACGTCGATGCCGGACGCGATGTTCTTCAGCGGCGGTGAGGCGGTGCACTTCTCGATCGACTTCGCGACCTACGGCTACGCGCACCGCTCGCACGGCTGCGTGAACGTCCGCGACCGGGCCGCCGTCGAGCGGCTGTTCGCGGACACCCGGGTCGGGGACACCGTGGTGGTGTACTGAGCCGGTGGTGTACTGAGCCCGCGGGCGTCTCCCGGTGACCCCGGTCACCACGTGGGGAGGCGCCCCTGACCGTTTTGATACAGTCTTACTACGTGCGTTTCCTCAACGATTACTCCCCGCCGTACGACCTGACGTACGACGACGTCTTCATGGTCCCAGCGCGTTCCCAAGTCGGTTCCCGACTGGCCGTGGACCTCAGTTCCCACGACGCGACCGGGACCACGATCCCGCTGGTCGTGGCCAACATGACCGCCGTGGCCGGCCGCCGGATGGCCGAGACCATCGCCCGCCGCGGCGGGCTCGCGGTCATCCCCCAGGACATCCCGCTCGACGTGGTCTCCGAGGTCATCGGCTGGGTCAAGGACCGCAGCCCGGTCTACGACACCCCGGTCACGCTCGCGCCGACCAGCACCATCGGCGAGGCGCTGGCGCTGCTGCCCAAGCGGGCCCACGGGGCGCTGGTCGTGGTTTCCACCGACGGGCTCCCGGTCGGGATCGTCACCGAGGCCGACTGCGCCGGCACGGACCGGTTCACCAACGTCGGCGACATCATGTCCCGCGACCTGCTGACCATCCCGGACGGCACCACCCCCCACGCGGCCTTCGACGCCCTGGACGGCAAGCACCGGCTGGCCCCCGTCGTGGACTCCGACGGCCGCCTCAAAGGCCTGTGGACCCGCAGGGGCGCCCTGCGCTCGGCGCTGTACAAGCCGGCGCTCGACGACCAGGGCCGGCTCCGAGTCGCCGCCGCGATCGGCATCAACGGCGACGTCGCGGCCCGGGCCAAGGAACTGCTCTCAGCCGGCGCCGACGTACTGGTCATCGACACCGCGCACGGCCACCAGGAGAAGATGTTCGAGGCCCTGGCCGCGGTCCGCGCCCTCAACCCGGGCGTGCCCCTCGTGGCCGGCAACGTGGTGTCCCCGGAAGGCACCCGCGACCTCATCGAGGCCGGCGCGGACATCGTCAAGGTCGGCGTAGGCCCCGGCGCAATGTGCACCACCCGCATGATGACCGGCGTCGGCCGCCCGCAGTTCTCGGCCGTCTACGAATGCGCCGCCGAAGCCCGCCGCCTAGGCAAGCACGTCTGGGCCGACGGCGGCGTCCGCCACCCCCGCGACGTAGCCCTGGCCCTAGCCGCCGGCGCGTCGAACGTAATGATCGGCTCCTGGTTCGCCGGCACCTACGAATCCCCGGGCGACGCCGTCCGCGACGGGGACGGAAGGCTCTACAAGGAGAACTTCGGCATGGCCTCCGCACGCGCGGTCCGGCTGCGCACCGCCGACGACTCCGCCTTCGACCGCGCCCGCAAGGCCCTGTTCGAGGAGGGCATCTCCAGCTCCCGCATGTACCTGGACCGCGACCGCCCCGGCGTCGAGGACCTCATCGACGCCATCACGGCCGGAGTGCGCAGCTCGGCTACCTACGCCGGAGCCAAGGACTTGGAGCAGTTCCACGAGCGGGCAGTGGTGGGCGTGCAGAGCGCTGCCGGGTTCGCGGAGGGGAAGCCGCTGCACAGCAGCTGGTAGCGCCCTAAGGCCGCCAGGCGCGTAGCGAGCACTGTGGTTGATGCGTAGAGCGCTGCCGGGTTCGCGGAGGGGAAGCCGCTGCACAGCAGCTGGTAGCGCTCCATAGCGGCCAGGCGCGTCCCGAGGCTGCGGTTGATCCGAAGAGCGCTGCCGGCTTGGCCGCATATCAGCTCGGCGGTCAGTACATCTAGAGCGTGAGGCGCGTATGGGCTCCCATACGCGCCTCTTCGCTGTCAGCTGTGGCCGTCAGCGGTAGTTCGTTATCGCCCGTAGTACGGCGGCGGGCTCTGCTGTTGCCCGCCATAGGGATCGCTGCCGTATGGGTCACTCCCATAAGGGCTCTGACCATAAGGATCTGCCACAGGCTGCGGCTGCGCTTGTGGTTGTGGTTGTGGCTGCGGTTGTGGTTGTTGCGGCTGCGGCGCGGGTGCCGGAGCCGTTGCCGGGAAAGGCGCAGGCCGCGGCGTGCGGTGCGGACCGCTGCCGTTCCCGACCCGCGTGCCGTCCACGTTCCACTCGCCGCTCCGTCGGCTCTCCGGCATCCGCGGGACCGGCGCGGGGCGGCCCGCGGCGCCCCCGCCGGGTCGGCTCGGTCGCGTGATGGTCGTCGTGCTGTCGGTGAGTACGTCGTCGTCCTTGAGGCTGTCGATGACGCTGCGGCGGCCCCGGCGCTCGCGCAGGTCCGTGGAGGACAGGCGCGAGCGTTCCGAGCCGGTCTTGGCGCCGCCCTCGCTCGCGGCGAAGTACGCAGCCAGGGCCGTGGTCACCGGTACCGCCGCGGCCAGGCCGATCGAGCCGACCAGGGTGCGGACGATATCCTCGGCCACCACCTCGGAGCCGGCCGCGCCGGTCCAGCCCTGGCTGGACGTGGTCAGCAGCACGAACAGTGGCAGGCTGCCACCGGCATAGGCCAAGACCAGGGTGTTGACGGTCGAGCCGATGTGGTCCCGGCCGATGCGCATTCCGGCGCGGAACAGGTCGGTGGCGCCCAGCGACGGGTCGGCGGCCTTCAGTTCCCAGACCGAGGACACCTGCGTGGCGGTGACGTCGTTCAGCACTCCTAGTGCGCCGATGATGATGCCGGCCAGCAGGAGGCCTTGGATGTCGACTTTGTGGAAGTAGCCCGCGACGGTCGCGGCGTTGTCGTCGCCGAGCCCTGACAGGTGGGCCAGTTTGGTGCCGAGCTCGCCGAGCGCGCCGATCAGCACCAGGCTGACCGCCGTGCCTAATACGGCCACGGATGTTCGTACGGATACCCCGTGCGTCGCGTACAGCGCGGCGAACAGGATGACGCCGGCGGTGACCGCCGCCACCTCGATCGAGTTCTCGCCGCCGACGATCGCCGGCAGCGTGAACTTGACCAGCACCGTGAACGACACGGCCAGCGCCGCGATCGCTCCGGCCCCACGCCAGCGGCCGACCACCAGGACGAACAGCGCGAACGCGATCGCCAGGCTCATCAGCGGCGGGCCGCGCTGGAAGTCCTTGATGTTGTACTGGCCGTCCGCCGGCTGGTTCTTGTCGTAGGTGAGGACCAGGCCGTCGCCGACCGAGTACTTGGGCGTGGTGGGGTCCACCCCCACGGTCACGGAGGCGGTCGAGCCCTTGGACGGGCCGCTGGTGATCTGGATCGTCAACTGGTTCTCGGTGGTGTCCTGCCCGGTCGGCGACGTGGTGCCGCCGGCCGGCGGCGTGCTGCCGTCGATCGACCCGGCCTGGACCAGTTTCGACGCCGTCACCGTGCCGTTCACCCACACCTGCGGCGGGATCGGGTTCTTCGCCGCCGCCGGCCACAGCAGCACCAGCCCGGCCACCGCCGCGGCGGCCACCGGCAGCAGCAACGCGGTGATCAGGGTCCGCAGCCGGGGCGAGGCGGGGGTCGCCGGCCCGTGGCCGTGCGAGTGCCCGTGGGAGTGTCCGCGACCGGACCCGCTCCCGCCGCCGTCGTCCTGCGCGGACCTCGATCGTCGGCTGGTCACGGCCATCGGCTCTCCGTGGGTCGGTGGTGCGGGGACGGCGCTCCGAGGCCCGCTGGTGGTGGGTCCGGGCTGCCGCCACACCATAGCGGCTGAAGGTTAGAAGGACGCTGTGGAGTGAACATCTTTGCGGACTTTTGACCGCTGTCGATGTTGGTCGGGGCGCACCTGGAATCGGTCTGAGTCATCGAGATTTGTACTGATATCAAATAGTACGAGCACGCGTCGCGGCGTGTGACGCCTTAAGCTGGCGCGCGGTCGCGGTCCCACTCGGGAGCGCTGGAGCCGGGAGGTCGGGTGCAGTGACGGTCGCGCGGTCCATCGCACTGTTCGTGGTTGCGGCGGTTCTGGAGATCGGCGGGGCGTGGCTGATCTGGCAGGGCGTGCGGGAGCATCGCGGCTGGGGCTGGACGGCGTGCGGTGCGGTGAGCCTGGCGCTGTACGGGTTCATCGCGACGTTGCAACCCTCCAGCGACTTCGGTCGGGTGCTGGCCGCCTACGGCGGGGTGTTCGTGGCGGGCTCCTTACTGTGGGCCTGGGTGGCCGACGGCTACCGGCCGGATCGCTTCGACCTCATCGGCGCGGCGATCTGCCTGGTGGGCATGGGGGTCATCATGTACGCGCCGCGCAAGTGAGGGCATCATCGACGCATGCGGGTGACGGTACTGGGCGGCAGCGGGGCGTGGCCGACGAACACTGAGGCGTGTAGCGGGTTCCTCTTACAACACGAGGGGTTCTCCCTTCTGGTCGATGCGGGCTACGGGGTCCTGCCGCGGCTGCTGGACCTGATGCCCGCGGAGCGGTTGGACGCCGTCTACATCACGCACGGGCATCCGGATCACTGCGTGGATCTCAATCCTCTGCTTCGGGCCCGGGCCCTGGGCGGGGCGGACCCCGACCCACTGCCGGTCTACGCACCGCACCACGCCTTGGACGCTGTGTTGGCGCTGGACCGGCCGGGCATGCTCGACGCGGCGCTGGACCGGCACGACTTCGAGCCGGGGGCGGACTTCCCCGTCGGGCCCTTCGACCTGCGGACCGCCCTACTGCCGCACTGGGTGCCCAACGCGGCGGTCCGGGCCACGGCCGGCGGCCGTTCCGTCGTCTACACCGGGGACGGCGGTCCGGACCCCGCGCTAGTCGAGTTGGCGCGGGGCGCGGACGCGCTCGTCGCGGAGGCCACGTATCCGGAGGTGATGGCCGCCGACGACGCCCCCTATCTGTCGACCGCCCGGCAGGTGGCACGGCAGGCTGTGGAAGCGGGTGTGGGCAGGTTGGTGCTGACACATCTGTGGGCGGGCTCGGAACCGGGGCGGTACCTCGACGCGGCGGCCGGGGAGTACGACGGCCCTACCCTGGTCGCCACCGGCGGGCTGTCCTTCGAGGCGTAGACGAGCCGGTTGGCGTACCTCCCACTCATCCCGCCGTCACGCTCACCGGACCGGAATCACTCGGAGCGTGCTCGGCGTCTCCGCTGTAGGCCGCGGAGGCGGTGTGCTCGCCCGGGCCCAACTCGGCCTTCACCATGGCCCGGCCGCCGGACAGCGGGATCGGCTCGGACGAGGCCCCGTCGACGGAGAACACCACGGTGCCGGTCGGCGCGGAGGCACCGGGGGCCCGGTGTGCCGTCGACACCCGGGCGGACATGATCACGGCGCCGTCCTCGGCGTTCGACGCTGCCAGCTTGGTGACCGTCGCGGTCTGGTCCGGGGAGGAGGACTTCGGGCTGGTGTTCTGCGGGTTGTCGCTGGACGAGCTCGGCACGCTCGCGCCGGATGCCGAGCCGGCCGCGGTGCCAGTGTCGGCACCGCCACCGGGCGCCGCAGCCCGACCGGTGCCGGTCGAGTGGCCGGCGCGGGTATGACCGGTCGAGCCGGAGCGACCGGCGCTGCTGTGCCCGGCGGCGTGAGAACCAGTGGTGTGAGAACCGGCGCTGTGAGAGCCAGTGGTGTGAGAGGTCGAGCGGCCGGTGCCGGCGCGGCCGGAAGACGTGTGCCCGGCCGTGCCCGCGTGGCCGGCGCCAGCGTGCCCGCCCGAACCGGAATGGCTGCTACCGGCGTGCCCGGTGGCGTGAGAGGTCGAGCGGCCGGAGCCGGTGTGCCCGGAGGCCGTGCTCCCGGCCGTGCCGGAGCGGCTGGCGCCAGAGTGCCCAGTGCCAGAGCGTCCAGTGTCGGAGTGCCCAGTGCCAGAGCGTCCAGTGTCGGAGTGCCCAGTGCCAGAGCGTCCAGTGCCGGAGTGCCCAGCGCCGGTGTGCCCGGTCGCGTGCCCACCCTTGTGGCTCGCGGCCTGCCCGGTGCCGGCAGTGTGCCCGGTCTCCGGCCCCGCCGGCTGCCCGGCGGCGAACGCCACCCCCGGCGCCAGCACCAGCGCGGCGGCCGCGGCCGCGACCACCGCCCCCGAGCAGCGGCGGGTCCGGGACGTCATCTGAGTCGTGCGAAACATGGTTGTCCTCCAGATCGAGGTGATCGGTGACCATCGGCGCGGTTACCGGTGGTGAGAACAACTCTCCCGGACATCCACAAAAGGGACATCCATCATCATACTGAGATCAACCTGCGGTGATCGTACGAGGCCAAATGGGTGACGATGACCCCGGCCGGTCACTCTTCCTCGATGAATCCGTACCGTCGCCCGAGCACCGGATCGGTCTCCCACCAGGGGCGGGTCCGCTTCGCGGCTTCGCCGGAGCCGCCCGCGCCGACCGTGGCCGCAGAAGTATGAGAAATAGACACCGGCGTAGACGCGTCTACGGCAACCGTCTCATCACCCTCGACGGCGGCGGCAGAACCGGCGGCGGCGGAACCGATGGCGGCAGCAGAACCGACAACGTCGGCAGCACCCGGAGCACCGACAGCGGTCGAAGCCGTGCCGTAGACGATCTCCCCGGCCGCCTCCATGGCGTCCAGCTCCGCGTCCACCTGAGCGGCCTTGTCCCGGTCCTCATCGAACATCCGCCGCCACAACGCCCCGAGGAACGGCACCCCGGCCAGGTCCCCGATGAGCCACAGCGCCCCGCCGCCCCACACCTGGTCCTGCTTGGGCGTCGGCCCCCACGGCTTGTTCAGCGCGGTGTACCAGTCCCCGGCGATCAGGTGGTGCCCGAACATCAGCGTCAGGCCCAGCGCCCCGTCCGCGATGGCCTCCGCGAACGTGATCCACACCGACACCAGGTGCGGGTACTCCTTCGGCACCGGGTCCAGGCGCAGGCGGGTCCAGTAATAGAAGAACCCGAGCCCGGACAACACGAAGCTCAGCACCCACGCCGCGCCGCGCGACCGCAGGGTGTCCTCGTAGATCGGCGAGAAGTAGACGGTGAACGGCGTCACCAGGAACATGATCGACACCACGGCCGGGAACGTCACCAGCGCCGCGACCCGCGTCGCCAGCGCCCATCGCACCGCCGCGGCCAGCCAGCGCGGGCCGCCCTCGATCATCAGCCGCACCGGCATCGCGAGCGCCAGGAAGAGCGGTGCCACCATGAGCAGCATGATGATCTGCACCGCGCGCGGCCAGAACATCACCTGCTGGTAGACGCCCAGGAAGGACATCGTCGTCCAGGCGAACACCGCCAGGCCGATCAGGAAGACGATCGTCCGGTACACCGGCCAGCGCTCGCCCCTTCGCCGCGCCACCAGCGTGCCGCTGACATAGAGCACGGCCAGGACGAGCAGTATCACCCCGACGGTCGGGTTCACCCGCCACGCCGAGCCCAGCCGGGCCCCGGTCAGTGGAGCGGGCAGTGGAACCGCCGTCAAGGCTCGCGTCACCATGGGTACAGGCCCCTGCTCAAGTCGTCGTGCGTGGTGGTTCCGCCCCGAAAAGGACGGGAAGCGCAGCCATTTTATGACTGCGCTTCCGGCGGTTCGCGGGCGGGGCGGAGGTCAGCCGCTGACCGCCGAGTTGTAGTCGCTGATCAACTTGGAGATCTTCGAGGAGGCGTCGGACAGCGCGGAGTCGGCCGAGGTGCTGGTGGTCGCCACGTTCAGCATCGCCTGCTCCAGATCGGCCCGGGCCTGCGGCATCACGCCGAGCAGGCAGCCGGCGGTGGCCGGCGTCGGCTGGGTGGCCTGCAACTCGTCGATCGCGGTCTGGAACTGCGGGTGCGCCTTGCGATAGGCGACGTCCGTCGGGTCCTGGAGCGCCGAGATGCTGACCGGGAAGTAGCCGGTCGCCTCATGCCAGCCGGCCTGCTGCTGCGCCGAGGCCGCGAACTTGGCGAACTCCCAGGACGCGCGGACCTCGGCGTCGGAGTGCCCGACCCGGTCGATCCACAGCGACGCGCCGCCGACGACCGGGCCGCCGCTGTCGGAGGCCGAGATCTTCGGGAACGGCGCGGTGGCCACGGTGAACGGCGAGGCGGACTTGGCGCCGGCGTCGACGTAGCCGCCGAGCACGCCGGTGGACTCCAGGTTCATCGCGACCTTGCCGGCCTTGAACGCCGCCTGGGCGTCCGGGGTCGGCCGGCCGGTGTTCAGCGCGTAGCCGCCCTTGACCAGGTCGGACCACCAGTTGGTGTAGGTGAGCGCCGCGCCCGAGGTGACGTTCAGCTTGGTCGCCGCGGCGGTGCGGCCGTTGCCGTTGTCGCAGTACAGCGCGCCGGACTCGGCGGCGAGCTGCTCGACGAACCAGCCGTAGTCGGCGGCGCCGAAGCCGTACTGCGTGGTCTTGCCGCTGGAGTCCTTGACCGTCAGCTTCTTGGCGTCGTCTGCCAGGTCCGCGAGGGTCTTCGGCGGATTCGCCGGGTCCAGCCCGGCCTTCTTGAAGGCCTCGGCGTTGATGTACAGCAGCGGCGCCGAGGAGTTGAACGGCATCGATTGCAGCTTGCCGCCGACGGTGAAGTAGTTGGAGATGTTCGGCTGCAGATCGGACAGCGAGTAGCCGTCCTTGGCGGCGAGGTCCGCGATCGGCACGGTCTGCTTGGAGTCCACCATGAACCGGGTGCCGACGTCGTAGATCTGCATGATCGAGGGCGTGGAGTGGCTGGAGACCGCCGTCTTGTACTTGGCGATCGCGTCGTCGTAGCTCCCCTGGAAGCTGTCCGTGACGTGGATCTTGCCCTGGTACTTGGTGTTGAAGGCGTTGACGATCGCGGTGACCGCCGTCTGGTTGGTGCCCTGCATGCTGTGCCAGAAGGTCAGGTTCACCACGCCCTTGGCGTTTGTCAGCGCGTCGGCGCCCGGGACGCCGCCGGACGACGAACCGCCCTTGGACGACGACGAACTACAGGCCGACAAAGCGACTCCGGCGGCCAGCAGTCCGGCCGCCACGCGCAGCGAGCGCGCGCGGAGTGTTCTCCTCATTGAGTTTCTCCCCTGTGAACGTGGATGTGGAGGTGGAAGTGGAAGTGGATGCGGACGGTGATCGGCATGCGTGCTACTTGACGGCCCCGCTGGTCAGGCCCTTGACGATGAACTTCTGCCCGAACACCACCAGCAGCAACGTGGGCAGCACCGAGCAGGCGACGCCGGCCAGGATCAGCCGCGGGTCCGCGGACTCGGAGTTGTTCAGCTGCGACATCCCCAGTTGCAGCGTCTGCATCTTGGGGTCGTCGGTCACCAGCAGCGGCCAGAAGTACTGGTTCCAGGCGGACAGGAACGAGTACACGGCGATCGCGGCGATGGTCGGCCGCGACACCGGCACGACGACCCGCCACAGGAACCGCAGGTGTCCCGAGCCGTCGATCTTGGCCGCGTCCCGCAGTTCCATCGGGAACTGTAGGAACGACTGCCGCAGCATGAAGGTCCCGAACGCGGAGGCCAGGAACGGCAGCACCAACGCGAAGTAGGTGTTCGCCAGGTGCGCGTTCGAGATCGTCTTGTAGTTCGGGATGATGATCGCCTCCCAGGGGATCATCAGCGTCGCCAGGAAGAGCCCGAACACGGCCTTGCGCCACTTCATCGGCAGGAAGACGAACGCGTAGGCGGCCAGCAGGGACGTCAGCACCTGGGCCACCGTGATGATCCCGGCGACGACCACGCTGTTCAGATACTGGCGGCCCAACGGGATCGCGTGGAACACGTCCGCGAAGTTCCCGGGGTGGATCCCGGAGGGGACCAGCGCCGGCGGTGCCTTGATCAGGTCGCGGGTCGGCATGATGCTGCCGGCCAGCGCGTAGTAGACCGGGAACACCACCGCGAGCGCCGCGATGATGAGGACCAGGTAGACCAGGACCTTCGCTATGCGGTCCTTCACGAGCGCGCTCACCGGTAGAACACCTTCCGCTCCAGCACCCCGAACTGGATCGCGGTGAGTACCAGCACGATGAACAGCAGGACGATGGCGTAGGCGCTGGCCGTGCCCAGGTCGCTGTTCCCGTTCTCGAAGCCCTTGTTGTAGATCGCGTACACCAGCGTCATGGCCTTGCCGCCGGGGCCGCCCTCGGGCGCGAGGATCCGGATGGAGGCGAACGCCTGTAGCGAGTTGATGGTCGACACCACTGTGAGGAAGAACAGTTGCGGCGACAGCAGCGGCATCACCACCGAGCGGTGCAGCCGCCAGCCGGTCGCCCCGTCCAGCCGCGCGGCCTCGATGATGTCGCCGGGGATCGCCGCCACTCCGGCCGACAGGACGAGCACGTTGTAACCGAGCGTCATCCACACCTGCACGACCACCACTGACAGCAGCACCCACTTGGGGTCGGTCAGCCAGCCCACCGGTTTGGTCCCGAAGTGCGCGAGCATCCCGTTGGCGATGCCGACCGCCGGGTTGTAGATCACCGCGAAGATGACCGAGGCGCTGGCCGCGGAGAACGCGAAGGGCAGGGCGAAAGCGCTGCGGAAGATCCGGATCCCCCGGATCCGCGACTCCATCAGCAGCACCAACGCCAGCGCGCCCAGGACTCCGGGGATCACGGTCATCACCGTGAACATGGCCGTGGTCCCGAGGACCTTGTAGAACCCTGAGTCCGAGAACATCTCCCGGAAGTGCTTGAGCCCGACGAAGCGCGACGAGTTCCCGAAGATGTCGCTGCCGTGGGTGCTCAGCACGAAGGACTGCACGAGTGGATAGAGAATGAAGATCGCGAATATCGCCAGCGACGGCAGGAGGAACAGCCAGGCCAACCCGTGATCGCGCGACAGCAGAGCGGATCGACGCCTTACGCCGCCACCCCTTGCCACCGCCAGTGTCGCGTCAGCGTCATGCGACGCCCCGTCCAACGCGGTCAAAACCCCACCCCTTTGATCAAGTGCTTGAATCAAGAGCCCGTTGCTTGACAGCGCGCGGAGCCTCGTTCCGCTGATCAGCGTGGCGGCGTCTGTCGAACGAACGGTGGCGAAGGGGAGTACCCCAGGCGACAAGTTCCCCAGAGCACGCGGATGAACCCCTTCGGGGGGCGTCTCATCATGCTCAGAACTTGCCGGAGGCCGTTTAGGGATCTTCCGGATAGGCTGGCGTGCGGGTCGTCGACCAGTGGTGGTGCGGCAGCCGAACAAGAGCCTCTTTCCTGGACCCCTGTCGTGTATTCGAAGTCTGAGTAGGGCATCCTAAGTACAGACGGTGGGTGCGCGTCACGTGGCGCCCGATCACGACGGCGCGGTCGGTTCTTCCGGCGTTCCCGGACGGCTGCGTGCTTGGCAGAAAGGGCCGTGACATGCGCGGACGGGACTTCGGTGTCGCCTACGGCGCGACACTCCTGGGCCTGGCGCTCGCCTTATGGCTCGGCGGCGTCGAATCGGCGACCGTCGTGGCGATGTTGGCCGTGCTGGAGGTGGCGCTGTCCTTCGACAACGCCGTGGTGAACGCGACCGTGCTGCGCAGATTCGACGAGCGCTGGCAACGGATCTTCCTCACCGTCGGCGTGCTGATCGCGGTGTTCGGGATGCGGTTGATCATCCCGATGCTGGTGCTGGTAGCGGTCACCCAACAGGATCCGCTGCACGTAATGAGCCGGTCCATCAACGACCCCAACGGCTACGCGCACGAGATCCTCAGCGTGCAGCCGCTGATCGCGGCGTTCGGCGGCGTGTTCCTGCTGATGATCTTCATGGACTTCTTCCTCAGCGGGCACGACCAGATCTGGCTGCCGTTCTTCGAGCGGCGGCTGGCCGCGCTCGGCGAGCGGTTCAAGCCGCTGGCGCTGGAGGCGTTCCAGGTTGTCGGCGTCGTGCTGTTTCTGCTGATCGCCGCCAGAACGTTCGCCACCGATCATCCGGTCGGGGTCCCGGTGGCCGGCGTCACCGGGCTGGTGACGTACTTCGCCATCAAACGGCTGTCCGAGGCCGCGGCGGACCGCAGCGAGGTGCTGGCGGAGAACGCGGACGCGAAGCCGCCCCAGGGCCGGCAGGCGCTGATGCTGTTCGTCTACCTGGAAGTCCTGGACGCGACCTTCTCCTTCGACAGCGTCATGGGCGGTTTCTCGGTCACCGTCGACGTCGCGCTGTTCTCCATCGGCCTGGGCATCGGCGCCGCCTACGTCCGCAGCCTCACGGTGTTCCTGGTCCGCAAGAAGGCGCTGGACCGGTACGTCTACCTCGAACACGGCGCCTACTACTCGATCGGCGTACTCGCCGTCCTGTTGTTGGTGGAGATCGGCCCCGACGTCCCGGACTGGTTGGCCTCGCTGGCCGGCACGTCCATGATCGTCGCGGCGTTCATCCACTCGGTGGTGAGGGCGCGGGGGGAAAACGAGGCGGGCGCCGAACACCGCGCGTTGAAACCCTGACGGAGCAGCCGCGCGGCGCGCGTGCCGACGCCGTCCCCGACGTCGAGCCGCCCGCCGCGAACCCGGCCCCCTCAGGACGCGTGGTGCCCGTCGCCCGCCTTTCCCGCCGTGTGCACCGCGACGGCGACCCGCCACGTCTGGAGCATGACGAGCTCTGAGATCCGCCAGCCCTTGTCAGTCCGCCGGAAGTTCACCGAGTAGTAGCCCCCGCCGGGGTTCCACATGTCGCCCTTCTGGCCCGGTATCCGTACCGACATCGGGTTGAAGAAGTGTGCCTCGGCCACGGCTGTGTCCCCGTGGATGTCGAAGCGGCGGTTCACTATGAGGTGCGCTCGTACCGGAACCATCTGTAGCGACTTCTCCAGCCACTGCTGGGCGTCCGCTACAGAGCCGCGGGGACCGCCGCTGGATTGGTAGTCGAAGACGGCGTCCGCGGTGGCCAGCCGTGTGAGCTCCGTCACCTGGTCGGTATCGATCGCCACCGCATAAGCCGTGAGCAGGTCGTCGAGAGCGAACCGGTCGGCTACAGCGCGCTCGCTGTTCAAGAGTGCCTCCAAATGAACGTGCATTCGCAGGAGTGAATCTGCCGTGCATGGGGCATGACTGCCAAGGCACGGACAGCAGGGCAACTGTACCGACGGCGGGGGAGCCGTTCCGAAACGGAACGTAGCGCGCCACTACGTGTGAGGTGATGGAAGTGCTCGGGGTCGGGCGGGAGCCGAAGAGCGGCTACCGGATCACCTTCGCGGTGCCCACGAAATCCGAGGGCGCCGCGGCGGCGCGCCGGGTGGCCCGCGAGGTCTTCGTCGACTGGGGCCTGGATCTGGACGAGCCGATGGTGGACTCAGCCGTCGTGATCATCAGCGAGCTGGTCACCAACACCGCCAAGCACGCGGCGTTGCTGTGCCGCCAGGCGGAGGTGACGCTGGCGATGGAGTACGGCTGCCTGACGGTGGCCGTCCACGATCGCCACCCGCACCGGCCCAAGGCCCTGCTGAGCCCGCACCCCGACGACAGCGGCGGCTGGGGACTTCAGTTGGTGCGCGACCTGACCGCGGAGGCCGGCGGGCGGACCGAGGTGCCGGCGGATCCGGACGGTGGCGGGAAGACGGTGCGGGTAGAGCTGCCTTTGCGGGCGGTCAGCTATTGGGCGTTGGACAGTACGGTCGGCGCCGCGTAGCGGAGGATCGTCCAGCGATCGCCAGACAAACGTATGGTGCGCGTCCCGGAAGACCGGAACGCGCACCTTTTGTCTAACAGCGCTCTATAGCCCTATAGCTCTATATAGCGCTACAGCCTTGCGCTGCTTGTACTGCTTGTTCTACTTGCCCTACTTCCGTTTCGGCTGGCCCACCGGTCGGATCGCCACCCACGCCCCGCCGATGCACACCACGGTCAGCGCGCCGAGGGCGGCCATGTCGCCGTACCAGGTACCGGACTTGTGCGCCTGCGTCGAGTCACACTTGGCACCCGGCAGCGGCCCGCGCGGCAACGTGTCGTTGCAGCCGGTCCCCAGCAGGATGTCGGCGTTCGCGGTGGAGGCGGCGGCCGAGTAGCCCCACTTGGCCGAAGCCAGGTAGCTGGCCTGGGCCAGACCCGGGGTCTTGTTGACGGGGAACGCGGAACCGGTGAACAGGAACTCGGCGAACAGGATGACCGGCAAGATGGTCAGCGCCTTGTCGCCGTTCGAGACGAACGCCGAGATCAGCAGACCCAGCGCCATCGCGGCCAGGCCGGCGGCCGCCACGTCGACGAACAGCTCCAACTGGCCGGAGGAGATCACGGAGCCGTTGCCGGGCCCGCCCTGGCGGACGATGCCGAGGAACACCAGGACCGCGGCCTGCGCGACGGTCAGCAGGCCCAGCAGGATCACCTTGGACAGCACATAGGCCGATGGTGACAGCCCGATCGCTCTTTCCCGGGTGAGGATCGGTCTCTCCTTCACGATCTCGCGGATCGAGTTGGAGGCGCCGAGGTAGGTCGCGCCGAGTACCAGCGCCAGCAGCACCGAGCCGGCCTTGCGGGCGGCGACCGGGTCGCTCGTGGACAGGTCGTTGGAGCCCAGCACCGCGAGCATCAGCAGGCCCAGGATCGGCGCCTGCATGAACAGCATCATGGTGTTGCGCTTGTCGGCCCACACCACCGAGCTGAACCGCTTGAACAGGGTGTTCAGCTGGTGGCCCCAGTGCGGGTTCGCCGCCGACGTCGCGGCCTGCTGCGCGTTGGCCTGGCCGTTGACCTTGTTCAGCTGCGCGCCGAGCGGGGCCTGGACGTACTGCTGGTCGGCCGGGGAGCCGGCGAAGGCGTTCTGCGCGAAGCCGGGCGCGGCGCGGTCCAGGTCCTGGAAGACCTCCGCGTAGGTGCTCCTGCTGAAGAATTGCAGGGTCTCCGGCGGCGGGCCGAAGAACGCGGTCTGCCCGCCGGGCGCCAGGAACAGGATGCGGTCGCAGCGGTCCAGGCTCTGGATGCTGTGGGTCACGGTGATGACCGTGCGGCCGCCGTCGGCGAGCTTGCGCAGCAGGTCCATCACCGACTTCTCATAGCCCGGGTCCAGGCCGGAGGTCGGCTCGTCCAGGATCAGCAGGCTGGGCCGGGTCAACAGCTCGATCGCGACCGAGGTGCGCTTGCGCTGGCCGCCGGACAGTTTCTCCACGGCCAGGTCCGCGCGCTCGACAAGACCGAGTTCGGCCATGACCTCCTCGACGCGGTGGTTGCGCTCGGCGGCCGGGACGTCCGGCGGGAAGCGGAGCTGCGCGGCGTAGCGCAGGGCGTCGCGGACCTTCAGCTGCGGGTGCAGGATGTCGTCCTGCGGGACGTAGCCGACGCGGTTACGGAGCTCTGCGTAGTTCGCGTATAGATCGCGTCCGTTATAGAAGACCGCGCCGCGGTCTGCTGGGCGGTTCCCCGTGAGGGCCTTCATCAGCGTGGACTTGCCGGCGCCGGTCGGGCCGAGCACTGCCAGGAAGTCGCCGCCCTCCAGGGCGAAGCTCACGTTGTCCAGCAGGACCTTAGGTCCGGCCAGCACACCGAGGTTCGCGGCGGAGAAGGTGATGCCGCCGGTGTCGACGAACTCCTGGAGCACTCCGTTGTGGAAGCGGAGCAGGTGCCGGGCGATCGCGATGATCGCCCCCTCGCGCACCTCGGCCTTGTTGACGCGTATGCCGTCCAGGTAGGTGCCGTTGTGGCTGCCCTTGTCCACGATCTCGAATCGGCCGCCGCGGAACACCAGCTCGGCGTGGAAGCGGGAGGCCTGTAGGTCGTGCAGCACGATGTCGTTGGTCGCGTCGCGGCCTATTCGCAGCGTGTTCGAGGTCTGGTAGACGCCGGTGTACTCGCCCAGGCGGGGCTGCTGCGGCTGCTGCGCGGGGCTCTGCTGGGGAACGTATGGAACGGCCTGCGGGACCGCGCCGGGCTGCTGCGCCCATGGCTGCTGCTGCGTAGGGACGCTCCGCCCGGGGGTACTTCCGGGCCCGCCTATAGGAGCGCCGCCTCCTGGGCCCGCGGCGGGAGTACCTGTCGGTGTACCTATAGGAGCGCCCATGGCCGCGCCCATAGGAGCACCGGTCGGAGCGCCGGCGACCGCCTGCATCGGCCGGGTGTGCTGTCCCTGTGATCCCTGCTGTCCTTGCGGTCCGGGGTGGCCCTGCTGTCCCTGATAGGGCTGCCCCGGATGTCCTTGCTGATGCGAGGGACCGGCTTGCGGTGCTGGACCGGCTTGCGACGCCGGACCGGCTTGCGACGCCGGACCGCCCTGAGCCCCGGGTCCGGACTGCGGAGGCCGCTGCCCGCCCTGCTGATACCCGGGCGGCGGCAGGTTGGGCCGCTGCGCACCGGGGACCAGCCGCACCTCCTGGCCGTCCACCGGGTGTCCGAGCCGCACCACGACCGGGCCGGGCAGTGTCATCGGCTGTGTCAGGCGGGTGTTCTGGACGAACGTGCCCTGGCTGGAGGAGTCCTCGAGGACCCAGACGCCGCCCTGTAGGTAGAGCGTGGCGTGGACCCGGGACGCCCGGGGCTCGGCGACGATCACGTCCGCCTGGTTGGGGTCGCGGCCGATGACGACCCGCCGGGTTCCGTCGAAGACCCGCTCGTTCCCGTCGGGAAGGATCTGGAGGGTCAGCGGTGCGGCCTGTTCCGGTTGCTGGGACACGGGGCCATCATTTCGGCTCCGGCCCCCGGCCTGCAACGCGGGTCCGGAACCGTGAAGGGGCTGTGACATGGGCGATGTCGCAGGTCCCTGGCTTATGTCGGGGCCGGGTCAGCGGCCCAGGGCAGGACGTTCCAGGACAGTCGGGACAGCAAGGAGAGGTAAACCTATGAACCCCATTAGGGGTTATCACCGCTTCCGGCCGACACCGCCGTACATCCAGTACCGGTTGATATCGGTCGGCAGTTCTTCGGTCGGCTGCCATTCGGGCAACCGCACCACACCGGGATCGACCAGATCGAAACCATCGAAGAACGCGGATACCTGGGCGTGATCGCGGAGAGCGCCTTCGGAGGCCTGCTGGTAGGCCTCCATGCCCTCCAAGTCCTCCGGAAGCAGGTCCGAACCGGCGTGTGAGATCACCAGATGGCTGCCGGGGACCAGGTTCTCGGTCAAGGTGGCGACCAGGCTGTCCGGGTCGGCTTCGTCGGTGACGAAGTGCAGCACCGCGACCATCAGCAGGGCCACCGGCTGGTCGAAGTCGATGAGCGCTGTGACGTCGGGGTGCGACAGGATCGACTTGGGATCGCGCAGATCGGCCTCGAAGACCCGGGTCCGCGCCTCGTCGGCGAGCAGCGCCCGGCCGTGCACGGTGACCAGCGGATCGTTGTCGACGTAGACCACCGTGGCGTCGGGGTGCACAGACTGGGCCACCTCGTGGGTGTTCCCGGCGGCCGGCAGCCCCGCGCCGATGTCCAGGAACTGCTTCACCCCCTGCTGCGCCGCGTAGCGCACGGCCCGCCCCAGGAACGCCCGGTTCGCCCGCGCCAGCACCGGGAGCACCGGCATGGTCTCGACCAGCTGGTCGGCGACGGCCCGGTCGGCGGGGAAGTTCTGCTTGCCGCCGATGAAGTAGTCGTAGATCCGCGCGGGGTGCGGCTTCGAGGTGTCTATCCGGCTTCCGGCATCGGCACCACCGCTGCTGGCGGAGTCGGTGGCGACGGGGTCGGACCACGGGGTCCCGGCAGCAGGGCTCATGGCCTCGGATCATACCGGCGTTGCACGAGCGCTGATACCTAGATGGGAAATGCTGTTGAGCCGAATAATGCGCCGCCGGATAGCGCGGCACTGCGTCGCACAGCACGGTACCGGGTGGCAGAGCACCGGACGCTGCTCAGCCCTCGATCGCGTCGATCGCCCGGTAGATCCGCTTGGCCGACACCGTCTCCGGTGTCCCGAGCTGCTGCGCGAACAGGCTCACCCGCAGCTCCTCGATCATCCAGCGGACCCGCCGGACGTCCGGGTCGCCGCGGCGGCCGGCGGGCAGCCGGTCCAGCAGCAACTGGTACTCGTCGCGGACGTCGTGGATCTGGAACATCAGGAGCTGGTCCTGGTTCGGGTTGTCCGGGAGCTTGTCCAGCCGCCGGTCGACGGCCCGCAGGTAGCGGACCACCTGCGGCAGCTGGTCGAAGCCGGTCTCGGAGACGAAGCCCTTGTGGATCAGCCCGGTCAGCTGGTCGCGGATGTCCGCGAGGGCGGTCAGCAGGGAACGGCTGGTCGTGCCCTTGAGCTTGCGCTCCACCTCGTGCCAGACCGACAGGATGCGCTCGACGGTGTGCACCACCTGCATCGAGGTGTCGGCCAGCTCGGCGCGGACCGCGTCGAACAGCTTCTGGTACCCCGCCTCGTCCCAGGCCGGGCCGCCGTTCAGGGCGATCAGGTGGTCGGCCGCGCAGGCGACGCAGTCCTCCAGCAGCGCCACGGCGTTGCCGTAGGGATTGTGGCTCAGCGCCAGCTTCGCCGGATTGCTCAGCCGGCCGTTGATGTGCTTGACCGGCGAGTTGATGTTCAGCAGCAGCATCCGGCGGGTGCCGGTGGCCATGGCGCGGCGCTGGTCCTCGGCGGTGTCGTAGAGCCGCACCGCGACGCTGTCGCCGGCGTCGGCCAGCGCCGGGTAGGCCTTCATCGTCAGCCCCCGGCGCTTCTGCTCGAAGGTCTTCGTCAGCGTGCCGACGCTCCAGTTCTTCAGCCCCTCGCGGGCCAGCCCGTCGGCGGCGTCGTTGATGACGTCCCGGGTCTTGACCTTCAGCGTGAGCTTCAGCGCCTCCAGGTCCTTGCCCTCGGCGAGCTTGCGGCCCTTGTCGTCGACGATCCGGAAGGTCGCCTTCAGGTGGTCCGGCACCCGGTCCAGGTCGAAGTCCATGGGCTCGACCCGGTGTCCGGACACGGCGCGCAGCTCGCGGGCGATCGCGTCCAGCAATGGGCCCTCGTTGGGGATCAGGGTCTTGCGCAGCGCCCGGGCGAAGTTCGGCGCCGGGACGAAGTTCACCCGCAGCTGCTTGGGCATCGACTTGATCAGCGCCGTGAGCAGTTCCTCCCGCAGGCCCGGGATCAGCCAGTCGAAGCCCTCCGGCGCGACCTGGTTGAGCACCGCCAGCGGGATGTGCACGGTGACGCCGTCGGCGTCCGTGCCCGGCTCGAACTGGTAGGTCAGCCGGAACTTCATCCGGCCCTGCCGCCAGGAGTCCGGGTAGTCCTGCTCCACCACGGCGCCCGCGCCGTCGTTCATGAGCATCGACTTCTCGAAGCTCAGCAGGTCCGGCTGCTCCCGGCTGGTCTTCTTCCACCAGGAGTCGAAGTGCCGGGCCGAGACCACGTCGGCCGGTACCCGGTCGTCGTAGAAGACGAACAGCGTCTCGTCGTCCACGAGGATGTCGCGGCGGCGTGCGCGGTTCTCCAGTTCCTCGACCTCTGCGAGCAGCTTGCGGTTCTCGGAGAAGAACTTGTGGTGGGTCTGCCAGTCGCCCTCTACGAGCGCGTGCCGGATGAACAGGTCGCGCGCCACCTCGGGGTCGATGCTGCCGTAGTTCACCTTCCGGGAGGCGACGATCGGGATCCCGTAGAGCGTCACCTTCTCGAACGCCATGACGGCGCCCGCAGACTTCTCCCAGTGGGGTTCGCTATAGGTGCGCTTCACTAGGTGCTGCGCCAGCGGCTCTGCCCATTCCGGCTTGATGGTGGCGACCACGCGCCCCCACAGACGGCTCGTCTCGACTAGTTCCGCCGCCATGACCCACTGCGGCGACTTCTTAAAGAGGACCGAGCCGGGGGAGATGGCGAACTTCGCACTGCGGGCGCCGATGTACTCGAAGGAGTCCGTGTCCTTGAGGCCGATGTGCGAGAGCAGTCCGCTCAGCAGGCTGATGTGGATCTGGTCGGGGCTGGCTTCGGTGCTGTTCGGGGTGAGCTCCAGCTGCTTGGCGATCTGCTTGAGCTGGCTGTGCACGTCCTGCCACTCGCGGATGCGCAGGTAGTGCAGGAACTCCGCTTTACACAGCTTCCGGAACTGGTTCGAGGAGAGCTCTTTCTGTTGCTCCTTGATGTAGTCCCAGAGTTTCAGCCAAGCCAGGAAGTCCGAGCCCGGCTCCTTGAAGCGCGAATGCTTCTCCGCGGCCGCCTGCTGCTTGTCCGCCGGGCGCTCGCGCGGGTCCTGGATGGACAGCGCGGCGGCGATGATCATGATTTCCTTCAGCGCGCCGTTGCGGTCCGCTTCCAGGACCATGCGCCCCAGCTTCGGGTCCACCGGGAGCTGGGCCAGCTTGCGGCCGACCGGGGTCAGGCGCTTGCGGTGGTCCTGCTCCTCGGGGTCGAGCGCGCCGAGTTCGTGGAGCAGGTTCACCCCGTCGCGGATGTTGCGGGCGTCCGGCGGGTCCAGGAACGGGAACGCGGCGACGTCGCCCAGGCCGAGCGCACTCATCTGCAGGATGACGGACGCCAGGGAGGTACGGAGGATCTCGGGCTCTGTGAACTCCGGGCGGGAGAGGAAGTCATCCTCACCATAGAGCCGGATGCAGATGCCGTCGCTGGTGCGGCCGCAGCGGCCCTTGCGTTGGTTCGCCGAGGCCTGCGACACCGGCTCGATCGGTAGGCGCTGCACCTTGGTGCGGTTGCTGTAGCGGGAGATGCGCGCGGTGCCCGGGTCGATCACGTAGCGGATCCCCGGGACGGTGAGACTGGTCTCTGCGACGTTGGTCGCCAGGACGACGCGGCGGCCGGCGTGCGACTCGAAGACCTTGTGCTGTTCGGCGGTACTCAGGCGCGCGTATAGGGGGACGATCTCTGTGGTGCGTAGGTTGCGCTTCTTAAGGGCGTCCGCTGTATCGCGGATCTCGCGCTCTCCAGAGAGGAACACGAGTATGTCGCCGTGGCCCTCCCGGCCGAGTTCGTCCACGGCGTCGCTGATCGCCTGGATCTGGTCCCGGTCCCCGGCGTCGCCGTCCGCCTCGGGATCCTCTAGGAGGAGCGGCCTATAGCGGACCTCCACCGGATAGGTGCGGCCGGATACCTCAACGATCGGGGCGTCCTTGCCGTCTTTGTCGGCGAAGTGCCGGGCGAAGCGCTCCGGGTCGATGGTCGCCGAGGTGATGATCAGCTTCAGGTCGGGGCGGCGCGGCAGCAGGTTCTTGAGATAGCCGAGCAGGAAGTCGATGTTCAGCGACCGCTCGTGCGCCTCGTCGATGATGATCGTGTCGTAGCGGCTCAGCGTCCGGTCCTGCTGGATCTCGGCCAGCAGGATGCCGTCGGTCATCAGCTTGACCAGCGTGCCGTCGCTGGAGTGGTCGGTGAAGCGGACCTTGTAGCCGATGGACTCCCCGAGCGGCTGCCCCAACTCCTCGGCGATGCGCTCGGCCACGGTGCGGGCGGCCAGCCGGCGCGGCTGCGTGTGCCCGATCAGCCCGGCGACGCCCCGGCCCAGTTCCAGGCAGATCTTCGGGATCTGTGTCGTCTTGCCGGACCCGGTCTCGCCGGCGATCACCACGACCTGGTGGTCCCGGATCGCCGCCGCGATGTCGTCCTTGCGCGCGCTGACCGGCAGGTTCTCCGGATAGGTGACCTTCGGGACGCTGGCCCGGCGCGCCCGCGCCCGCCCGGCGGCCACCAGGATCTCGGCCTCGATCTCCGCCGCCACCGCCTGCAGCGCCTGCGGATTGCGGATGCGACGGGCGCCGTCGATACGGCGCGACAGGCGACGCCGGTCAGGCGGCGTCAGCTCCGCGAGGCGAGCGGTGAGCTCGGCGAGCGGAGCCGGTTTGAGCTGAGAGTCCATGGCAAGTCAAGGATAGGCTGCGCCCGGGCATTACTTCTTCTGGTTATCGCCGGGGCCACGCCGCCGGCGGATAGGAGCACGCGATGGGTTCCAACCAGACCACCAGGGCATCCCTGCACGGGATCGCCGAACTGCTGCTCGCCGGGCCGCAATACCGGCAGCACGGCACCATCAGGCTGCGGGTCCTGCCCGGCGCCTTCTCCACGATCGTGGCCCCCGACCTGCGCGTCGACCACCAGAAGGTGCGGTCCCACGACGCCGCGGTGGAGGTGCGCGGCGCCACGTACGCCGAACTCGGTTCCCGATTGGGGGTGATCGCGGGCGCTCCGGAAGGGCTGTACCAACATGGTTCCGGTGCGCAGCCGTCGGACCGTCCGGTCCTCGACCCACGCGCCGCCAGGGTGCTCCTCGACGCGCTGGACCGAGGCGACCAGGGCCTGCGCCGCTTCGCCCCGGACCAGATACCCGTGCTGTGGCCGGAGCACTTCGACGTCGCCATCACGGTCAACGAGGTCAACTACGGCGTCTCGCTCGGCGACGACTACCTCGACGATCCCTACATGTACGTCGGGCCCCACAAACCGCGCACAGGCGCGTTCTGGAACGCGCCGTTCGGGGCGGTGCGGCCGTTGGCGGCGACGGCCGACGAGGTCGCGGGGTTCTTCGCGGAGGGCCAGCAGGTGCTTCGCGGCTGACCGCTGTCGGCTCGCGCCGGCGGGCGGCGGCCCAGTGCTGTCACTTGCCCGCTGGCGGCTTGTCGAGGTGCGGCGACCTGTCGAGGTGCGGCGGCCGGCGCGCCGGGACCGGCCTCAGACCTCGGTGACCTTCCCGTCGGCCACATCCAGCCGCCGCGTGGTCTGCACCGCCTCCAGCATCCGCCGGTCGTGCGTCACCAGCAGCAGCGTCCCGGGGTAGTTCGCCAGCGCCGACTCCAGCTGCTCGATCGCGGCCAGGTCCAGGTGGTTGGTCGGCTCGTCCAGCACCAGCAGGTTCACGCCCCTGGCCTGGAGCAGGGCCAGCGCGGCCCGGGTCCGCTCGCCGGGGGACAGCGTCGCGGCCGAGCGCAGCACGTGCTCGGCCTTCAGTCCGAACTTCGCCAGCAGGGTGCGGACCTCCGCCGGTTCCATCTCCGGGACCTGCTCCTCGAAAGCACTCAGCAACGCCTGGTCGCCGAGGAACAGGCCGCGGGCCTGGTCGACCTCGCCGACCACGACGCCTGGGCCCAGGGAGGCGGTGCCCTCGTCCAGGGGGACGCGTTCCAAGAGTGCGGCGAGCAGGGTGGTCTTGCCCGCGCCGTTGGCTCCGGTGATCGCGACCTTTTCGGCCCAGTCGATCTGCAGGCTCACCGGGCCCAGCGTGAAGTCGCCGTGGCGAACCACGGCCTCCCGCACAGTGGCGACCACAGCGCCGGAGCGGGGCGCGGCGGCGATCGTCATCCGCAGCTCCCACTCCTTGCGCGGCTCCTCGACGGCATCCAGGCGCTCGATGCGCTTCTCAGTCTGGCGGGCCTTCGCCGCTTGCTTCTCAGTCGACTCCGCGCGCGCCTTCGCCAGGATCTTGTCGTTGTCCGGCCGCTTCTTCAGCGCGTTCTTGACGCCTTTCTCCAGCCAGTTGCGCTGCATCCGGGCCCGGGCTTCCAGGCCCGCCTTCGTATCGGCGTACTCCTCGAACTCCTCGCGGGCGTGCTGGCGCTCGACTTCGCGCTCCCTCAGGTAGTCCTCGTAGCCGCCGCCGACCTGGCGGATCAGCTGCTGGGCCAGGTCGAGTTCGACGACCCGGTTCACGGTGCGGGCCAGGAACTCGCGGTCGTGGCTGATCAGGACCACCGGGGCGCGCAGTTCGGAGACGAAGCGCTCCAGGCGCTCCAGGCCGTCCAGGTCGAGGTCGTTGGTCGGCTCGTCGAGCAGGAAGGCGTCGTAGCGGCTCAGCAGGAGCGAGGCCAGGCCGGCGCGGGCCGCCTGGCCGCCGGACAGCGAGGTCATCTCCTGGTCCAGGTCCACGGCCAGGCCGAGGTCGGCCGCGACCGCCTCGGCCCGCTCGTCGAGGTCCGCGCCGCCGAGGTTCAGCCAGCGCTCCAGGCCCTCGGAGTAGGCGTCGTCGGCGCCGGGCGCGCTCTCGACGAGGGCGGCCGTCGCGGCGTCCAGGGCCTCCTGTGCGGCGGTCACGCCGGTGCGGCGGGACAGGAACTGCCGGACGGTCTCCGACGGCCGGCGTTCGGGCTCCTGCGGGAGGTGGCCGATCGTGGCGCTGGGCGGGCTGAGCTGGACCCCGCCCTGCTCGGGCTGGTCCAGCCCGGCGAGCAGGCGCAGCAGCGTGGACTTTCCGGCGCCGTTCACCCCGACCAGGCCGACCACGTCGCCGGGGGAGACCACGAGGTCCAGGCCGGAGAACAGGACGCGGTCGCCGTGGCCGGCGGTGAGTTCCTTGGCGACGAGCGTGGCGCTCATGCGGCGTGACTCCCGTGGTGCTCTTGAAGTTGGGCTCTTGTGCGCCTCGACGATAGCCGCCCGGTCAGCGGTTCCGCTTAGAATTGAACACATGTTCGACGATGCGTGGTTCCAAGGCTCGCTCCTCGACACCGACACGCCCGAGTCAGTCGGCGCGCTCGGTGCCGCGGTCGAGCGCGTGACGCTGAGCGACGGGGCCTGGGTGGACCTCCGCCGCGGCTGGATCTCGGGAGCGGACGAACTGTTCGCCCGCCTTCTGGAATCCGTGCCCTGGCGCGCCGAACGCCGGAGGATGTACGAACGGGTGGTCGACGTCCCCCGCCTGCTCTGCTTCTACGGCGACGGCGAAGACCTGCCGGACCCGATGCTCACGCAGGCGCGGGCTGCCCTCGACGGCAACTACGGACCCGAACTCGGCGAGCCCTTCACCACGGCCGGCCTGTGCCTGTACCGCGACGGCCGGGACAGCGTGGCCTGGCACGGCGACACCATCGGCCGAGGCTCGTCGGAGGACACCATGATCGCGATCATGTCCCTCGGCACCCCGCGAGTCCTGGCTCTGCGGCCCCGAGCCGGCGGCGCCATGCCGGTCCGCTACGAAGTCGGCCACGGCGACCTGCTCGTCATGGGCGGCAGCTGCCAGCGCACCTGGGAACACGCGGTGCCGAAGTCCGCACGGCCGCTGGGCCCGCGGATCAGCGTTCAATTCCGGCCGAGGGGAGTGCGGTGAAAACACGAAACCGCCATCTCGATGAGATGGCGGTCGGATTCTGGGTGGGCGATACTGGGATCGAACCAGTGACCCCTGCCGTGTGAAGGCAGTGCTCTCCCGCTGAGCTAATCGCCCGTGCCTGGTCGTCGCGCGCCGCTAGGGCCGTTCCGACGTCCGTAACCTTACCGCATCCACACGGTGCCGCGCGCACCCCTTTCCGCCGCGGCGCGCGCCGCGGTTGGGGCGTTATGCGTAAGGGGCGGCGACCCGCCGGAAAGAGTGGAATTCGTCACACTGTGTCACTGGTGGTATACGGTGGGTTCTGTCCCGATTCGGGGGATTGCGCCGCGCGTCGCCGGGGCGCTTGTCGTGCACGTCAAGGTCTTGTCCTCGACCTGATGGCCTACGCACATCGCCGTATACCGGGCACACGGGTTTACCGACCACCGGACCGTGGCATTCCTCCTTCGCGCCCCTCGACGCGGACCAACTGGAACGCGGGGGTGTGAACCGCTGAGTACGGGACCGCCCGCCTCGGCGCACTCCTAGCGAAAGGCCGACCGCCATGAGCTCATCGGTCACCTGTGAGCTGCAGCTGCGTCTCGTCATCTCCGGCGACTCCTCGCTGCCGGTCCCCGCGGGCCTGCGCTACGACACCGCCGACCCTTACGCCGTGCACGCCACGTTCCACACCGGCGGGCAGGACACCGTGGACTGGGTCTTCGCCCGGGAACTGCTGGCCGAGGGGCTTCGTCGGCCCACCGGAACCGGCGACGTCCGGGTGTGGCCCTCGCGCAGCCGCGGCCAGGCCATCGTGTGCCTGGCGCTCAGCTCGCCTGAGGGAGAGGCGCTTCTGGAGGCCCCCGCGCGGGCCCTGGAATCCTTCCTCAAGCGCACCAACACTGCCGTCCCGCCAGGACTGGAGCACCGGTTCTATGACCTGGACGCCGAGCTCGTGCACCTGTTCGCCGACAACTGAGGCGCGACTCCCCGGAACCACTGAGCCCCCACCGATGCGATCACCATCGGCGGGGGCGTTCCGTTTGTTGCGCAGGTTCTCTGGTTCTGGCCCAAGTTCTCTGCGGGTTCTCTATAGCGTTTTTCTGTAGCGTTCTTTGCAGAGAGTTCCGCCGCTGGTTCTACAGCGGGTCGTGGTCCTCGGCGGACCGCTCGGCGAACACGGCCATCACGTCCTTGGTGGCCGGGCCCGGTGCGGCCAGCTCGCGGCCGTCCACCCGGTGCACGCCCTGCACGTCGCGCAGCGTCGAGGTCAGGAAGATCTCGTCGGCGTCCAGCAGCGTTTCCAGCGGCAGGTCGACCTCCTCGGCGCCCGGGATCCACTTCAGCACCAGGGCGCGGGTGACGCCGGCCAGGCAGCCGGTGTCCAGGGTCGGGGTCAGGATCTGGCCGTCACGGACCACGAAGATGTTGCTTCCGGTGCCCTCGCACAGCCGGCCGGCGGTGTCGGCGAACACCGCTTCGGTGGCTCCGGCGTCGTGCGCGTGGGCCACCGCCTTAGCGTTCTCGGCGTAGGAAGTCGTCTTGATACCCGCCAGGGCACCGCGGTCGTTGCGGGGCCAGGGCACGGTGGCGATCGCCGTGGTCTCGGCGTGCGCCTTGCTCGCACCGACCGCCACCACCAGCGTGGGCCCGTGGTCGCCGCGCTCGGAGCCCAGCGGCGCGAGCCCCGCCGAGTAGGTGATCCGGATCCGGGCCAGGGGCGGGACGTCGTTGGCGAGCAGGGTCTCGGTCACCGCGTGCCGGACGGCGTCGACGTCCACCGGCGGCAGCCCCAGGCCGTCGGCCGAGCGGACCAGCCGCTGCAAGTGCCGGGTCAGGGCGAAGGGGCGCCCGCCGACCGCCTTGACCGCCTCGAACACGCCGTCACCGACGGTGAAGCCGTGGTCGAAGACCGAGATGTGCGGGATCGAGGCGTCGACCAGGCCGGAATCGACCCAGACTTTGTCAGTGCTCATGGCTCACAAGTCTCCTTCACTCGCCGACAAGCTGTGGACCCGAGGCGACCGCCAACAACCGCGCGGCCTTGAGCTCGGTCTCGTCCCATTCTCCCAGCGGATCCGATCCCCAGGTGATTCCGGCCCCGGTACCGAAGCACAGGCGGCCGTCCCGCCACCAGAAGGTGCGGATCCCCACGGCGAGTTCGCCGAGCCCGCGGTCGGCGTCCACCCAACCGATGGCGCCACAGTAAGGGCCGCGCGCGGCGTTCTCAAGATCGTCGACGATCCGCAGGGCACTGCTTTTCGGCGCGCCGGTGATGGAACCGGCCGGGAAGGTCGCCGCGACCAGCTCGGGCCACCCGGCGTCCGGGGCGAGGTCGGCGGTCACGGTGGACACCAGGTGCACCAGGCCGGGGTGCGGCTCGACGCGCAGCAGCGAGGGCACCTCGACGGTACCGATCTCGGCGACCCGGGCCAGGTCGTTCCGGACCAGGTCGACGATCATGATGTTCTCGGCGGTGTCCTTGGGCAGGAACTCCTCAGCGGTCCGCGCGGTGCCCTTGATGGGCTCTGAGGTGACGCGGCGACGCTCACGGCGGAGGAAGAGTTCGGGAGACGCGGTCACCACTCGGGTGCCGGGCACATCCACCAAGCCGGCGTACGGAGCGGGATTCCCTATATGGAGGCGCGCCGCGAGGGCGACAGGATCGGCCTGCGAAGCGATCGGCGCGGACAGGACGCGACAGAGGTTCACCTGGTAGACCTCGCCGGCGGCGATCTCGTCGCGGATGGCTTTGACGGCGCCCACGTAGGCGCCCTGATCCATCGAGGAGACCCAGGCGTCGCGATCGGGGCCGATCCAGGGCGTCGTCGGCGGGGGGAGCGGGGCGTCCCGGACGTCGTCGAAACGGGCCAGGGTCCAGTCGCCTTCGTAGGTGCCCACGACGGCCCAGAAACCGGTGGAGTCCAGGGCGGTCAGGTCCGAGGTGACGTCGCGCAGGCCGGTCGCGAGCCGGCCCGCGAAGTGGGCCAGGGGCTCGGCTCCGGTGGCTATCAGTGGGGCGTGCTGGGCGAGGGAGGGCACGCCCTCATTGTCTCTCGGCGCGGTACCTGGGCTCGTGGGCGGTTCTGTAGAGGGGCCAGGCTCTCTTCATCGCGCTCAGCCGCCCTCCGATTTGGGGTGGCCGCCGAGCGCGATCACTTGCCGAGTGCGGTCACCTCACGGCTCCGCCTCCCTGCCCGGCCCGGTCACCTCACGGGCCGAAGTCGGTCGCCCCGCTCGCGGTCGCCACGAAGGTGTGGATATCCGGCGCGGACAGCCGGGTGAAGACGCCCGGCGTGCCCGGAACCGCGCAGCCGTTGCCCCAGCTGGTGACCCCGATCAGTTCCCAGGTGCCGCCGGGCAGGGCGGTCAGCAGCGGGCCGCCGCTGTCGCCGGTGCAGGCGTCGTGCCGGCCGTCCCCGCCGGCGCACAGCATCTCCTGCGGGTAGAGCTGGGGATTGCGGACACCGTCGAACACACCCTGGCAGGCGGTGTCGCCGACCACCGGCAGGTCCACCTGCTGTAGCTCGTCCGGGTACACGCCGCCGCCGACGTCGGCCGGGCCCTGCGCCTGGATGCTGCCCCAGCCGATCGCGCGGGCCGGGGCTCCGGACTGCTCGTAGGCCTGGTTGCCGGAGGTCGGCATGGTCGGCGAGTAGACACCGGCGATCGGCGAGTCGAGCCGCACCACCGCGGCGTCATCGGCCTCCGTGGCCGAGTCCCAGGCCGGGTCGACGTGGATGGCGCCGGGCACCCGAACCGCGCCGCCATCCGCGGACAGCACGGCGCGGCCCACGATGATCCGCTCCTTGGGCTGCCCGTCGGTGGTCAGCTGCCCGACCGACCACTGGTCCACGCAGTGCGCCGCGGTCAGCACCTCATCCGGAGCGATGAGCGTCCCGCCACAGATGGTCAGATAACCGTTGCCGGCCCACTGCTGAAGCGCGGCCATGAACGGATACGCCCCGTCCGGCGCCGCCGCACCCCCGACGATCCGCGGGATCGGCCGCAACGCCTCCGCCGCCGGCTTCGAAGGCGCCGCCAACGCAGTCGCCGCGGCCACCCCCGCCACGGTCAGCATCCCCGCAACGCTCCAAGCCGCCATCCGTGCGACCCGCCGCCTCAGCCGCGCCATCGCGCACCTCTTCCCGTTCACACCCGAAACCGAACCGCACGCCGGAACCCGTCCGCCGACCCGCACCATGCTGGCCGCGCCGACCAGCACACCGACCCGTCGCCGCCGCCGAACCACCCGAACGAATGGCGACTCATTGTAGCGACATGATCGCCCAGCGAGACCACGAACACCGTTCTGCCCGCCTCCGGGCAGATTTCAACCCAACCATGTGACACCTGAGGGGAATGGTTTTTGGATCCCCGCCCCGATCCGCTACAGTTCATGGTGTCGCCAGGGGGCGCAACGAGGGAAACCGAGTGAAACCCCGACGGCGCATGCGGATGTGGCTCAGTTGGTAGAGCATCACCTTGCCAAGGTGAGGGTCGCGAGTTCGAGTCTCGTCATCCGCTCGGACGGAAGGCTGGTCGGGTACCGTGTTCCACGCCTGATCGGCCCCACGGTGGTGTGGCCGAGAGGCGAGGCAACGGCCTGCAAAGCCGTCTACACGGGTTCAAATCCCGTCACCACCTCGCACGAAGGCAACGCCGCAGGACAACAGCACAAGCACGGGCGATTAGCTCAGCGGGAGAGCGCTTCCCTGACACGGAAGAGGTCACTGGTTCAATCCCAGTATCGCCCACATAGAAGAAGGCTCCGAACCGAACATGGTTCGGGGTCTTCTTGCTGTTCAGGGCCTTGCGGCGGGAATACGGATCGTGATCTTTGGAACGGACGAGCGAACGACGTTCCCGGCTGTTTCCGGTCTCGGCCGACTGAATACGGCTCGCTGCGGAAAATACGCGGAAAAGATCAAGCGTGCCTTGCGCCCTTCGCCATGGGTTGAGAGCCTGTTCGACGGAGTGTCAGGACCCCAGCTGGCACGACAGTGCTCATGGGAAGGGCGCAAGCAGGCCAGGCACCCGCTTGAGGTACTCAACCGACAGTCGCGTCGGAGCCGGATGCTCCGGTTGGGCTTCTCGCAGGGCCTTGTGGACCTGCCTCCGCCGGGCTCGTGTGGGATCCCTACATCGCGCTGTCGATGACTCGCCCCCACCCCTGTGGACTGGTGTACGGACCACCGCCTGGCCGCGTGTTGGTCTCGTTGACCGAGCTGATCAGCCGAGTCCGTGCTCCGCCAGTGACGACGCGAGGTCCTCTGGACGCGGGCTCGGAACCAGCCACAAGGAGCTCTCCTGCGGCTCATACCGGCGTGAGAAGGAGCCGACGTTCAGATAGTTGCCGAAGTACCGCCGGGCCGCGGTGGCCGAGCCTGGATTCCGGTCAGCGCAGCGAGTTCGACGGTCCGCACGGTCCGGGCGAAGGGCGGCACTAGGACGCCGGCGGCGAGCGTGTAGTGCGAGTGGCCGCGCGCGACGCGCCAGTACCGATTTGCGCTGAAGATCCGGCGGGCGTTCATCATGGCGTCGATGACCGCCGCGTTGGTCTCGATCCGCGCCGACCGAACGGCGGACCATGAGGCCTGATACGAGTCTGGGGCCGCCGTCGGGCGCCCCGATCCGGACGCCCGCGTCGTCCACCACGATCCCGGTGCGGCGGTTCCGCCACAGCAGGCTGATGTAGGGGGAAAAGGGCGGACAGATCGGCACGACGGCCACGGCGATGAACCACGCCGGGTCCACAGCGGCGCCGAGCACCACGCCGACCAGCATCAGTCCGGCCGGGACCGCCCCGCCCGACACGACCAGCCGCCAGGGCAGGGCGGTGCGGGTCTCCCGGTACTCGGCCATCGCGGGCGCACTCACCAGGCGCCCGTGGTGAGGACCCGGTGAGCAGGCCGCGCAGGCCTTCGGCGTCCACCAGCACGACGTCGTCCGGGGCCTGCGGTTGTGTCCGGGGCGGCGGTCTGCGGCTGTTTCATCGCCCTGACAGTGCGGCCTTGAAGGTGTGTCTGTCGGGTGGTCCTGGCTCGTCGTCGGTGGGGTTCGCGGGCCTCGTGGTTGGTGATCTTGGGGGTGAAAAGGCGGTGCGGCTGTCAGCGGTGGTTAGTAATCTCTGATGCGGCGCTGCGGTGGTTACCTCGGTGTCTGGCGGCGACCTGGACTGGGGTGGGGGATGCGGGCGAGGGTGCTGCGTGTGCTGGATGTCGGGGGGCTGCCGCGCGTTTTCTGGTGGGTGTGGTTCAGTACTTTGGTGGCGCGGACGGGGGCTTTCGTCGCGCCGTTTCTGTCGTACTACTTGACGCGGTCGTTGGGGCACTCGGCGGCGTTCGCGGGGTTCGTCGCCGCGCTGAATGCGGTGGGGGCCGCGGTGTCGGCGGTGGTCGGGGGTGTGCTCGCGGATCGGGTGGGGCGG
>NZ_JAAFZA010000115.1 GCF_015356865.1 Catenulispora pinisilvae
GGGTGAAGACGCCGGCTGCGATGCGGGTGCCTCCCCAGTCGAAATCGCCGTGGTAGCGGAGTGCGGCGCCGCGTGCGAGGAGCCAGCGGAGGATGCGGGTCGCGGCTACGGAGGGGGTGCCTTCCAGGCAGATCAGGGGTGGGCAGGCGGGGCCCAGTTCGGTGGCCGCCGCTGATACCACTGCCGGGTTCTCGCAGACGCTGATGGTGGTTCCGGACAGGTCGCGGGCGGCGGTGGGGTTGGTGGACGTCGTGTCCGGGAGGGATTCGAGGTGCCGCAGGGTCAGCACGAGCGGCTCGCCCGCGGTGGCGCCGAGGGCGAGGAGCCGGGCGAGGAAGCCGGCGTCGTCCGGGGGCGGGATGTTAAGTACCAGGACGCGGGAGGAGAGGTCGTCGGTGGCGACGCCGGCGGTGGCCCAGGCGTGGCGGCGGCCTTCGGCGTCGGCGGTGTCGGCGACCGTCAGGGCGGCCAGTGATCGGATCGCGCTCATCACGAGGGCGGTGAGCGGGCGGCCGTCGTCCAGGGCGTGCGCGTCGCCGACGGTGCGGGCGGCCAGGACCTGGCGGACGATGCCGGGGTGCGGAAGCATGGCCAAGACGCATGCCGTTCGCCGGGCTAGTTCGGCGCCGGTCGCCGGGTCGGCCGCCTGTCGCTTGAGCAGGCCGGTGGTTCGGACTCGGTGCAGCCAGACGGCGAGTTCGGGGCGCTTGACCGCCAGGCTTTCGAGTGGTTCGTGGGCTGATTCCCAGGCGATCTGCGCAGCTGACACGGCTTCCTGGCGGACGCTGATCGGGCCGCGGAGGGCTTGGACCGCGGCGGCCAGACCGGCGGGGCAGATCCCGGAGTCCTTCAGGACGGTGTCGACGTCCGGTAGCCGGACCGTCAGCGACCTGCCTCGGCCCGGGGGCCTTCCGAGCAGCCGTTCGACGGCGCGCCGCTGCTCCGGTGTGGGGACGGCCAATGTCGCGGTTCCCTCGGCCGCCGGGTCTCCGCCCGCGATCCTTTCGGCCACCCGGTCCACCAGCCAATTCAGCTCCGGGGCGCCGAGCAGCCGATGCAGGCGCGCGCTGTCGATGGGAGGCTGCGCCTGGTCGTCGGCCATGCGGATCAGATATCGAACAGGGTCGGGCCCGGCTCGCCGGAGGGCAGGTCGGTGTCCCGGGCGCGTTGGGGCGGCAGGTATGGTTCGGGCCGTGCCGTGCGAACGCGGTCGCGTCCGTCCCAGCGCCACGGGGTGACCAGGACCGCGTCGACACCCTCGTGCCGGGCCAGCTGGGCGATGCCGATGCCGGGCACGGTGGGGTAGCAGGCCCATTCCCGTTCGGAGGTCATGACGACGTCCAGGTCGAAGGCCGCGAGCAGGCCGAGGCACTTGGCCCGGGAGTCATCGTCGACTCCTGCGAAGGCCTCGTCGAGGGCGATCAGGCGCGGGGCGTGCGGATGTCCTGAGGAGTAGTGCGAGGACGCCGCGGCGAACAGTGGCACCGAGGCGGCCAGGACCCGTTCGCCGCCGGACGCGGGGCCGACGGCCGAGGTCCACGCGCCGTCGGTGCGGCGCTGGATGGCGAAGGCGTGCCAGGCGCGGTAGTCGAAAGCGCGGGCCAGCTGGTCGTGCCAGGTGTCGGCCGGGTTGGCCGCGCGGTCGTCGGCGATGCGGCGCTGGAGGAACTCACCGACGGCGGCTCGGTCGGCCGGGCTCCAGGCGTCCACCGCCTTGCGCAGCAGGCGGGTCCGGACGGCTTCCAACCCCTCCGGCGCGCCCTTGGAGGTGCGCCAGACCAGCCGCAACGCCATGCCCGTGGAGGTGGGACGGGACTCCAGGTCCTGGTTCATGGCCGCCACCATGCCCTCGGCCTCGGTGATGAGCTCCTGCAGGGCGCTCGCGACCTCGCCGACCAGGTGGTTCTCCAGCAGTTCCCGCTCCTTGGCCGACAGCAGCCGGTCCCGCTGATCCACCTCCCGCTCCAGGACGGCGGCCAGCGACGGCACGTCCTGGGCGCGGCCGGCGAACAGCACCTCCACGACCATCAGGCCATCCTGGGACAGGGTCATGGAGACCTGGTGGCCGTGGCGGGCCAGAGCTCCCGACAGTTCTTGTTGCTCACGCGAGACGCGTTGCTGGACACGCTCCCAGGCACCGTCGGTGTCATCGACCGCGGACAAGGCGGCATCGGCGGAGCGGGCCAGAGCCACGGCCGGGGCCGGAGCCCAGGACTCGGCCGGGTCGGGGTGTTCGAGATCCGGCAGGGACGTGGCGAGCAGGCCGGTGGCGGTGAAGCGGCGCAGGGCGGCGATCGCCTCGTCGCGAACGACGGTCGCCTCGGCGATGGTGTCTTGAAGCTGCTGCAGGCGGCCCTCGGCACGACCACGCTCCACGACGGCTTCTTCGCGGCGGGCCGCGACCGACGACGCGGTGGACTCGACAGCGGCGAGTGCGGTACGGACCTCGTCGAGCCTGCGGTAGAGCTCTTCCACCGCTGCACCGGACGTCGCCAGGAGCATACGGTGCTCCTCGGCCGCCGCCTCGGCGTCGTGCCGGGCCCCGACGTCGGCCCTGTCGGCCTCGGCCTGGTGGGCGGCGGCCAGTCGGCGCTCGTTCTCGGCGGTGGCGGCGCTTCTCGAGGAGCGTGAGGCCTGCGTCAGCGCGGGCCACAGCTCGGACAGGGTGTTGCGGTAGTCGTTCAGGGCCTCGGTGACGGCGTCCAGGGCGGCCGCTTCGTACGGAAGGTGCGTGTCCTCGGCGAAGCCGAGGACACCGGAGGCAGCCTCGTCGGCGGCCTCGGCGGCGAATCCGACGGCCGCTGCCGCCTCGTCACGCCGCGCGCCGGCGCCCCGGGCCGCCTTGGCGTGAAACGCGGCGCTGCTGTGGGCCTCACGCACTTCGGCATCGGACGGCTGGGCACGCAGTTCGTCCGCGACCGCGGCCAGCCGCCGTGCGACGGCGTCGGACTCGTCGATCAGAGCATTGATCCGGGTGTCGAGCAGAGCGATCCGGGACCGGAGTTCGGCCAGGCGTGCCCGGCGAGCCGACTCGCGGGCGCCCTCGCCGATGTAGAAGGCCGATTCCTTGTGCCAGGCACCGCGCAACACGCCGATACCGAACCGCCCGTCCGCACTGATCCACGTGTGGTGGCCGGGTTCGGGCGCTCCGGCCGCGATACCGCCGATCCCGGCCAGGACCGATGCGACCGCCGATTCGGACAGCGCGGCGGCCTGCGGATCGGCCGCGTCGATCGCGGGACGCAGGGCCGCGGTGAGGCCGGCGTCGGGCGCGGACCCGATCGGCGTCACGAGGGTGTCGCCGCCGACGTCGAGCAGCCGCCCGTCCGGGGCGACCCAGGCGTCCAGCAGTCCCGACGCCTCCAGCGCGGCCTCCAGCCCGGCCCGGTCGGCCTCGGTGACGTGCTCGTGGAAGTCCACGACCTTCCACAGCGGCGCGCCCGGCCGGCCGGTGCGGGCGTCCGCGTCGCGGGTGTGCGGGATCGGCGGAGCATCGTGGTGCCCCTGTTCCAGGCGCGTGATCTCCTCGCCGAGTGCGGACCGTTCCCGTCCGGCCTGCCCGCGGTGGTTGTCGATGTCCGCGACCCGGCGGTTCAGCTGCGCCTCGTGCTGCCGGGCGACCTCCTCAGCCTGGCGCGCCATCGGATTCGGCCCGTCGAGGGTGGTGACCCAGAGCTCGAGTTCGGACAACGCCGCATCGCGGTCGGGCAGAACGATCTCGGCACCGGCGGCGCTCCACGATTCCCACGCGCCCACCAGGGACCGACCGCTCGCGATGACGATGTCGGCCGCGTTCGAGGCACGTTCGGCCGCCGCGGTCGCCTCGCTCGCGGCCGACTCGGCGGCCGCCCGTGCGGCCCCCAGAGCGCGGCCGGCCGACTCGGCCGTCTTGTGGAGGTCGCGCAGGCCGCTGATCGCCTGCTGCCGATTGCGGATCTGCGAGTCGGCCCACTGCCGGGCCGGCGCGACAGAACCCTCCGCATCGCTGTAGGCCGCCGTGAGTGCCGCACGGACAGTGGCGTGATCGACACCGGAGGCCTCGGCGGAGCTGCTCGCCGCATGGTGCAGACGCTGGACCGCGATGTCGTCGGCGTCGGCGTCGGCCCGTGCCTGCTCGGCGCGCGCCGACCACTTTTCGGTGTCACCCACAGCCCGCTGCCGGTCCCCGGCACGGCTCCGAGCCACCCCGGCCAAAGTCTCGGCGGCCTTCGCCAGCCGCTCGATCTCCCGGGCGGTGTCCATCGCGGGGTCGCGGTTCAGAGCGTCCTTCTGCGCGGTCAGCAGCGTCTTCCGCTCGTCGAGCCCGGCCAGTTCCTCCTCAGCCCCGGTGACGGTGATGTGTGCCTGGTCCCTCGCAGTCGTCGCGGCTCCGAGATCGCGGCCCAGCTGCTCGTACCTGCTGTGTGCCTGCCGCACTCCGGCAGCCGTTCGTTTCGTCGCGACCTGGGCGTAGCGGCGGTAATGGATGAGGAACGCCGTGGCCGCGCCCCGGGCCTCGGTCAGCGCGGCCAGGGCGTCACGTTCGTCCTGCAGACCGCGGAACGCCTCGGCGATCTCACCGATCAGGCTGTCGGCCAGCGGCGGCAGCGCCTCCGTGAGCGCTTTCGACAGCAGCTTCTCGTCCGGCCTCTTCGACAGCTGTGGCTGCCGCAGCTGGATCAACAGGTTGACCAGGGCCTCGTAGCGCCCGGTCCCCAGTCCGAACAGCGCTTCGTCGACCGCGCGCCGGTAGGCCTTCGCGGTCGTGAACACAGCGTGTGTGCCGACCTTCTCCTCAAGCGTCTTGCGGGAGTAGGAAACCCGGTGCTCGTTGCGCAACGGCAGATCCGGTCCGATCCGCTGGTCGGTGACGAAGAACCAATGATCGGCGATGCCGCGGCCCCTGACGGCCTTCAGAGCGCAGCCGATGGTGCGGTAGTGCGCGACACCGTCGTCACCGATGCGGCCGAACTCCAGCCAGGTGTAGCCCAGACGCTCGTCGTGGGGGTGCTTGTCGCCGAGCAGGAGATTCCACTCCATGCGCTTGGCGCGGTCGCCGTCGGGTTCGACCCGGGCCGGGACCAGTTCGCCGTCCAGCAGGAACGGCAGCGTGAGCGCCAGGACCTTGGACTTGCCGGTGCCGTTGTTGCCCCGCAGCAGTAGACGGCCGTCGTGGAACCGGAACTCCTCGGCGTCGTAGTAGAACACGTCGATCAGGCCGGCGCGCAGCGGCTGCCAACGGTCACGGCCGGGCAGGGGAAGAGCGGGCGCCGGAAGCGCGGTCGGGGTGGTCACGAGCGGGTTCCGGCCTTCTTGATCGTGGGTTCGGTCATGGCGAAGCGCATCAGCGCCGAGCGGGGGTGGATCCGGGTCCGGCCGTGGTCGTCGCGGACCCGCTTGAGGAGGTTCAGGGCCTCCAACTTCGCGACGGCCTGCTCGACCAGGTCCGCCGCGGCGGCCGGTTCGGTCGCGGTCTTGCGCCAATACGAGGAGTGCGCCTTGGCCTGGGCCTGGACGAAACTGACGAGCTCGGGCAGGGTGGGCGCCGTGCCGTCAGTGGCGATCTTGGTGGCGATCAGCAGCGTGACGTGGCCGTCGGTGCCCTGTTCGGGCATGCGGACATCGGTGAGCGTGTCGTCGGGGTCGAGCATGGCGATGCCCTCGGCGCGCATCTCCGGAATCAGGCCGGTCAGCTCGGTGATGCGGCGGGTGATGATGACACGCTGATTGACCAGGTAGGCGCGTTCGGCCTCGGTCAGATCGGCGTAGTACACGACCGGGTCGTCCAGCAGGCGGCGGGTCATCGCGTGCCGCAGGGAGCGCAGACGCAGATCGTCCGTTTCCGGCACCGGTTCGGCGGCCAGCGCCGTCAGGCGTTCCTCGAACGACGCGGCGGTCACGGTGGACGCCCCGCGCGAGGTGGCGAGCAGACCGCTGCTCACCCGGCGATCGACGTCGTAGAGCACGTCGTTGCCGCCGTCGGAGACGAAGGCGTCCTCGTCGCCCTGCACGCGGGTCAGCACGCCCCAGGACAGCAGGAGCCTGACCACGGCGACCAGGTCTGCGCGCTCCTCACGGCGCCCCATGCCGAAGCTGATCCCGGCCTCCGTCAACGCCGGGTCGGTCGACCCGGTCAGCACGCCGTCGGCGAGCCGGCCGAGCGTGGTCTGCGATTCCGATCGCTCCAGCACCGCCAGGGCCAGGCACAGCAGGACATAGCGACGCCGGGTGAACGGGACCTTGGTCTTCGGGGCACGGGCCGGCCGGGTCGGGTCGTCCAGGTCGGCCGGCTTCTTGACCAGCCGTGCGGTCTCGGCGTCGACGGTCAGCCGCCAGCCGGCCTGGTCGGCGAACCAGCCCGCCAGCTCGGCGGCGTGCTTGCGGACCAGGCGGAAGTCGTCGTCGCGCGCGGTCAGCAGCGGGTGGGACAGCAGGGCACGGGCGGCGCGGCGGCGTTCGACGTCGTGGTCGCCCATGGCCGCCGATGTGGTCGTGGTCCAGGTCGAGACGGTCATCGGGCCGCGGCCTGTCGCGCGTGTTCGGTCAGATCGACGATCTCCACGACGTGTTCGGGGCCGGACAGGACGCCGTCATCGGTGTGGACGGTGACGACCCGGTCGGCGTCCACGAGCTTGAGGCGGATCTCCATCGAGCCGTCGCCGCTGGTGGCGGTCGTGGTGGTAGCACCGGGACGGCGTGCGGCCAGCGCGTCGCCGAGAACCGACAGGAACAGCCGGAAAGCTCTGAGGTCCAGGCCGTCGGGGCCGGCCAACTCCGACAACAGCACGGGACCGTCGGTGGCCAGCAGGCGGCGGGCCTCGGCGATCTCCGCCGCCTCCCGATCGGCTTCGGCCGCCAGCAGACGGCGGCCGGCGTCCCGGTCGATCGCCCGATTCGGCGCGCCGCGACGCTCGTAGGAGCCGGTCTCGCGCAGTCTGGGGCTGATGCGCATGGGCTCGGCGTCCGCCCACGGGGTTCCCGGTGGGTAATCCGCCGCCTCCCAGGCGTCTTCGGTCTGGGCGTCGATGGTCAGGTGCCGGGCCGGCGCGAGCGCGAAGGCCGCTCGCCACAGACGGTGCGCGGCGGCGTCGTCGGGTGCCTGGGCGAAGAACCGGGCCAGCGCACGCAGGTCGGCCGAACGGTCCGAACGCCCGCCGCGGCGTTCGTTGAGCGCGGCGACCGTGTTCACCAGGTTCGTGATGCCGCTGACCGCGGCGTTGCGCAGCAACCGGGCCTGCGACGGACGGCGGGTCCCGGTGCTGACGAACCATTCACGCAAGCCCCGCCAGCGGTTCTCCCAGTCGCGGGCCGCGACCCGGACGGCCGCGGCATAGGCGTCGTCGGCGCCGGAATCCGCATCGTCCTCGGGGACGGCGTCGACCGCGTCGCGACGGGCCGCGGCGTCCAGGATCCGTCCGATACCCGCCGCCTCGATCCGCTCGATCAGGCCCGCGATCTGCGCTCCGCGGTTGGCCAGGTCGGCGATGAACTTGTCGATGTACTCGATCAGCCGGTCCTTGTAGGCCAGGAACGCGTCCTCTGCGCCGTCGGTGAAGTCGACCGCGCGGCGCAGCGAGGACATGAAGGCTTCGGCGTTGTCAGCCAGGCCGGTGAACCGCTCGGTGAGAGTGAACAACAGCAGACCGACGCCGGCCTGATCCGGCGGCGCCGGCGCCTCGGCGTGGACCAGGAGCGCGGCCAACTGCTCGGCGATGTCGGCCAGGGCCACCGTCTGCAGGCGTCCGCGCTGGCCGAGGGCCTGCTCGTAGTGATCGATCGCGGCCAGCGCGGCCTGGCCGTGCCGGGTCAGCTGGTAGATCTTCCGGGCGCGGTTGAAATCCTCGACCGTGCTCACCCGGCCGGTGTCGGCGTCCGAACGCAGGTTGCCCCATTCGACGAGCTTGTCGAGGGCCTGGACCAGCATTTCCGTGTCCGGCAGGGGCGGCGCGGCGCCGGCCGGGGAGTCGGCCGGGGAGTCGGCCGGGGAGTCGGTTCGATCGGATTCCCGCGGCCAGTCGACCAGGACGTCCTCGGGCCGCAGATGGACTGTGAAACGTTGCTTGGCCCGCGCGAACACGGCGAGGACCGTTGCATAGAGTTGGACGTTCGGAGCGCCGAGGTAGGCAAAGGGCTGCGGCGTCGACACGTCCGTCACGACGCCAATTGTGTCATCTCGGCGGACCGGTTCAGACCCGAACGGGTTAGTGGGACATCCTCCGGGCGCAGATCGGGGGCCTTGGACCTCAGAAATGTCGGCTACATGTGGGCTCGTGTGCGCCGGGGTCGCGATGGGGCTGGGCTAGGTCGTCGCTGTCCAGGCCTGGTCGAGGGCGCGGGTGATGACGCGCTGCCAGTTCGCCGGGGCGTGTGGGTCGCGGTTCGCGATGCCGGCGAGCCAGAGCATGCAGAACAGGTCGTGCTCGGTGAAGTCCGGTGAGAGGGATCCGTCGGCGTGTGCGTCGCGTACAAGGTCTCGTCCGAGGGCTATGGATCGGTCGCAGATGCCGAGGAGGGCTACTGCGTCCGGGTAGCGGCGCAGGATCGCGTCGTTGAGTGCGGGGTCCTCGCCTTGGAGTTCGATCATGCCGGTGACGAACTCTTCGAGCCGCTCGCGGGGGGTGTCCTTGGCCAGCACGCCGGCCCCGAAGACCAGCAGCTTGCTGCCTGCCACCTCGGGGACCACCGCGTCGATCAGGCCTTCGCGGGAGCCGAAGCGGTTGTAGAGGGTCCCGATACTCACGCCCGCGGTGCGCGCGATCTCGTCCAGGGAGGCGTCCAGGCCCTTGGCCAGGAAGACCTCGAGTGCGGCGGCCTGGAGTTTCGCGATGTTGTCGCGCGCGTCGCGCCGTAGTGGTCTCGCCTCGGTCATGGTGGCCCCGTCTCATCTTGAGGGTGTTCTCAAGTTAGGTGCTATGCTGAATTTTGAGAGGGTACTCAACTTACTGGAGGGAGGCCCTTGGATGGAAATGACAACGCCGGCCAAGGCACCTGCTCGGCTGACGATCGACGTGTGGGCGGACGTGCTCTGCCCCTGGTGCTACCTGGGCGAGGAGCGGCTGAGCAGTGCGATCGCCAGCTCGCCGCACGCCGCCGAGATCGAGGTGAAGGTCCACACTTTCGTACTCGATCCTGACGCACCTGCGCATGTCTCCCCGACTGTGGACTACCTGGCGAACAAGTACGGGGTCCCGGTGGCGCAGGCGCGTTCGATGGAGCGGAAGTTGGCCGGGCTGGCCGCCGCCGAGGGGTTGCCCTACAAGGTCGATCGTCTTGCGCGCAACACTCTCGACCAGCTGCGCCTCGTGCATCTGGGTGCCTCGTACGGCGTGGCGTGGGAGTACCTGCGGGCGATGCAGGCCGAAGTGTTCAGCGGGAACCCGGAGGCGTTCGAGCACGACACGCTGGTGCGGATCGGCGAGGGACTCGGCATTGCGGCCGAGGCGGTTCGCGAGGTGCTCGCCACCGACCGCTTCGCGGACGCGGTCCGTGCCGATCACGACGCCGCCGTGGCCCTGGGTGCACGTGGGGTGCCGTTCACCGTCCTCGGCAACCGGCTTGGCATCCCGGGCGCGGTCGGCGTCGACGAGTACGCCGCCGCTATAGATCAGGCGTGGGAGCGGGCTAATGGCTGACGACGGCGCATCCGCCTGGACGCAGCTGGAGTTGGTCGGCACCGACGTGCACGGCTACTGCGATGCCGCGACCGGAGTATGCGCGCTGCCTGATACCGCGACACCGACCGCTGATCCCGTTCCCGAACAACCTTTGCCCGCCAAACCGGCATCGACTGCACACACGCCACGTCTGTAGACGTCTGTAGATGTCTGTAGATGTCTGTAGACATTCATGATCGTCGCAGTCGAAAACCTACACGCGGTTCACCAAAACAAGGAGAAACAGCTATGCCCGTCATCGCCATCGTCGGCGCAGGCCCCGGCCTGGGACTCGAGATCGCCCGCGTCTTCGGCAAGGAGGGCTTCGCTGTCGCGCTGATCTCCCGGACCCAGTCGAAACTCGACGAACTCGCCGCCACACTTGGCTCCGAAGGTATCGAGGCGCGCGGGTTTGCCGGAGACGTCACCGACCCGGACTCGATCGCCGGCGCGCTCACGGCCGCCACGGACGCCTTCGGCGCCATCGACGTCCTCGAATTCTCCCCGCTCGATCCGGGCCTGGGCATGGTCGACGCCCTCAACGTCGACCGCGCCAGCCTCGCCCCGCAGCTGGAGTTCCACCTCTACGGTGGTATCGCCGCCGTACAGCAGGTCCTGCCGGCGATGATCAAAGCCGGCCACGGGACCGTCATCATCACCACCGGCGGTGGTTCGATCACCCCGGTCGCCATGATCGGCGACATCAACATCGCCCATGCCGGACTGCGCAACTGGGCGCTCAACCTGCACAACGCCGCCAAGCCACACGGCGTGCACGTCGCGCACCTGGCCATCAGCGCCTGGATCAACGGCGGCCATCCCGAGGCGGACGCCGCCGTCATCGCCCGCGAATACTGGAAGCTCTACGAGAACCCGGAGCAGGCGGAGTACCACCACATCGCGCTCGCCGAGGCCCCGGCTCCCCAGATCTGACCGACACGGCAAGCGAATCACCGGCCCACGGTCACCTCAGCGCCTGGTCGAATCCACGACGCTTCAGCGGCACACACGATCGCGACCGGCGAGCCGATCCACCCGTGTCGAGCGTGCGACGGCCCAGCCGACGACCACCACCTCGCGAGAGGCCCGTCCCCGGGCCCCGCACGCTTCTCTTCATCGTTCCACCACATGACGATCAAGGAGACACCCATGGCCATTCACCGCCTCAACCACGCCGTCCTCCACATCCGCGATCTCGAAACCAGCGTCGAGTTCTACACGAGCCTGCTCGGCTTCCGCGTCGTGTTCCGCACGCCCAACGCCGCGTTCCTCCGGGCCGGGGGCTCCACCAACGACCACGACCTCGGCTTGTTCCACACCGGCGCCGACGCCGGTGACTCCGAGGCCGGAGTAAGCACGGTCGGGCTCTTTCACCTGGCCTGGGAAGTCGAGACGCTGCCTGAACTCAAGGACGTCAAGAACCGACTGACCGAAGCCGGAGCGCTAGTCAACGAGACCGACCACGGCACCACCAAGTCCCTCTACGCCAAGGACCCGGACGGGCTGGAGTTCGAGGTCTGCTGGCTCGTGCCCGCCGAGCTGCTTCCCGGAATAGACCCGCAAGTCAGCGGACCGCTCGACATCGACGCCGATATCGAGCGATTCGGGGCCGAGACCCTCAGCGGCATCGGTGTCTCCACAGCACTCGCACGCTGAACCTGACGGGTGAGCTGGTGAGCTGGTGAGCTCCCCCGCCACATCTCCTCGGGGCCTGTGCCATTTGCCGCACGGGCCCCGAGAGCGTCAGCGGGGCGCGACCCAGCGCCGCAGCCCAACGCAGCCCAACGCAGCCCAACGCAGCCGCTAACCGCTATATGTCTCGGCGACCGCCGACCTCGGCTCCCGCCCTCGCACGACCTCGAAGGCGAGGCTCAACTCGGCTACTTGCCGGGGGTCTGACAGTAACCGGCCGGTTCGTTCCTCCAGGCGCCGGAGGCGGTAGCGCACCGTGTTCGGGTGGACGTGCAGGCGCCGTGCCGTCTCCTCGGTTGAGCCGGAGCTGTCCAGCCACGCGCCGAAGGTGTCCAGCAGGAGGACCCGGTCCTCGGCCGGCATGCTGTCCAGGCCGCCCAGGATGGCCCGGGCCAGCCGCCTCATCACGTCCGGGGCGCTGGCCGCCGCCACTGATAGCGGGTCCCGCCCGAAGACCACGACCCGGCCCTGGTCTGCGGCGCCGCGCAGGGCGATCTGCGCCAGTCGTACCGCCTGCGAGGTGGCTGCCAGGTCCTCGTACAGGGGGCTGACGCCGACTCGGCTCGCGCCGTCCGCGTCGAGCTTCTCGATCAGCCGGTCGAACTGGTCGCCGGGGCGCGGCAGGCTGGCCACGCCGACTTCCAGGTCGTGGGTGAGCTGCCAGGCGGAACCGATGCCCAGGGCGTCGAGTGTCTGCTCGATGCTCGGCAGGGCCGACTCCGCGATCGCGGCCACTCGTGCGGCGATCACCACATACGGACCTTGATGCGGGAGGCGTAAGAGGTCTGCGGCCTCCCACAGTTCGGGGTCGGCCAGGTTCCCTTCCAACAGCGCCTGCACCAAAGCGGAGCGCCGGCGCACCTGCTTGCGGACCCGCGTTTCCAGCTCGGCGCGATAGCTCTCGGACATGGCGGTGGTGAACTCGTGAAGGTGCCGCCAGGACTTGGTCGCGAGCAGGATCACCGCGGCCGCCGACCAGCCGTCTCGGGCTCCGGCTTCGGCGAGTTCCTCCCACAGGAAGGTCGCCCCGATCTGGTAGGCGTCGAACAGGGCCGACATCGGCACGCCGTCGCGGACGCCGGCCCGCCCGGTGTCGACCGGTGCCGAGCCGGCCGGGGGGCGGCCGCCGAGCACGGTCAGGAGCTGGTTGATGTTCTGGGCGCAGGTCACCCGCAGTTCGGGCTCGGCCACCAAGGAACGCAATACGGCCGACTCAGCCAGGATGTGCGCGGCCATGAGATCGGCCAGCTCGTCGAGCCGTTCCGCGAACCGCGCCACGAGGGCCCGGGCCTCAGCCTCGACCTCCGGCGTATGAACTGCCGCCATACTTGGAGATGCTAGTCGCGGGGGTATCTCCGCGAAGGTCGAATCACGCAGCCTCCGTGATCTGGTCGCAGTCGTCGCGATCTGGTCGCGGCCGTCACGATCCGGTCGCGGCTTCCGCGCCCGCGCGTGGCGATTGCTGTTGTACAGGCCAGGCTCACGGATTCGCGGCCAGAGACTGCCCGCTGGATCGCACATTCCATGCCAAGTGCAGCCATCGCCGCCACATCGCTAATCTCATCCCATGACGTCACCCCGCCACCAGGCCTTGATCACGGATTTCGCCGGCGTGCTGACCGACAACCTGGTGGAGGTCTATGCGCGTTTTGAGCAGCGCGAAGGATTGCGGCCGATGACGTTCTTAAGCGAGGGGTGGGGGTCGCCCGAAGGCCGGCTGTTGTATCAGCAGCTGGAGCTCGGGGAGATCGATCAGGCGGAGTGGAATGTCGGGATGGCTGCGCTGATCGGGGTGCGGCCAGAGGATTTGATGGGCCGGCTTTTGTTGGAGATGGATCCGGCCTACGAGATGCTGCGGCTGGTCACCGATGCGCGCGCGGCCGGTGTGAAGACCGCTGTGCTGACCAACTCGTTGGGGCGCGCGCCGTACGATCCCTATGCGCTGTATGACTTGCCGGGAAAGTTCGATGTCGTCGTGTTCTCCGATCGCTATGCGATGCGGAAGCCGGATCCGCGGATCTTCGAGGTGACCTGTGAGCTGTTGAAGGTGGCGCCCGAGGACTGCGTCTTCGTCGATGATTCGGAGCAGAATCTCCCACCGGCGGCCGCTATGGGGATGGTCACGCTGCACGGCGTCGATGAGCAGATCACGGTTCCGAAGTTGCGTCGGCTGTTGGCGATCTGACGCGCCCGGTCCAGCACGAAGACCGAATCAGGAGCCTTCTTCACCGTCTTCGGATTCGCTGTCTTCGGATTCACCGTCTTCGGACGAACTCAGCAGCGCGGCTTCCCAGGCCGCATCGATCATCCGGAACACCTCGTCCAGCGCGGCCTGCGGGTCGTCGGCCTCGCGGGCCAGCGAGAAGGCGTCGATCGCGAAGCGCGCGATGGTGCGGCAGGCCGTCGCGTCCCGCGGGCTGGCCGGGTCGGCGGTGATGGCGGCGGCCAGCGACTGCGCGTGCCGCAGCCGCATCGACACCTCGTACTGGCGCAGCGCGGACGATCCCTCGATCAGTTGCCAGAGCGGCGCCGCTTCCTCAGTCGTGCAGTGACTCAGCAGGGCCCCGGTCTCCTGGCGTAGCGCGGGGATGAGCGGGTCCTGGGGGGCGCGGGCGGTGACCGCGTAGGTGAGGCGCTGCTCGAAGTGCTCGTCCTGGTCGAAGACCAAGGCCTCTTTCGAGGCGAAGTGGGCGAAGACCGTGGTGACCGCCACGTCGGCCTCGGCGGCGACCTCGCGGATGCCCACCGCGTCGTAGCCGTGCTCCAGGAACAAGCGCAGTGCCGTATCGGCGATCTTCTGGCGGGTCGCGGCCTTCTTGCGCTCGCGACGGCCGGGCGGCACTGTCGGCACGGTCATGCACTGACACTAGCAGGTATGAAGTGCTACCCGTTTCGAAACACTAACCGTTAGTGCTATTGTCGGCGGCATGAAGAAGGTGATCTTCGCCGAGTTCGGCGGTCCGGACGTCCTGCGCCTCACCGACGCCGACGAGCCCCACGCGGGCCCGGGCCAGATACGCATAGCGGTGCGCGCCGCAGCCGTGAACGCCCACGACTGGCGGCTCCGGGAGGGCCAGTTCCAGCAGGCGCGTCCGATCGAGTTGCCGGCCGGGATCGGGATCGAGGGCGCCGGGGTGGTGGACGAGATCGGCGCGGGCGTCACAGGGTTCGAAGCCGGGGACCGGGTGTTCGGCGAGGGCTCGAGTACTTTCGCCGAGCACGCCGTGCTCTCGGTGTGGGCCCGCATGCCCGAGGGCCTGACGTTCGAGGAGGCGGCCGGATACCCGTCCGTGGTCGAGACCGCGTTGCGCGTCCTGCGCGAGGTCGGGGTGCGGTCCGGCCAGACGCTGCTGGTCAGCGGCGCCTCCGGCGGGGCCGGATCGGCGGTGCTCCAGATCGCCCGCGACCGGGGCATCAAGGTGATCGGCACGGCCGGCGCCGCGAACCAGGACTACGTACGCGGCCTCGGCGCCGTCGCCACCACTTACGGCGAGGGCTGGGTCGAGCGGGTACGGCGGTTCGGCCCCATCGACGCGGCGCTGGACCTGGCCGGCTCGGGCGTGGTGCGCGAACTCGTGGAGCTGACCGGGGATCCGCGGAAGGTGATCTCGATCGCCGATCTCGGGGCGCCGGAGTTCGGCGTCCGGTTCTCCGGCGTGGCGGGGAGCCTGCCGGACGCACTCGCCGAGGCCGTCGACCTCATCACCCGCGGACGGCTCCACATCCCGGTCGAGAAGACCTATCCGCTCGCCGAGACCGCGGCCGCGCACGCCGACAGCCAGGCCGGGCACACACGCGGGCGCCGAGTCATCGTCGTCTAAGGGGTCTTCGTCGTCTGAGAGCCTGGCGGTAGAAGTACCGGCGTGCGGCTCGGGCGGGCTCGTTAACATCCCGAGCATGATTGGTGATCTTCATCGCGAGGGGCCGGGGGTGATCGATCCCTGGTGGCTCGTGAACGCCGATCAGGAGCAGGTGCTGGCGCTGTTGGGAGCCGCCACGACCTCCGAAGGGTCGGTGACGGCGGCCGTCTACCGGGCATCGATGCGGGTGCACGGCGAATACTCACCGCGGGTACGACGCCACCTGCTGGCCCTGGACGCCGCCCGGTTCGGCCAGCCGGAGTTGTCGGCCCGGATCGCTGACGTCCCGCTCGACGACGAGCCCGCGCCCTGGACCGTGACCTGGGCGACTGGATCAGCCCTCGATGACCGGCTGCGCTTCGCCTTCGAGACCCCCGGTCCGGTGGACGGACTGGCGACCGGGCTGGTCGACGGCCGCCTGGTGCTGGTCGGCGAGCACGACGCCGACGAGGACGTCGAGGACGGGGACGAGGACGGCGACGTCGTCAAGGTCTGGGACCTCACCGCGATGGACGGCGAGTGCCAGTACGAGCCCGCGGCCGACTATGCCGAGGTCCGGACAGCCTCCCGATTCCTTCTGGGAGACCAGATTCTCGCCGTGGACTTCGACGGCGCGGTGCTGTCGGTGTACGACGCGGCGAGCGGCGAGCCGTATGCGGAGCCGTACTCGATCGACTTCGGCGAGGTGGACGCGGCGACCATCGTCGAGGTGGACGGCACGGCCTGGGTCATCGCCTCGGGCGGGGACTTCCCCTCCAGCGCGCTGTGGATCTGGGAGTTGGCTGCGCGCGGGACGATCGGGTCTGCGATCTCCGGGCATGTGCCCGGACACACCAAGCCGGTGAGCACGTTGACCACGGCCGTCTTGGACGGTCGCCAAGTCGTCGTCAGCTGCGGCATGGACTCCACGGTGCGGCTGTGGGACCAGGCGAGCGGACAGCCTGTGGATGGGCCGATGAACACCGACCGGCGGCACGTCGAGCGCGCTTCGGTCGCAGGTCCCGACGGGCCTTGGGGCTGGCGACCGGCCCTGGCGCTCCTCGAACTCGACGGCCGCCCGGCCGTCGCCACCACGGACGGCACGACGCCCCTTCGGTTGTGGGACGTGGAAAGCGGAGAACCGATCGGCCCGCTGGCCATCGAGTTCGACGACGAGTCACCGGTGATCGCCACCGGGGAAGCGGACGGCCGCACGATCATCGTCACCGCGCACGACCGCACGATCCAGGTCTGGGATCCGCGCACCGGCGAGGCGATCGGCGAGCCCATGAAGGATCGAGGAGGGTACATAGCGGCGTTGGCGATAGCCCGGCTACGCGGCCGGCCGTGCGTCATCGCCGGTATCGGCAGCGAATGGGCCTACGGCGGTGTCGCGGTGTGGGACTTGGCCACCGGCACGCAGGTGGGCGAGCCACTGCCGTTCCCGTCGACGGTGAGCGCGGTGGCCGCGTTGTCGGATGACTCCGGAGATGACTCCATAGCGGTCGGCTTCGATAGTGAAGTCGCGGTTCTGAGGTACCGCGGGGTCTGACGCTCCTGAGGTACGGCCGGGTTGTGAACATGCTCGGATACCCGCGCGTACGATCAGTGACTTCGGGAGGGGAGACCGATGTCACTGTCTCAGGTGTCGTTGGGTCGCGCATCGCGGCCCCGGCAGCCGATGACGCGGAAGTTCGCGCGCGGCGCAGGCTGCGTCTTCGGGTTCCTCGCCGCGCTGGCCGCCTTGGGGTCGGTGTTACTCGCGCTAGCCGATACGAGGGCTCACGCCGAATTGGCGCGGTTCGATGCCGCGCCGGTGTGCGCCTCATCCGCGCCGCCTTCCGCTTCGGCGGCCTGCAAGGCGGAGGTGGCGGCGACGCTGAAGTCTGCCTCGCTGTCCGGAGGCAAAGACCCGATGTGGACGCTTGAGCTCCGGCTGTCGAACGGCGCGCTGGTCGTCACCGATATAGACGACACGAATGGCGAGCCCGATTTCGGGGAGGCCGCCGTCGTCACCTTGTGGCGGGGGCATTGCGTCACGGTTCGCACCCTCGGCGAGGGGGACGTCTCCACCTACGACGACCCGGGCCGACGTGGCAACAACGACGGCGGCGGGTTCTTGGCGCTGCTGGTGTTCACCGTGCTGTTCGAGTCTGTGTCAGCGCTCTACTTCACCTACTTCAGGGTGCACCCTGAGCGGATGGTGGCCGCGTACCTTCTGGCCGCTGTTTCGGTAGCTGTGACCGCGGCGCTGCGGCTGTCGCACGCTTACGACGCGGAGGTGGTGGCGAGCTTCGTCGTGCCGCTCGCGGTGGCCGGGCTCTATCTGATGTGGCCGCGGCTTGAGTGGGCTCAGCGGCAGACGAGGTGGGCGGGGCCGGTCGCGTAGGGAAATTTCGGCTGACTGTCTGGTTATTGCAACCCGGCGTCGATTCTCGGTACCCTCGCCGCTGTACGGGCACACCGAGCACAGCGGCCGGGAAGGACCCGTGGGGTGGGACGGCGCGTTCGGCGGGGGTTCAGGCGCGCCGGTCATCGGTGGCGTACCGGGCTGCCCGCGATGGTGGTCGCGGCGGCGGCCGCGGTGGTTTTCGGGGCGCTCGGGTGCTTCGTCGCCGGGCTGGCCCGTTCTGAGGCGCCGGTCGTGGTGCGCGGGGCTTCGGCCGCCGACCGGGTGATGCGGTACTTGGGGACGTATCAGGCCACTGGTATGGGGAACGAGGACGCGGCGGTACGGCGCGCGGCGCGGCGGTTTTTGGGAGATGTGCCGGGGTCGGTGTATCGGGTCGACGCCTCGCGACCGCTTGAGGTGGCCGGGGGCGCGGCGGAGCCGTTCAGCGACGGGGCCGTGGTTGTCACCGGCCCCGACATCGCCGGTCATGCGACGTTGACCACCGGTAGGTGGCCGGTCGCGCAGGTGTTTTCGGCGGGTACTGATACCGCGCCGCAGGCGGCGATACCGCTCGAAGTCGCTGTGCCGGACACGTTGGCGGGTTCCTTCCGCCTCGGGCCGGGCAGCGTGCTCAGCCTCGGCGGTACCGGTCAGCTCGCGGATCCGGCCACGTCGCGTTCGGCTACCGTCGTCGGCGTCTATCGGGCTGATGACAGCGCCCTGTGGCAGGCGTTGCCGCCGGCCGCGCTACAGCAGACCGCCGCGCGTCCCGCTCAGGTACTCGTTGTGGCGCCGGACGCACTCGGCGGGGCGGACGGACTCGGACTGGCCGGGAGCTCGACCTGGATCGTCGATCCGCGGCTGAGCGGGCTGTCGGCAGCCCGGTTATCAGGGCTCGTGGACCGCGCGGACGCCGCGATCGTCAGCCAGGATGCCCGGGCGGCGCCCGGTGCCGCGCCGATCAGTCCGGCGATCATCGTCTCCTCGGCGCTGCCGGCACAGCGGACGGTGGCACGGCGCGCGACGCTCGTCGGAGAGGCCGGGCTCGCGGTGCCGATCGGGGTCCTGATCCTGCTGGCCGGGACGGCGATGGTGCGGGCGGCCCGGACGGTGGCGGCGCGGCGGCGGGCGGATGTGGTGCTGGCTCGGAGCCGGGGCGCCGGGCCCGTGGGGGTTCTGGGCGCGGCCGGGTTGGAGGGGCTTGGCGCAGGCGCCGTACTGGTCGTGGTCGTTCCCCTGGTCGCTCCCGCCGCGGCTCGACTGCTGGGCGAGATCACTCACATCAGGAATCTGACCTTCCCGGCGACCGGTCTGTTGACCGTGGCGATCGCGACCGCGGTCGGCATCGCGCAGGCCGGTCTCGCGGTCGCCGCCGCCTGGCCGGACGCGGTCGAACGCTTTCCCGGCGCCGCCATACGTCGCCGGAGTGCGCGGGCCACCCGGTTCCAGCGGGCCGGGACGGACCTGATGCTGGCCGGGGTCGCGGCCTGGGGGTTGGTGCAGCTCGACCACTACCGTTCGCCGCTGGCCGACCGAATCAGTACTCAGACAGTGGACGCTCCGGTCTCCCTCGATCCGGTGCTGATCCTGGTCCCGGCCGTGGTGACCGGCGCCCTGGCGATCCTGGTACCGCGGTTGCTTCCGCTCCTGGCCCGGCCGCTGGATCGGTGTGCACATCGGCGCCGTGGATTGACCGGCGCCTTCGGGATCTGGCAGGTCAGCCGGCGTACCGCCCGGCTGACCGGGGCGTTGCTGCTTATGGTGATGGCGATCTCGGTGGGTTCCCTCGCGCTGACCGCCACTGCCATGCGGGCACGTAACGTCAACGACCAGGCGGCGTTCGGGATCGGCGCCGACGTGCGCGTCGACAGTTCCGCGCTGCCGCCTTCGGCTCGGCATGCCGCCTATACATCAGTGCCCGGAGTCACCGCGGCGACGCCGCTGTGGTCCACACCGGCGACCACCGCCGACGGCACCCATACCGCGACCACCCTGATCGGCATGGACCCGCGTACCGCCGGTGCCGTGTTGGCGTTCGGTCCCGGCACCGCCTCGGCGGCGGCGCACAATGCGTTGGCCCGGCTCGGCGGCACCCCCCTCGGCGGCCTGCCGCTGCCCGGTCGGCCGGTGCGGCTCACGGTGGCGATGACGACCGCCGCTTCCGATGGCGCACTCCCGGCGGGATCAGAACTCGAACTCGGTGTCGTGGACGCCGACGGGCTCACCACGACCCGCACGGTGCCGTTGACCACCGGGGATGCCGCGTTCGATCTCACGAGCGCCGGGCCGCTGTCGTATCCGCTGCGTGTCACGTCCATCAGTGCCCTGACGCCCGAGTCACCGATCACCCACCTGGTCCGCATCGACGTTCGCGCCATCACCGGCGTCGATGCTCGCGGCGTGCCGACCGGTGCCGGTGTGATGCCCGCCGGCGGCGCCACGTGGCTGATCGACGGCATGCAGCCGGGCGTGCCGGGTGCGGGATCCGACACCGTCGCCTGCCCGCTGCCGGTTCACCAACCCGAGCCGGGTCAGGAGTCCGGCGGCGTTCTGTGCCGCGCTCGCGCGTCCGACAACGCGCTGACCACGCTGGCTTTCCTGACCCCGGGAGACAACGACGTCAGTGCGGATCGGCGTGGGCCGTTCACGGTCAGCGCCACACTCCCGGTTCCGCTCGCCGACGGGTTGACTCCGGCGCTGCCCGCTGTCGTCGACCAGGATCTGCTGAAGGGGACCGGGACGCACGTCGGCGACACGGTCACGCTCAGCGCCGACGACTCGCCGCCGCCGTCCGCCCTGGTCGGTGCGGATGCCGCGCCGCCTCAGCTCACGCTGCGCATCACCGGGGTCGTCACCGCCGTGCCCGGACAGAGCGCGGGACCGGCCGCGATCCTCGACCTCGCCACGCTCGCCGATCAGCTGCCCGCGCTCGGGCTGGACCCGCCGACCGACGCGACGTGGCTGCTCAAGGCCGCGCCCGGCAGCGAATCAGAAGCCAGCGAAGCCTTCGCCGCACATCCAGAGCTCGGGGCGCCGGTGCTGCGCAGCGCGGTGGCGGCCGGACGCTACGACGTCCTGCGCGCCGGATCGTCGGGGCTGTTCGCGGCCTGCGTCGTCCTGGCCCCGCTGTTCGCGTTGCTCGGCTTCGCGATGGACACGGTCAGCTCGGTCCGGGAACGCTCGCGGGGCCTGGCCGCGCTTCGGGCGTTCGGCGCGCGCCCCCGGGAACTCGCCGCGGCGCTGCTGATCGAGCAGGCTCTGGTGGCCGTCCTCGCGCTGGTGAGCGGGAGCGTCATCGGCGCGGGCGTCGCCGCGCTCACTGAACCGCTGCTGGCGACCTCGCCTGACGGGTCGGCGGCGCTGCCGGCGATGGCGGTGCTGATTCCCTGGCTGCGTACCGCGGCGCTCGGCTTGGGCACGGTCGTGGCTGTTGTCGCCGCGCTGTCGCTGATCGCGCGGGCGGCGGCCGCACTCGACTTGGCCAGGGTGCTCCGCGCGGGAGACGAGCTATGAGAATCGCGGGGGTTCGGGTCCGCACCGCCTTGCGCGAGTTTCGGGCCGACGGGGCACTGCTGGCATGTATGGCGGTGCTCATCGGGGTCAGTGCTCTGATGGTGAGCGCAGGGCCGGCTTTGGCGGCGCGGTTGGATGACCGGGCTCTGCGACGAAGCGTCGCGGCTGCCTCTGAACAGGGGCTCGGGGCGTCTGTCACGTTGGACACACTCGGCATCGATGCCGGTGGGGCGGGGGCGGGGGCACCAGCGCACGCGTTCGATGGCTTCACCAGTCAGTTGCTGGCGCCTCTACCCGGTTGGGCGCGGCCGATGCTGGGCGTGCCGTCGATCGATATCGCCACACCGTTCATGCTGGCGGCCGCGCCGGGGTTGGCAACCGTTGGTGGTGTCGCGCCTGAGGTGCGCGTCGAGTATGCGGATCAGGTGCCGGGAGGCTTGCGGTACGTTGCCGGAACCGCGCCGCCGGTTGGTGCGCTCGCGCCGAACGCCGTGGTCCCGATCGCGGCGTCGACAGCGACGCGGGACGTGCTGCACCTCACGGTCGGCGAAACTGTCGCCCTGTCCCCCGGCACACCCGGGGCCACGCCCGCCACGGCGCGGGTGGTCGGCTTCTTCCAGCCGATCGACACCACGTCACCGGCGACTGCGGCCTTCTGGCACGCCCACCCCTGGCTGCGCGCTCCCGTGCCCGGGCAAGGTCCGGTGCGCGACGGCTTCAGCCCTCTGATTCAACGTGCGACCGTGCTGACCAGCGCCGCCGGCCTGGCCGCCATCACGCCGGCTGCCAGCGCCGCCGGGTCGGTCGGCACCACGATCACGTTCCCGCTCGCTCCGGGCAAGATGACCGCCGACAGCGCGGCGGACCTGTCCGCGGAGTTGGGGCGCATGACGGACCCCGCGTTCGACAACCCCTGCACCCCCGCGTCGTACGGGATGCCCGAGCAGTGCGGCCCGTTCACGGTCGCCCGGGGCGGGTTGGCGATCGCCGCTGATATGAAGCCGACGCTGGACCGGTTCGTCACGGCGCGCGCCGAGGTGTGGGTCGTGGACTCGTTCTCGCTGGCGAGTCTGGCCACCGTCGCGCTGATCACGCTGTTCAGTGCGGCCCGGCTGACGGTCGGCCGGCGCGAGCGTGATCTCGTGCTGCATCGGGCCAGGGGCGCCAGTGTGAGAGGGCTGATGGCGGTGCGTGCGGTGCACGGTGCCGTGGTGACGGTCCCGGCGCTGGTCGTCGGGTGGATCACGGCGCGCCTGTGGCTCCTGTTCGGGAGCCACGATCCGCAGAGCAGTGGGCCGGGACCGGGCTGGCTGCTCGCGGCGATCGGCGTCGCGGGCCTCGTGCTCCTGCCCGGGCTTACGTGGGCGGGCAGTCGTTCCCGGTCGGTGGCCGCGGCTCCGGCCGTGGTACGCCGCCGACGCCTGGCCGTCGAGGCCGGGGTGGGAATCCTCGCGGTCGCGGCGGTCGTCTCCCTGCACAGCCGCGGTATCAGCGGCCTGCCGGCGGCGGGCATCGACCCGCAGATCAGCCTGGTTCCGGTGCTGCTCGGTGCCGTCGGCGCCGTGGTGCTGCTGCGCGTCCATCCGGTCGTGCTCGGCGGGTCGTTGCGCTGGGCCCGTCGCCGACGTTCGGCGGTGCCGGTGCTGGCGTTCGCTCAGGCTCGGCGCGGGCCGGGGCTGGGCGCGGCCGGTCTGCTGGTCTTGGTGCTGACGCTGGCCGGGCTGGTTTTCGGCGGTCTGGTCACCAGGACGGTCACGGGTGCCCATGTCGATGCCGCGAACGAGGTCAGCGGCGATGCCGTCGTTCAGGGACGCGGGCTGAACCCAGCGGTACGCGCCGAGGTCGGTGCGGTCGCGGGAGTTCAGCACGTCATCGGTGAAGAGGCGCTGTGGACCCCTGGCGGCGGCACCACACCACCTGTCAAGACGATCGCCGTCGATGTCAAGGCTCTGATGGCGTCCGACCCCACCTCGCGGCTTGCCCATCTGCTCGCCGGGGACGGTGTCGGCGCCGGCACCGTCCCCGGCACCGCCCTGAGCGCGTCAGATTTGCGGGTGGTCAGCACCGAACTCGGCGGCCTGTCCCCCGCCGACCCCTTCCTCGTCGTCCCGCTGGCCGCGGGCTCCGACCCCGACACCCTGGTGATCGACGGTCCGGGCGTCAGCGAATCCGAGCTCCGCGCGGCGCTGCCGGCGAACATCACGTACCAGATCCAGACCCGCGGAACCCTGACCGACGACCTCGATACCAGTACCCTGACGGCCTCGCTCGACCTGGTCGCGAACGCCTGTGCCGCACTGGCCTCGGCCTTCGCGCTGGCCGCGCTGGTACTCGAATTGCTGGCCGGGGCGCGCTCACGCGGCGAGGCGGTCTCGTTCCTGCGGACGATGGGCCTGCGCAGCCGGTCGGCCACGTCCATGCTGATCGTGCAGCTGCTGCCGCCGGCGTTCCTGGCCGCGCTGGCCGGGGCCGGTCTCGGGGTCCTGATTCCCCGGCTCCTGGGCTCGGCGCTGAAGCTGAGGGCGGTGACCGGTGGCGCGGCCGAGCCGGTGATCCGCGTGGACTTCGCCACCACCGCGGCGCTCGGCGGCGGGGTCGTAGCGCTGGTCCTGCTGGCCGCGCTGATCGACAGCGGTCTGGCGCGGCACCGTCGGCTCGGCGCCGTTTTGCGATTCGACTCCCGATAGCGCGACTCCAGAACCCGACGGAAGGTGATCCATGACCACCCTGGACGACCTCGAAGCGCACGCCGCACGGCCGCGCGAGCGGTTCGGGGCCGAGGCACACATCGTCTGCGACAACCTGGTCCGGATCTACCAGGCCGACGGGGTGCAGGTGCAGGCACTTCAGGGCCTTGACTTGCTCGTCGACAAGGGCGACCTGGTCGCGCTGGTCGGGGCGTCCGGCAGCGGGAAGTCCACGCTGCTCAATATTCTGGCCGGGCTGGACACACCGACCGCGGGCGCGGCATCGGTCGCGGGCTGCGATCTGCTGACGATGAAGGCGCGGGACCGGCTGCGGTATCGGCGCGAGGTCGCCGGCTTCGTGTGGCAGCAGACCGGGCGGAATCTGTTCTCCCACCTGGACGCACTGGACAACGTGATGCTGCCGATGAGCTACGCCGGCACGCGTGGCGCGGCGGCTGAGCGGCGGGCCGGCGAACTGCTGGAGCTGCTGGGCGTCGGCCACGTCCTGGACCGCCACCCCGGCATGCTGTCCGGGGGCGAGCAGCAGCGCGTGGCGATCGCGGTGGCGCTGGCCAACACACCGGACGTGCTGTTCGCGGACGAACCGACCGGCGAGTTGGACAGCGTGAGTGCGCAGCAGGTGTTCGAGGCGTTGCGGACCGCGAACCGGGAGCTCGGGGTGACCGTGCTGGTGGTGACGCACGACGCGGCGGTGGCCGGACAGGTGCGGCGGACCGTGGCGATCCGGGACGGCCGGACCAGCTCGGAGACCGTGCGGGGCATCTCAGTAGCTGGCGACGGGTCGGAGCGGCAGATCGCCGAGGAGTACGTGATGCTGGACCGGGCCGGGCGGTTGCAGCTGCCGGGCGAGTACGTCCAGCGGCTGGCGCTGCGCGATCGGGTGCGGGTGGCGTTGGATGAGGACCACGTCAGCGTGTGGCCGGCGGCGGCCGGGCCCGCATCCCGGCCCGCACCCGATACAGAGTCCTGAGTAAACTCCTTCTGGCCCGATCCCGCTCAGCGCGACTCAGACGGAAGCAGCAGGAGCTTTCCGCGGGCATGGCCGGTGAGGCTGACGTCCAGCGCGGTGCGCCAATCCTCCAGCGGGTAAGTCCCGGCGATCGGCACCGTGAAGCGACCGGCGGCGGCCAACTGCGCGAACTCGGGGAAGGCACCGTAGCGCTCTTCGTCGGTAAAGGTCGCGGGGTCTTCGTGGAACGAGTCGCGGACCCCGAGGTCCGGCGCCGAGGCGACATCCGAGCAAGTCAGGACCCTGTTCGCCGCGCCGCCGACGAGCTCGACGAGTTCGGGCAGGGCATTGTTGGCCGGGGCGGTGTCGAAGACGGCGTCGATCGGGGCGTCGGTGAGGGCCTTGACGCGCGCGGGCAGGCCGGGGCCGTAGGTGGTCACGATCGCGCCGAGGTCCGTCAGCTGCCGGGTGTAGGTGGTGCCAGCGGTCGCCACCACGCGTACCCCGCGGGTGAGGGCGATCTGGACGGCCGCATAGCCGATGGTGGTTCCGGCGCCATTAATGAGGACCGTGCGACCAGAGGCAGGGCCATCGGTGCCGTTGGGGCTATCGGTGCCATCGGTCAGCCCGAGGCGCGTCAGGTGCCAATAGGCAGTGCTCAGCGCCATCGGCAAAGCAGCAGCCTGAATGAGGTCCAGGCCTTCGGGCACGGCGAACCAGTGATCCATGATGGCGTGGTCCGACGCGCCGGCGAGCGGCTGCCCGGCCCAGTCGGCGGTACCGAAGACCAGGTCGCCGGGCTTGACGTCGGTGACGTCCGCGCCGACGGCCTCGACCGTGCCGGAGACGTCGCATCCGATGCCCCGAGGCAGGTTCCCGGGGAACAGGCCGCGGCACAGGGCCCAGTCGGCCGGCGCCAGGCCGGTCGCGTGGACGGCGACGCGAACGCGGCCCGGGCCAGGAGTCGGAACCGGGACGGTTTCCAGGCGCAGGACGTCGGCGGGTTCGCCGAATTCGTGGAAGCGCACCGAGCGGGTGGTGTCGGGGGCGGCAGTCATGGGACTCCTTCGTACGGCTTCATGCGGCTGAGCAGCGCGGGACCAAGAGAAACGGAACATGTTCCGTTTCCTCGTGCCTATACTAACCCCATGCAGGGCTCAATCGGAACACGTTCCGCTTAGACATGACCGCCGACTCCTCCCGGGCTGCCGGCCAGGTCCGCGCCGATGCCGCGCGCAACCGCCAGACCCTGCTCGCCGCCGCCACCCGCGTCTTCGCGCGCTCCGAGGACGAGCCCTCGATGCGCGAGATCGCCCGCGAGGCCGGCGTCGGGGTCGGCACGCTGTATCGGCACTTCCCGACCCGCGAAGCGCTGGTCGACGCGGTCTACCAGGACCAGGTCGGCCGGTTGACCACCGGAGCACGGGAGTTGCTGGCCGAGCATCCGCCGGCCGAGGCGCTGCGGCGGTGGATGGACCTGTTCGCGGAATGGCTGACCACCAAGCACGGAATGACCGACACGCTGCTGACGATGGTCGACACCGGCGAGATCTCGCTGGCCCACACCCGGCAGGAACTGCTCACGGCCATCGGCACCATCCTCGACGCCGGGGCCGAAGCCGGGCAGATCCGGGCCGAGGTCCGCGCCGAGGACGTCAGCACCGCGGTCCTCGGACTGCTCGCCGTCGCCGGGAAGCGCGGCGGCACCGAGCAGGCCGGCCGGCTGCTGGATCTGTTGATGGACGGACTCAGGCCTCGATGATCGGCTGACGTCAGACCGTCCACACTGCTGGTATCAGTACTATGATCCACCGCGAGATGGCACTTACCGCCGACGACAACGCACTCGTGAGGTGAGGTTCATGGACCGCCCGTTCCGATTCGGTGTCAACATGATGATTCCCGCGTCCGCAACCGAGTGGCGGGCGAAGTGCCGCAGGGCCGAGGCCCTCGGCTACGACGTGATCGCCGTGGCCGACCATCTCGGGATGCCCGCGCCGTTCCCCGCTCTCGTCGCCGCCGCCGAGGCCACCGAGCGGCCGCGGCTGGGGACGTTCACGCTGAACGCCGCGTTCTTCAACCCGACGCTGCTGGCCCGCGAGGTCGCGACCACGGACCAGCTCACCGGAGGCCGGCTGGAGCTGGGGCTGGGCACCGGCTATGTGAAGGCCGAGCACGACAAGGCGAACCTGCCGTTCGGCACGCCCGGCGAGCGGGTCGCCCACCTGCGCCGCACCATCGAGGAGCTGGACCGGCTCGCGGTCGCCGAGGACTTCGCGCCGCATCCGGCGCAGGCCCCCCGTCCGCCGCTGCTGATCGGCGGCAATGGGAACAAGGTCCTGGAACTGGCCGCGCGGCACGCGGATATCGTCGCCTTCACCGGGGCGGCCACCGCTCCGGGCGACCCGAGCGGAGCCCCGCGCGCCTTGAGCGCGGAGCAGTTGGACGAGCGCGTCGCCACGTATCGCAAGTTCGCCGCCGACCGGGCCGAACCCGCCGAACTCAATCTTCTGATCAACTTCGTCGTGCCGACCGACGACAGGCGTGCCGCGATCCGGCCGCACCTCGGCAACGTCCCGCACCTCACCGAGGACGAAGCGCTCGACCTGCCGATCCTGCTGCTCGGCACGACCCAGCAGATGGCTGAGCAAGTGCGGGCGCAGCGGGAGCGGTACGGGTTCACGTACCTCACCGTGCTGGAGCCGGCGATGGAAGCCTTCGCGCCGGTGTTGGAGGCGCTGCGCGGGGAGTAGTCGGGGCCCAGGCGCGCTGACTGTGCGACCCTGGATCATGCCCTTGAGTGACTACGAGCTCAGATGTTCGATCGCCGTGTCCGACATCCAGAAGGCCGTCGAGTTCTACGAAGGCAAGTTGGGCCTGCCGGTCCTGTGGTCCGGGCCGAGTGCCCGCATCGCCGGCGGCAGCCGGATCTACGGCTCCGGCGGCGGGCCGGCGCTGAACGTCTACCAGTCGGTGACCGCCGGGAAGACGGCGGCGACGCTGGCGGTCTGGTACGTCGACGACATCGAGCGGGTCGTGGACGAGCTCACCGCGGCCGGCGTCGAGATCGTCCGCTACGAGCAGTTCGAGCACGACGCGCGCGGAATCACCGCGCGCGCCGGCGGCGGGCGGATCGCGTGGATCCAGGATCCGGACGGCAACACGTTCGCGATCGAGGCCGACGTCTGAGCGCTCGGGTTACTACGACGCCGGGAGCCCCGCGGCCTGGAGCACCTGCCGGAGCACGGCCGGATCCGAACCGGCCAGCGACGAGCCGTCCTTCGAGGCCTTCCACAGGTTGTCCGGCAGTGTCAGGGTCTTGCCGTCCAGCATCAGCGTCGGGGTCCCTTTCAACGACAGCGCGTTGAAGTCCGACCAGTTCTGCTGGACCAATCCCTTGTAGGTACCGGCCGTCACGCAGGACTCGAAGGCCGGTGTGTCCAGCCCCGGCACCTGCTTGGCCAAGGCGATCAGCGTGGCGGTGGCGCTGTAGCCGTCGGTGGTCTCGTCCGGTTGGTTGGCGAACAGCACGTCGTGGTACTCGATGAACTTGCCGGCCGTGGCCGCGCACACGGCCGCGTTGCCGGCCTGCAACGAGCCGCTGCCGTTGTCGTTGCTGTCGATCAGCGTCACCGGGTGGAACAGCACCCGCAGCGTTCCCTTGGCCACATAAGCCTTGTAGACGGACGCCGACCCGGTCTCCAGCGCCTTGCAGTAGGGGCACCGGAAGTCCTCGAAGATGGTCAGGGTGTGCGGGGCCGTCGCCGGACCGTAGGCCAGCGCCGTCGCCTTGTTCGCCGGGTTCGCATACTTGTCGGCGACCACGGAGCCGTCGGCCGGCGGGGTGTAGGCCTTCGGTTTGGTAGAGGCCGTACTCACCGCGATGCCGACGCCGACTGAGACGCCGATCACCGCCACGACCGCGGCGAGGACGGAAATCCGGCGGAGCCGCATGCTCTTGCGCTTTTGAGCTTCGCGTTCAGCGGCCACCCGAGCCCGTGCGGACTTCTCGTCCCGAGCGTCCTGCTTAGCCACAGCCCCATCCCCCACACCATGCTGAGTCCAGACGACCAACCTCCCGGATCTGACCACCGCGACGCGGTGCCGTCAAGCCCCCACTGGCGCCAGCCGAGCGCTCCCCGGCGTCGACGAAGCCTCGGGGAGGCCGCTCTTCTTCGCTTAGGCAAGCCTAAGTAGGGTATGGCTCAACGCCACATCACGCCCGTCGCCCGCCGGGTGGTTGCTTGTCTTACTCATGGAGGTCTCGGTGCCCACGTCTGCCCGGCGATCGCGCCGGTGGCGGCCGCGGACCCCGGCCGGCACCGGGCGCATCCTCTGCGCTTCCGGCTGCGGCGACGCCGGCAACCCCGTGTTCTGACATGGCCGGGTCGAGGCGGGGCGAACGCGGGGCGTTGTACTGCTGTGTCCCGCACCGCACCGACGCCGACCAGCTGCCGGTCGACGCCCAGGAACGGCGGGGCCGGGCCCTGGCCGCCTCGTTGCGGATCACCGTGCGCCCGGAATCGGTGTTCGCGGACCGGCAGCGTGCGGTCTGGCAGCCGGAGACGGATCGGGCCGGCTGGAGGGGCCTGCTCGCCGCGATCCGTGCTGGTCGGGCAAAGGCGGTTCTGGTGTTCCGGCCTTCGACGCTGATCCGGCATCGCCCGGCCGACGCGGTGGAACTGTTGCTGCTGGCCGAGGAACGCCGGTTGACGCTGCACGGCTTCGGCGACGACGTGGACCTGAACGATCCCGGGGTGCGGTCGGCCATCCTGAACCGGGCGCGGCAGTCCAGCCAGACCGCCTCGGCGCTGTCCGAAGCGGCTCGGGCCGCGCACGAAGTGGCCGCCGAGACCGGACGTCCGCACGGCGGCGGGCGCCGCGCGTACGGGTACGAGCCGGGAATGCGGGCCCTGATTCCCGAGGAATCCCGCGTGGTCCGGGAGGTCTACGCACGCTATCTCGACGGTGAGAGCCTGCGCGCGATCGCCTGGGACCTGAACGCCCGCGGCGTCCCGACCTCCACCGGCAGCACCTGGACCACCACCGGCATCGACCGGGTCCTGGCGGCGCCGCGGTACTGCGGGCTGCGGGTGTTCCGGGGCAGCGTCGACCGCGAGGAGGGCGGGCTCCGTCCGGGCAGGTGGGAAGCGTGCGTCGACATCGGGGATTGGCGCAGAGCGCAGAAGGAGCGCGCGCAGCGGGCCGCCGCGAACAGCGCGGGGCAGCGGCAGCGAGCGCGGTACCTGCTGACCGGGCTCGTCGTGTGCGGACGGTGCCACGTGCACATGGTCGGCTCGATCGTCGGCGACTACCGGATGTACGCCTGCGCCTCGTTGAACAGCCCGCTGCCCAGGACCTGCACCATGCACATCGCCGCGGCCTCGTTGGAGGACTTCGTCTGCGAGGCGGCCGTGGGGCTGCTGCTGGACCGGAACGACTCGATCGACCCGAACCGGCCGGTCAGCGTCCGGCGCGGACCGGCCGAACCGCCGGCCGGCCGCGACGGGTTCCGGGCCGGGCACGGCCAGATCGACCTGCGGGACGTGCACGCGTTGGACGGAGTGGTCACCGGGCCGAAGGCGTCGGCGGCTTGGCGGCGGCTGCCCGAGGAGCGCAGGGCCGCGGTGCTGCGGGCGTTGTTCGTGGCCGTTGAGATCGGGCCGAAAACCACCGCACGCGGCGTTTTCGACACCAGTCGCATCACCGTGGTTCAAGGCCGAGATCCCGGTATATCCATGCCTTGAGGTACTACGCCGCATAGCAGACGGCTCGAACGAAACTACGAATCAAGCTCGTCGACGCGGTACCGGATCTAATCGCCCGATGCAAAATACCAGGCCAACAGTGAAGGTGTAGACCAACTGCTACTACGGATAGCAGTCGGTCGTCATCCATGGCCTTACATAAGAAACCGTTGACCGCTACTCCGCGTGGCGCTAGCTTCCACAATCAGCACGGCGCACAACGGCACGGCCGGTCCCAGACGCACCGGTCACCTGCGGCGGAACCCACCTGGCAAGCCCAGCACCGCAGATGGCTCGCGCATCACTGCAAGGCATCGGTCGCGTCGTCCCCTGCCGAAGGGCGTTCGGACACCGCGTCCGAACGCCTCCCACACCGAGAGGGAAGCCACCCCAGTGAATCTCAGTTCACGCCTGCGCGCGACCGCGCGCGTGGCAACAGCCGCCGCCCTGGGCAGCGCGCTGACCATCGCCGTCGCCTCGGGGGCCACCGCCTCCCCGGCGCCGTCCGCGTCCCCGTCGGCATCCGCGAACCTGATCGCCGCCGAGGCCGCCGGCTCCGCCCACGCCTCCCAGCCCGACGTCACCCAGGCGAATCAGGGTTCGAGCCATGCCTGTTCGGCGGTTATCGTCGTCGGGCACCAGTCCTGCTTCGCGCTGAAGCGGGACGGAGTCCACGCCAACACGGCGATCTCCCCCAACGCCATCCCCTCCGGTGTCGGGTACGGGCCCTCGCAGTTGCAGTCGGCCTATAACCTCACCTCCACCTCGGCCGCGAACGGGTCCGGCAAGACCATCGCACTGGTCGACGCCTACGACGACGCGAACGCCGCGTCCGACCTAGCCGCATACCGGTCAGCCGCCGGGCTGCCCGCGGGGAACTTCAAGAAGGTCAACCAGACCGGCCAGACCTCCCCGCTGCCCTCGGCCCCACCGGCCGGCGACGACTGGACCCTTGAGGAGTCCCTGGACCTGGACATGGCCTCCGCGATCTGCCCGCTGTGCAGCATCGTGCTGGTCGAAGCCGCCGACGACTCCAGCGACG